>JALHQU010000064.1 GCA_022841795.1 Fimbriiglobus sp.
GACCGGAGGATTCCACCCCTCCGGTCGCTCACGCTCCCGGCTCGCCAAGCCCGCTCCCGGCTCGCCGCGAACAGTCATCGCTTCCGCCGCCACTTCACCCACAGCGGCAGAGCGAACAGGTACATCCCCGTCAGCCACAGGCCGAGCACCACCACCGCCGCCGGCAGGAACACCCACAGCTTGGCCGCGTCGCTGAACCACGACCCGTCGTGCAGGCTCTCGATCAGGTCGCTCCGCCGGTACGCCGCCTGCACCACCCGGCCGGTCTGGAAGTCCACCTGCACCTCGTAGCGGTTCTTGCACGTCACCTTCGCCACCCCGTCCTTCGGCCGCAGGTCCACCCGGTCGATGTCCGCCCACGACCGCACCTCGGCCTCCGGCACCGCCGCCACCGCCGCCAGCAGGGTGTCGAACGACACCGTCGGCTCCTGGCCGGTCCCCTTGTGCGTCGGCGGCTGCACCCACGCCACCTGCTTCTTCACCTGGAGCAGGATGCCGGTGACGAGCACCACCAGGAACGGCGCGGCGATGAGCACCGCCCCCCAGCGGTGCAGCTTGCGGCTCAGGACGGACAGCTTCATGGGGAGATGCTATGGCTGGAACCGGGAACGCAGTGACCGGGTGGTGTAACTGCCCACCCGGTCACTGCGTTCCCGGTTCCACGTCCCGGCCGCAGCACGCCTGCCCGGCGGCGATCCACTCTTCAAGCGTGATGGTGCGGATGTCCACCGGAGGTGGCGGAGGTGGAGGTGGCGGCGGGGCAGGGTGGTGCGGGTCAGTCATGGCGTCACTCGGCCGGGGCATCGTGAACCTGTCGCCACATCTGGCGGTACGACTCCTGGACGAACGGGTTCACCTGGTCGGCCAGGTCGAGCGGCAGGTTGAGCGTGCGGATCATCTCCTGCACGTCGGCCAGGTCTTTGAGCCGCCACGGGGCCATTCCAGACGTGAGTTTCAGTTCCACGAGCGTGTTCAGCTTCAAGCACTTCACCCCGCCGACCACGTCCGCCACGGCAACCGGGTCCGGGAACGACACCGGCTTCGGCTTGCCGTCGCCGGGGAAGTCGCCGGTGACGATGAACTCGATCATCACCCCGGTCTCGGTGTCCCGCAGGTTCTTGCTGCCGCTGAACGGCGGAACGTACCCCAGCCCTTCCAGCTTCTCGTGGATGAGTTGCAGGCTGTCCCGCGTCACCAGCAGGTCCACGTCTTCGGTGAACCGGCGGTAGCCGTGCTGGAACAGGGCCATGCCGCCGGCCACCGCGTAGGGTACGCCCAGGTCGTCCAGCCGCTTGGTGATCTTCTCCAGGGAGCGGAACACGCTGTTCTCTTTGTCGAAGTGCATGCTCCCCTCCAGCAACGCCCACCGCGGGTTCGCCCTCAACCGCTGCTCGTAGCTCGCCGCGATCGCACTCATGGACGCATTCTACCTCACGCCCGCGGTCTTGTTAGCCCGACGCGCCAGCGAGGGGGGCGTGTATTCCCTCGCTGGCGCGTCGGGCTAACAAGACCGCGTCGGGCTAACGGAAGAGGGCACCTATTTCTTCGTCACCCGCGCCACCTCGGCGCAGTCCTTGTCGCCACGGCCGCTGAAGCACAGCACCACCACCTCGTCCGGCCCCCGCCGGGCCGCCTCCCGCATCGTCTCGACGACGGCGTGGGCGGTCTCCAGCGCCGGCAGGATGCCCTCCAGCCGCCCGCACAGGTGGAAGGCGTCGAGCGCCTCTTTGTCGCTCACGCTGGTGTACCGCACCCGGCCGGTGTCCTTCCAGTAGCTGTGCTCCGGACCGACGCCGGGGTAGTCCAGACCGGCGCTCACCGAATGCACGTCCGAGGTTTGTCCGTCGTCGTCCTGCAGCACGTAGCTGTAGCTGCCGTGCAGCACCCCCGGCGCGCCGAAGCTGAGCGTGCTGGCGTGCTGCCCGGCCTGCGGCGAGTGCCCGCCGGCCTCCACCCCGATCAGTGACACCTCGCTGTCATCCACGAACGGGTGAAAGATGCCGGCGGCGTTGCTCCCGCCCCCCACGCACGCCACCACCGCGGCCGGCAGTTGGCCGGTCTGCTCCAGGCACTGCCGCTTCGTCTCGATGCCGATCACGCTCTGGAACTCGCGGACCATGAGCGGGAACGGGTGCGGGCCGACCACGCTGCCGATGATGTAGTGCGTGCCCTCGACCGTACTCATCCACTCCCGCATGGCCTCGTTGGTGGCGTCCTTCAGCGTCTTGCTCCCGCTCTCGACGGGGAACACCTCGGTGCCCATCGCCTTCATGCGGAACACGTTCAGCTCCTGCCGCCGAATGTCCTCGACGCCCATGTACACCCGACACTCCAGCCCGAACAGCGCGGCGGCGGTGGCGGTGGCGACGCCGTGCATGCCCGCCCCGGTCTCGGCGATCACCCGCTTCTTGCCCATCCGCTTGGTCAGCATGGCCTGCCCGAGCGCGTTGTTGATCTTGTGCGCGCCGGTGTGGTTCAGGTCCTCCCGCTTCAGGAAGATGCGGGCGCCGCCGGCCTCCCGCGTCAGCCGCTCGGCGAAGTACAGCCGACTGGGCCGGCCGACGTACTCGTTCAGGATGCGGTGGAACTCGCCGGTGAACGCCGGGTCGTGCCAGGCGGTGCGGAACTCGCGGTCCAGTTCGTCCAGGGCGAACATCAGGGTTTCGGGCACGAACCGCCCGCCGAACTCCCCGAACCGCCCGAGGGCGTTGGGCACGGCGGACACGGCGGGGGCAGCGGTCGCGGGCATGAGTCACCGATCACGAGAAAATCGCGGGCCACGGTTCATGATAGCGTGGCTCTCCGACGGCGGGACGCGACCTCACCCCCCGGCCCCCTCTCCGAGCCGGAGAGGGGGTGTTCAACGGCGGGATGCGGCGGCGGAACAGCGAAGGTGATTCCGTGAGTTGACGCGGGACACGGTCCGGCATCTCGCTTGAACACCCCCTCTCCACCTTGGAGAGGGGGCCGGGGGGTGAGGTCTTTCAGCTATCGCCATCGCACACCGACCCCGAACCGGCGATAGACACATTTTCGATACCCGCTTCCCCCGGTGGCAGGCCGGGGCGAAAATGAGCCAGTCCCGTCCTCCCGGAACATGCCATGACCCGCATCCTCTTCGCCCTGTTGCTGCTTCCCGCCGCCCTACTCGCGGCCGACCCGCCGCTCGGCAAGCTGTCCGAGAAGTACGAGTCCGGCAACCGCGGGCCTGGTACGGTATCCGACGGCGTCGGCGACCCCGGCGGGGTGAGCTACGGCACCTACCAGTTGGCGTCGAAGGTGGGGCGGGCGGATGCGTTCGTGAAAAAGTACTACGGGAAGGACTTCGTCGGGCTGAAGGCCGGCACGGACGAGTTCACCAAGCGGTGGAAGGAACTGGCGGCGAAGGACGCCGACGGGCTGCGGGCGAACGAGCACGAGTACATCAAGGACACGCACTACGACCCGCAGGTGGCGAAGCTGGCGAAGGAGTTGAAGCTGGACGTGAGCAAGCGGTCGGCGGCGTTCCGGGACGTGGTGTGGAGTACGGCGGTGCAGCACGGGCCGAACACGGACGTGATCGTGAAGGCGGCGGGCACGCTGTTGACGGAGGGAAAGAAGATCGACGCGGTGACGGACGAAGACCTGATCCGGGCGGTGTACGCCGAGCGGGGCCGCAAGACGGAGGACGGCAAGCTGGCCCGGTTCAAGGGGGTGAGCGAGAAGTGGATCCCGGCGCTGACGAAGCGGTTCGAGAGTGAATTGAAGGACGCGCTGGAGATGCTGAAGAAGTGACGGGTGAGAAGAGTTCGCCACAGAGGGCACAGAGACCACAGAGCGGCACCAAAAAAAGCAGATTTCACCGCCGAGGGCACGAGAGGGCACATGAGGGAAGAAAAAATCAGGGTCTCAGAACACCCTCTTCCTGTCTTCCTCCGCGCCCTCATGTGCCCTCGGCGATGAATCGTCTTCCTGTTTTCCTGATCGCCTCTGTGGTCTCTGTGCCCTCTGTGGCTCTTTGTGGATTCAGCCCGCCTCACCCCTGTTTCCGCAGCCGCTTCTGCGGGTCCACCTCCATCGCCCCGAACGCCTGCTCGTGCCGCGCCACGATCTGCTTCAGCGACTCGATCAGCCGCTTGGCCACGAACGGGTTCATCACCAGCCGGTGCGTCAGCTGGATCGGCTCCATCCCGCCGGGGATCATGATGCCGGTGTGCAGGCCGACGTCCATCAGGATCTCTTCCGTGCTGCTGCTCAGGCTGAGGCGGAAGAAGTTGGTGTACACCGCCGCCATCTTGGACACGTCCACCTGCACCTGCACCTGCTGCGGCTGCCCGGCGGGGGTGAGCGGGGTCTCTTCGGCCATGATCTCGTCTCCGGAACGGGTGAGGTAGCGCCGGCGGGTCATTTCCCCTGCGGGGAGTCGATGGTCAGCGACGTCGCGCCGGTCCGTTGTTGCAGCCGGGCGGCCCACTCCCACTTCGGGCGGTCGGCCTCGGCGATACCCTTCAAGTGTACGGTTTTGCTGGCCGCGGCCATCGCCACCGCGTGCGGGTGGTCGAGGATTTTCGCCGCCCCCAGGAACGCCGGGCTGCCGGGGTCGCGGAACGACGCCGGCGGGTGTACCAGCGTCAGCTTGGTCACGCCCGGCTCGTACAGGGCGGCGTACAGGGCGACGATCGCCATCGGCCCCTCGCCGCGGAGTTCGATCGGCAACTTCTTGAACTCGTCGATGGTGCCGATGGCCTGGACCGCCCGCCGCACGTCCCACACCTGCCCGCTTTCGAGTGTCTCGCCGATCAGCGGGAAGCGACGACGGATTTGCGTTTCGGACACGGAGCCGGGTTCGGCCCAACGGGTCGAACCTGTGCCACGCTGGAAGAGGACGGCGGTGCCGGGTGGCACTCCTTCCACATAATATCCCGCCATCGTCTCGTGAACTGGTCCGGTCAGCTCGATCCCCGTTCTCCCAACGGTCAACTGAATCCGCTCGGCGGGTTTGTCACCCGTCACGAGTTGCAGTTGCGCCGTGATCCCCGGTTCGGTTTCGATCGTGTAGGTCCGCACGTTGAGCTGATCGACGCGAACTCTCGAAACGAGTTCGGCCTTCACCTCTCCCGGCTTCTGCGGCCACGCGCGGAAGCTCGTCGCCGTGAGTTCCTTCAGCAGTTCCTCCCGCTTCTTCGGCCACCACCTCTTCGCCTCGTCCGCGCTCTCCGGGATGGCGATCGACACCGGCGTGTACAGCACGTCCGGCACCTTCGCGTTGATGGCGTTCTCCGGGATCGTGTCCAGCACCTTGAGTTGCTGCGGGGTGAGCTTCGGCGGCAGGTCGTCCACCACTTTGGAAGTGGTGTCAATCTTCAGCCAGCGGTTCATCCACTTGTTGATGCCGACGCGCAGTTCCGGCGTGTCCTTGTGCGGGCCTTTCGTTTCCAGCAGTTGGAACTTGTCCTCGGCCCCGTACAGCTTGTACACCTTCGACACTTTCTCGGCCAGCCGGCGGTAGCCGGGCACGGGGAAGATGTCGTCCGCGTCCGAGTTGCCGAGCAGCAGCGGCTTCGGGGCGGCCAGCGCCGCCACCAGCGGGAAGTCCCAGCGGTGCGCGTTCACCATGTACATGCAGTCGCAGTGCCCGGCCACCACCCCCTTCTTCAGCCGCTCGGTGTCCCCCTCGCACACGTGCGAGTGCAGATCGACGATGCCGGCCACCGGCACGAAGCACGCCGGCCGGTCGTCCGCCGCCAGCACCCACCAGCTCGTCGCCCCGCCCCCGCTGCGGCCGGTCACGCCCACCCGCTTCATGTCCACGTCCGGCCGGGTCTCCAGGTAGTCGAGCGCGCGAATGGCGTTCCACAGCTCCGCCCCGCCGGGCGTGTACCCGACCGACTGCCACCACCACTGCTTCTTGCTGTAGGTGCCGTGGTGCTCGCCGGGGATCTCGCCGAGTTCGAGCGTGTCGAGGATGATGCACACGTACCCGTGGGCGGCGAACCACGCCGGGTGGTACTGGTAGCTCACCTTGCTGCCGTAGGAGACGCCCTTCTCGACGGTGTTCCCGTGCCCGCACACGTACAGGATGGCGGGGTGTTTGGAATCACCCCCTCCCTTGCGGTCGGGGTTCACCAGACCGGGGGCCTTCGGCTTATACACGTTCGCGGTCACGTACAGCCCCGGCCGGGACTCGAACACCAGCTTCTCGACGGTGAACCCCTCGCCGTCCACCGTGCCCGTCACCTTCGCGTTCAGCGGGGTCTTCTCCGGCAGCGGCCACAGGCCCATCATGTCCAGGAACTGCTTCCGCAGTTCCGGCCGCTTCTTCTCCCACGCCTCCTTCGTGGTCAGGTCGGTCAGACAGTTGTCGGCGATCGCCTTCACCTTCGCCTTGAAGTACGCCTCGATCATCGCCTCGCCCGGTGGCGGAGTGGGCGGGGCGGGCTTGGGCTTGTCCTGGGCGAAGGCGGACGTGACGAGAGCGAGTGCGAGCAGAACGTGACGCATGGAATGCCCTCGGGAGGTGTGGAGAGCATATCCTGTCTTCGCCGCGACAAATAGTCCCCGGTCTCACGACCGGGGCTACGTTATGTCGCCCCCTTCGGGGGCTTTTTCTTAGCCCGCGGAGCGGGCGGCATAGCGTAGCCCCGGTCGTGAGACCGGGATTCCAACCACCCCGAGGCTCCCCCCATGCTCCGCGCCGCCTTCGCCCTGCTCTTCCTGTCCGCCCCCGCGTTCGCCCAGTGGAAGCTGGACGACAAGTTCAAGGTCGCCAAGGACGACGACCTGAAGGACGTGAAGTCCACCCCGGCCCCCGACGGGGCGGTCGTGCTGTTCGACGGCAAGAACCTGGACCAGTGGGTGAAGACGGACGGCAAGACCAAGCCCGGCTGGAAGCTGGTGGACGGCGGGGCGGCCGAGGGGGTGAAGGGGCAGGGCGACGTGATCACCAAGGAGAAGTTCGGCGGGCGGTTCAAGCTGCACGTCGAGTTCCGCATCCCGTACGAGCCGCACCTGACGCAGGGGCAGGGCCGCGGGAACAGCGGGGTGTACGTGCAGGGGCGGTACGAGGTGCAGGTGCTGGACAGCTACGGGCTGACGAGCGGGAAGAACGACTGCGCCGCCATCTACGACCTGGTGCCGCCCAGCCAGAACGTGTGCAAGGCGCCGACCGTGTGGCAGAGCTACGACATCGAGTTCACCTCGCCGGTGTACCAGGACGGCAAAAAGACCGAACCCGCCCGCATGACGGTGTATCACAACGGGGTGAAGGTCCACGACGACGTGCCGGTGAAGTCGGACAACACCACCGCCGGGTTGGGCGGCGACCCGAGCCAGCCGGGGCCGATCCTGCTGCAAGACCACGGGCACAGCGTGCAGTACCGGAACGTGTGGCTGATGCCGGTGAAATAGCGTCCCCAGGGCTTCCGCCCTGGGCTACATCCGACGGCCGCTCCGCGGCGAGGGTGGTTGGAATGTCTTCCGTCCCGGAGGGACCGGCGGCCGTAGCCCAGGGCGGAAGCCCTGGGTCCGAAAGTCCGCCCGGCTCCGTCCGCGAGCTGGTCGCCCTCGCCGCCCCGCTCGTCCTGTCCGCCGGGTTCCTCACCGTCCAGCTCTGCCTCGACCGCATCTTCCTCACCTGGACCGGGAACGACGAGGCGGCCGCGTCCATGCCGGCGGTGATGCTGTTCAGCACCCTGTACGGGCTGCTCCAGCACACCCTCATGTACTCGTCGGTGTTCGTCGCCCAGTACCTCGGGGCGGGGCGGCCGGAGCGGGTCGGGCCGGTGCTGTGGCAGGCGGCGCGGATCGCCGTGGTCGGCGGCATCGCGTTCCTCGGGCTGATCCCGCTGGCCGGCCCGCTGTTCGCGCTGGTCGGCCACGCCCCGGAGGTGGCGGCGCTGGAAGCGGAATACTTCCGCGCCCTGTGCCTGGCCGTGCCGTCGGCGGCGGGGGTGGCGGTGGTGAACGCCTTCTTCGCCGGCCGCGGGCACACCTGGACGGTGCTGGCGGTCAACGCCGTCGGCCTGCTGGTGAACGCCCCGCTCGCCTACGCCTGGATCCTGGGCGAGTGGGGGTTCCCGAAGCTCGGCCCGGCCGGCGCCGGGTACGCCACCGTGTGCGGGTCGGCGGCGTCGCTGCTGGTCGGCCTGGCGCTGGTGTTCCGCCGGCGGTACGAGGCCGAGTTCCGCACCCGCAGCGGGTGGCGGTTCGACGCGGCACTCACTCGGCGGGTGCTGCGGTTCGGCCTGCCGAACGGGCTGATGTACGCGGTGGACATGACCGCGTGGACGGCGTTCGTGTTCCTGGTGGGGGTGATGAGCAAGGTGGAAGGGGCGGCGACGAACGTGGCGTTCACCATCAACCTGGTGGCGTTCCTGCCGCTCGTCGGGCTGGGGCAGGGGGTGGAAATCCTGGTCGGCCGGCGGCAGGGGGAGAACCGCCCGGACCTGTCGGCGAAGACGACCATCTCCGGGCTGAAGCTGGCCGTCGGGTACGCGGTGCTCATCTCGATTCCCTACGCCGTCGCCCCGGACCTGCTCACCCGCCCGTTCGCGCTGCGGGCCGACGCCGGGCAGTGGGAGCAGATCGGCCCGACGGTGCGGACGCTGCTACTGTTCGTGGCCGTGTACACCATCGGCGATGCGGTGAACGTGACCGTCTCGTATGCCCTCCGCGGCGCCGGCGACACCCGGTTCGTGGCGGCGCTGGCGGTCGGGCTGGCGTGGCCGGCGATGGTCATCCCGACGTGGATCGCGGCCGCCCGCGGGTGGGGCGTGTACGGGGCGTGGGTGTTCGCCACCGTGTACATCTTCGCGCTGGCGGTGGCGTTCCTGCTGCGGTTCCGCGGCGGGCGGTGGCGGACCATGCGGGTGATCGAAGCAGACGTGACAAAGGAGGGGTAAGAAGTGTTCCACTCGCTCCGCGAGTGGCAATCAGAACCAATCGCGGAGCGAGTGGAACACTAAAGAATTGCGCGACGGTGGGAACCCGGCTGCGCGAATCCACCCAGCCTACCCAACTTTCGCTCATTCTGCGATCCGGCTAAGCGTCCGGAACCCTTGGCTGGCAAGCTGTTTCGGTCGAATCGAATTTGCCAGCGAATTGGCGCAAAGGTTGAAGCACGTTCGGCGGCGCACCAGATGCGTGCGGATACCGCGTTGGCGGTGTCCTTAGACCTCTCTCAAGCACGGAACACTGGAGACACACATGAAGCGGATGCTCCTCGTCGGTCTGGTGGTGGCGGGCTGGACCGTGGCGGCGGTGGCGCAGAACAGCCCGGGTTCGACGACCGGCTCGCAGGGCACGGCCCCGCCGGTGGGCGGGGCGGCGGGCGCCGGGGTGCAGGGTACGGTGACGGGCCAGCCCGGCACCGCCGGCGTTCAGGGTGGGGTCCAAGGGACCGTCACCGGGCAACCCGGCACGGCCGGGGTGCAAGGCGGACTGCAAGGTACGACCACCGGCCAAGCGGGCGTTCCGGGGGTGGGCGGCACCGTCGGCGGCGGGCTGACCGGCCAGGGTACCACGACCGGCACCGGCCTCGTCCAGGTGCCCGGCCAACCCGGCATGTACTACCAGAACACCACCGGCGGCGGGGTGTACGGTGGCACGCAGGGCTACTACCCCGGCACCTCCGGCGGGTATTCGCCGTACGGCGGCGGCACCACCGGCTACTACCCCGGCACCATGACCGGGTACAACGGCGGGATGGTGCAGCAGGGCGGGTACACCTACGCCCCGAGCATGGTCGGCGGCGGGATGATGCAGGCCGGGTACGCCGGCGGGACCAGCGGCCCGATCTCCGGGGTGGTGACCGGCAACTGCGGACTGGGCTACGGGTCCGTGCCCGCCTCGATGTCGTACGGCACGTCCGGGTACACCAGCTCCGACGTCGGGTACAGCAGCGGCGGCCGGCGGGGCCGGCGGGGGTTGTTCCGCTAACGTGAGCCGAGTACGGCCAGCCATCAGGCCGGCGGTACGCGCAGAACCCGCCCTGGGTGTTCCCCAGGGCGGGTTCGTTTTTTTTGGTGGCACGGGTCTCCCGACCTGTGGGTTCAGGTCCACAGGTCGGGAGACCTGTGCCACTTTTTTGCCCGGTTGGCACGCCCGTTGTAACTCCTCCCTTCGCCGACAGATCGCCCATTCCTCACGGAGATTCACTCATGAAACGCACCTATCTCACCCTGCTCGCGGTCGCCGGCCTGACCGCCGCCGCCTCGGCGCAGACCATCACCCCCGGCCTCGGCGGGGTCGCCATCACCGGCCAGAGCGGGGCCGGCATCTACCTGCCGTGGAACGGCGGGGCGAGCGTCGGCGCGCCGGGCGTCGGCTCGTACAGCCTGAACGGCGGCGGGTACACCGCGCCGTGGGCGTGGTCGAACTACTCGAACCCGACCGCGTACAACTTCAACACCGGCAGCTTCAACTACAGCAACGGGTATTACGGCAACGGGTATTACAACGGCGGGGTGTACAACGCCGGGTACTACAACACCCCGTGGGCCGGCGGCAACACGTACATCCAGTCCGGGTACAACGGCGGCTACTATTACCCGTCGAGCAACAGCTACTACTACCCGTCGAGCGGGTACACCACGTACTCCTACCCGACGTTCAACGGCAACGGCCGCGGCAACGGCCGCGGGCGGTGGCGGTAACTTCGGATCAGTGGCGGTGTCTCGTCGCCGCGGGCTTGCGAGCTTCCCAGCTCGCCGGCCCGCGGCGACGACTTTATTGGTTGTGCCGGTTGCGCCGCCGGGTAAGATACGCCCCGTGGCCGTCAGGTACGCCGGCCGCTACCCACATCGCCCATGCGCAAGGAGACGCACATGAACCGACTGCTACTCGCCGGACTGCTGGTGACGGGGTGGGCCGCCGCGGGGATCGGGCAGGCCCCGCCTACGCCGATGCCGCCCGCCGGGGCGGGGGCCGGGGTGCAGGGGACGATCACCACGCAACCCGCCACCGGGGTGGTCGGGGCGCCCGGGGCGAGCGGAACCGTGACCGGCACCGGCCTGATGATCGTCCCCGGCACCACCGTCTCCCCGAGCGGGGTGATGCAGGGCGGGTACACGTTCGTCCCGAGCACGGTCGGCGGCGGGCTGATGCAAGCCGGGTCCACCGGCCCGATCAGCGGCGTGGTGACCGGCAACTGCGGGCTGACCACCGGGGTCATGCCGATGATGATGTCCGGCACGCCGACCACCGGCACCATGACCGCCGGCACGATGGTGAACACCACCAGCCCGCGGACCGACGGCGGCCGGCGGCTGCGGCTGCGGCGGTAACGCGAGCCGGCGAACCAGTGTTCCACTCGCTCCGCGAGTGGCCATCCGAACCACTCGCGGAGCGAGTGGAACACGACCGCCCTGGGACTTCCCAGGGCGGGTTCGTTTCCGGGGTGTTGTTAGCCCGACGCGCGACCTCAGCCGCTCAGACGGTTCCCAGGAATCAGGTGCCGCTGCCGTAGGTCGGGCTGTGCCCGACGCCAACCACCGTCGGGCACAGCCCGACCTACGACCCGGCAGCCATTTCCTGGGATGCGTATCAGCCCGTGCCGGTCGCGGCGCTTCGTTGGTGTCCCGGCTTCAGCCGGTCTTACCGAACCAGCGAAGACCGGCTGAAGCCGGGACACCAACAAAGACCAACCGCCGCGCGTACAATCACCTCCCCCGCTCCCGGAGGTACACATGTTCGTCCTGTCCGCCTTCGCCGACGAGATCTCCCCCGACCCGGCCGAGCAGTTGGCCGTGCTGAAAGCCTGCCGGGTGCGGTTCGTCGAGTTCCGCAGCATCCACAAGACGAACGTGCTGAAGCTGTCCGACGAGCAGATCGCCGAGTTCAAGCGGAGGCTCGACGGCGAGGGTGTCGGCCTGTCCGCCATCGGCTCGCCGGTCGGCAAGGTGGCGATCGACCTGCCGTTCGAGCCGCACCTCGACCTGTTCAAGCGGGCGATGGATCTGTGCGACGTCTTCAACTGCCCCCGCGTCCGCGTGTTCAGCTACTACCCGCCGGCCGACAAGCCGTTCGACGGCGACTGGTCCCCGCACCGCGACGAGGTGATCCGCCGCATGAGCGTGAAGGCGGAGCTGGCGGCGGCGGCCGGCGTCGTCCTGTTCCACGAGAACGAACACAACATCTACGGGGACCAACCCGAGCGCGTCGTGGACATCATGCGGAGCGTGAACAGCCCGGCCCTGCGGTGCGCCTACGACGCCGCCAACTGGGTGTTCTGCGGGTACGACCCGGTGAAGGGGTGGGAGCTGACGAAGGAGTACACCACCCACCTGCACATCAAGGACTGGAAGAAGCCGAAGGGGGACGAGGGGCACGGGCACGGGGTGATCGCCGGCACCGGCGACGGGCAGATGAGCCACAGCATCGCCGACGCGGTGAAGCGGGGGTACCAGGGGTACGCCACGATGGAGCCACATTTAAGAGGGGGTGGTCCGACCGGCGGGGTGACGGGGCCGGACCTGTTCCCGTTCGCGGTGGAGGCATTCCGCGGGATTCTGAAAGCGTGCGGCGGGACGGAGGGGTGAGACACCAGCGGGCCGCCCCGGCATTCACTCCCCCCACTTCGCCAGGTACGCGGCGTAAGCCGCGGTCCACTCCGGGGTGCCGAGCTTGCCCCCGCTGGCGTGCGTCAGCGCGATCGGCCAGGTGCCCAGCGTCAGCCCGGCCCGCTCGCAGGTACGGCAGAAGTCCAGGTCGTAGAAGTGGAACGCGAACCGCGGGTCGAACCCCACCCCGGCCCGCCGCAGTGTGCCCGCCGTCGCCGCCAGGAACACGCCGTCGA
This sequence comes from Fimbriiglobus sp., assembly GCA_022841795.1. Classification (GTDB taxonomy): domain Bacteria; phylum Planctomycetota; class Planctomycetia; order Gemmatales; family Gemmataceae; genus JALHQU01. The sequence goes on from JALHQU010000064.1 coordinate 12,773, forward strand.
GCAGCTTCACCGCCGTCGGGCACTCGCCGTAGGTGCCCACCTGCTGCTGCCCGCCCTTGAGGTGGCAGATCGACCCGCTCAGGTTGTCGGGCGTGTCCCAGGTGGCGCGGTCCACCAGCGCCCACGACGGCTGCCGCGGCACCCGCCGCCGGTTGCCGGCCACCCCGACCACCGCGAACCGCTCCAGCGCCTCGCGCAACCGCACCGGCAGGAGCCAGTCGTCGAGCCACACGTCATCGTGGACGAACGCGATCACGTCCGCGTCGGCGGCGCGGGTGAGGGCGGCGTTGTACACCTCCGGCAGGCCGGCGGTGTTGTTGCACGCCACCTCCACCGCCCAGCCCGACCCGGCCGCCCGCGCCAGCGACCGGCCGAGGAGCGTCTGCTGCGGGAACGCGGCCGGGGCGGATCGGGTGGCGGCAACGACGCGGAGCATGGCGAAATCCGGTAGGTGCCGCGAGCCGAGCGGCATCATCGAGCGGCGTCACGTGAGTGACCCGAGTTCGACGCAGACTCGGGCCGCTCACGCGGCTCCGCTCGACCCGAAGTGCCGCTCGGCTCGCGGACCTACTTCCTCACCGCTTCACGCCGTTCAGCGTCTCCAGCGCGAGCAGCAGGGCGTGCGTGCCCTTCCGCCCGTACCCCTGCGCCCGCACCGCCTCGTACAACTGCTTCGCCAGCGCCAGCCCCGGCAGGCTCAGGCTCATCCGCTCGGCCTCGGCCAGGGCGATGCCCATGTCCTTGATGAAGTGCTCGACGTAGAACCCCGGCTCGAAGTTGCGGGCCAGCATCCGCGGGCCGAGCACCTCCAGCGCCTTGCTGCCGGCCGCCCCGACGCTCACGCTCTTGAACACCGTCTCCAGGTCCAGCCCGGCCTTGTGCCCGTACAAGAGGCCCTCGCACACGGCGATCATGTTCGCCGAGATGAGGATCTGGTTCACCATCTTGGTGTGCTGCCCGGCCCCCGGCCCGCCCTGGTGGACGATCGTCTTGCCCATCGCCTCGAAGATGGGCGTGACGGCGGCGACGGCTTCCTTGTCCCCGCCGATCATGATGGACAGCGCCGCGTTCTTCGCCCCCACGTCCCCGCCGCTCACCGGCGCGTCCAGTGCGTGAACGCCCTTCGCCTTCGCCGCCGCGTGGATCTCCTTCGCCAGGCTCGGCTCGCTGGTGGTCATGTCCACCAGCACGGTGCCCGGCTTGCTGCCGGCGAGCGCGCCGTCGGCGCCCAGGAACACCTCCCGCACGTCCTTCGGGAAGCCGACGATGGCGAACACCACGTCGCTCTGTTCGGCCACGGCTTTCGGCGTGTCGGCGAACGCCGCCCCCTGGTCGAGCAGCGGCTGGGCCTTATCCTTCGACCGATTGAACACGGTGGCGGCGAACCCCTTTTTCAGGGCGTGTTCGCACATCCACCGGCCCATCACTCCGGTGCCGATCCAGCCGATGCGGGTTTTTCCGGGGGCGGCGACGGAGATTTCCATTGCGAAGGTCTCGTGTGGGACGTATGTTGTTCCGATTCGCGAATCGTGTGCAAATCGTGAAGGACGGTCCGGGCGATTCGGTCGCGGCCCGTCGGAATGGTACGAATCCCCCCCGCAAGTGGAAGGCAGGACCGCCCGCCGTGGATGACGTGATCCCGCAGCTCGCCGCCCCGATCGTTCTGGTTCACGGGGTGAACGTGTTCGACCGCCTGTTCAGCCGCGGCCGCCCGGCGCGGGAACACTTCCCCGGCGTGCGGGCGTTCCTGGAGGCGGCCGGCAACCGGGTACTCATGCCGCGGGTCAGCCCGACGGCCGGCATCGCCACCCGCGCGAACGAGCTGGCCGCGTACCTGCGGCGGGAACTCGGCTCGCGGCCGGTTCACCTGATCGGGCACAGCATGGGCGGGCTGGACGCCCGGTACGCCATCACCCGGCTCGGGCTGGACCGCCAGGTGCTGTCCCTCACCACCGTCGGCTGCCCGCACCGCGGCAGCACGTTCGCCGACTGGGGGGTGGCCAAGTTCGGCCGCGTCACCCGCCCGCTGTTCCGCGCCCTCGGGCTGGACGACAACGCCTACTACGACCTGCGGACGGAATCGTGCGCGCGGTTCAACGAGACCACGCCGAACGCGCCGGGGGTGCGGTACTACAGCGTGGCCGGGGTGATCGACGACCCGTGGCTGGACCGCGGGTGGAAGCTGCCCAGCCGGATTGTGGGGCAGGCGGAGGGGCCGAACGACGGGGTGGTGAGCGTGGCCAGCGCCACCTGGGGGGAACACACCGCCGTGTGGCGGGGGGACCACCTGAACCTGGTGAACTGGCCGAACCGGCGGATGCGGCAGGCGGGCGAGTGGCCGGACCGCACCGGCGAGTACGGCGGGCTGCTCGGACAACTGAAGCGCGCGGGGTTTTGATGCAGGTGTAGGGTGGGTCCGGTCCGGTGAGGACCGTGACCCACGTTGAGAGACCCGTGGGTCACGGTCCTCACCGGACCGGACCCACCCTACGGGAACACCACTTCCTCCTTCCCGCGGATGGTCGCCAGCGCTTCGAGTACCTCCGGCGACACCGAATCCCGCACCGTCCGCACCGACCCGTCGCACATCGCCACCGTCGTGGTGCCCGTCTTCTTCTCGAACCAGCCGCCATTGAGATGTTCGCCGTAGAACGGCCGACCGCTGCCGAGGTGCGGGCGGTTGGCCGGGTCCAGCCCGCGGACAGTGCCCGGTCCGCCCTGCGCCCACGGCCCGCCGCTCCGGGTTTCCAGCAGCAGCATCGTGTTTGCGAGGCCGTCGGTGAAGTCCTTGAAGGTCAGCGTGCGATCGTACCCGAACGCCCCGACGCGGGGGTCGTCGGCCGGCAGCGCGGCAGCATCCGCCCCGACTCCCGCTACCCCGAGGTAGGAGGTGTGCGGGATGGTGATGTCCGGGCCGCCGGAGCAGATGAGTGTCCGGATCGGTCTGTTCACTGCCGTCGTGTTGGCGGTCGAGTCCCAGGCCTGCGACCGATCGACCGCCCTGAAAATCGTGCTTTCTTCGAGGTACGGCAGCAGGGTGTACGCCCAACTCAACCGCTGCTCGGGCGGCAGGGCCGGGTTCGGGTGCGTGCCGGTCGGCAGGTGATCGCGGTCGTCCTCGTAGTGGTGAAAGGCGAGCACGAGTTGCTTGCAGTTGTTCTGGCACTGCATCCGGGCGGACGAGCCGCGGAACTGGGCCACCTTCGGAAGCAGCAGTAGCACGGTCCCGACGAGAATCGCGATCACGACCACCACCTCTACGAGCCGTCGCATGGCTGCCCCCCGCAGATTTCCGCCGGCCGCATTGTAATGACTCCGCCGGCGGCGGGTTGTTCCGGACGTACCCAACACCCGCGGCCTGACGGCCGCGGTTCGCCAAGAATCCGGAGACCCTCCCATGTTCCGCAAGCTGCTCCTGGCCGTCGCCGTCGCCGCGTTCGCCGCCCCCGTCGCCTTCGGCGACGACGACAAGAAGGCGGACGACAAGTCCGCCAAGAAGGGCAAGCTCGCCGGCAAAGTCGATAAGTCCAAGATGTTCGACATGATGGACGCGAACACGGACGGCAAGCTGAGCAAGGACGAGTTCAAGACCGGCCTGGAGAAGATGGTCGAGAAGATGAAGGAGCGGGCCGCGGACAAGGGCGGGAAGGCGGCCGGGGCGCTGGACAAGATCGGCGACAAGCTGGGCGAGAAGGCGTTCGACAAGCTGGACGCGGACAAGGACGGGTCGGTCAGCAAAGAGGAGTTCGAGAAGGGCGAGTTCGACCCGACCAACCTGAAGGCGCTGCGGGATAAGGTCGGCAAGGGGAAGTAAAGTAGTCGGCACACGCCGTGCTGTTCCGGGTGAACCGCGGGCGTCAGCCCGCCGGGTGTGATCCCACCCAGGCGGCTCATGCCGCCGGTTCACCGGAACGGCCCACGGCGTGGGCCGACTACATTCAGGGCTTCCGATGAACCCGATTCTGGACGCGGTGGCGGCCGAGTTCTCCGACCTGTCGGCGGTGCAGGCGGCGCAGCTGGCGGTGCGGCTGGTCGTGGCCGCCGTGCTCGGCGGGCTGCTCGGCTGGGAGCGAGAGCGGGCGGGCAAGGCGGCCGGGTTCCGCACGCACATCCTGGTGTCCGTCGGGTCGGCCGCGTTCGTCGCCGTGCCGCTCCAGTTCGGGGTGACGGCGGATGGCATGCGGGCGGTGGTGCAAGGTGTGGTCACCGGCATCGGGTTCCTCGGCGCCGGGTGCATCCTGAAGGTGAACGACGAGTCGCAGGTGAAGGGGCTGACCACCGCCGCCGGCCTGTGGCTGACCAGCGCGGTGGGCATGACCGCCGGGTTCGGGCGGGAGATGTCGGCGGTGCTCATCGGCGGGGTCGGGCTGTTCGTACTCGCCGCCCTGCACAGGTTCGAGCGGTACGCCCGGCCGAACGGGAGTCAGCCGAAGAAGTGATCGTGGCGAGCCGGGGGTGGTGTTGGCGAGCCGGGAGCGTGTGGGGCCGGGGGATTTACCAGGTCCGGGAGGTGCAGCTCCCGGCTCGCCGGTCACGCTCCCGGCTCGCCACAATCGGCTCCCGGCCCCTCCCCCTCCGTCTGCAGGTTCAGCAGCTCGGCGAACTCGGCCGGCGGGTACACCGTCACCTTCTCCCCGTCGAACTCCACCCGGAACCGCTCCCACGGCTTGCCCGGCCGCACCCAGTACACCTCGTCCGAGATCGGGTACGGCTGCTCGGCGAACACCTGGTTGGCGATCAATTTCAGCATGTGGAAGAACGGCAGGCCGGCCGGCTCCACCTTGCGGGCGAACAGCCAGTCGCGGGCCGGGATGGTCACCAGCCAGCCCAGTTCGTCGCTCTGCGTCAGGTCGCACAGCACCAGCGCGCGGGCGGCGTCGTAGGAATCGCCGGTGTTCCCCACCCAAATGCCGTGCTCCTCCTGGGCCAGCCGGAACCAGTCGGCCGGGGTGCGTTCGGCCAAATTCTGGAACCCGCGGAACAGCCAGTCCTCGGCCGGGGTGGCGGACGCGGCCATCATGTCGCCGGGCACGAACGCCATCATCGTCGGCAGGTCGATCACCAGGTGAACGGCCAGGTCGTCCACCCCCGGCACGGTGATCCCCCACGGGGCTTTCTCCGAATCCGCGAACGGCCGGCCGAGGCGGACCATCAGCTTGTCGGCCGCGTCCTCCATCGTGGTCGGCAGCGCCTGGAGTTCCTCCGGGTTGCCCACCCGCGCGTTCTGGAAGAACCCGCGGACCAGATCCGCGGCGGCCTCCGGCGGGGCGGCGGTCACGCTGCGGTACAGGTTCGCCAGCCCGACGAGTTGCTCGCTGCCGTCGTCCCGCTCGATCACCACCCCGCCGTCCCGCCACTCGCGCAGCCCCAAGCCGAAGCCTTCCAGTTCCTGCACCACCAGCTTGCGGAAGTCGAACGGGTACGGGTCGGGCGGCGGGGCGGGGTCGGCGGACACGGCGGAGCCTCCGGGGGCGAACTCCGGCATGGTAACAGTGGGACGGACGGGCGGCGAGGGGAAGGGCGGAAGACCTCACCCCCCAGCCCGCCTTCTTGGCGAACCGTGGCCGTCAGGCCGCGGGTGGTTCCACCACCGGCCGGCTGACGCCGACCGTTCGCCAGCCTCCGTTGGTCGCGGCCAAGATTGTGGTGTAATAATTCCCGGTCCGGCGGGTTCCCCCAGCAGACGGGAGATGCGCGTGGCCGGCGGGCGAGCGGCCGACGACCTGGACGCGTGGGTGCTGGCAACGGCCCCCCGCGCGACCGCCTACGCCCGCAGCCTGCTGCGGGACCCCGCCGACGCCGACGACGTGGTGCAGGACTGCTACTGCCGACTGCTGGCCAAGGCCGATAAATACGACCTGCCGCGGGACGGGCTGAAGCTGCTGCTCACGGCCATCACCAACGCGAGCATCAACCGCACCACCCGCCGCAAGCCGACGTTCAGCCTGACCCGCGACGACGACGAGGGGGCCGACGACCCGCCCGACCCGCTGGCCGCCGCCCCGGACCTGACCGCCGCGTCGAACGAGCTGAAGGCGGCGCTGGACGCGGCCCTGGCGACGCTGCCGCCGCAGCAGCGGGCGGCGGTGGAGCTGCGGGCGCTCGGGTACTCGCAGCACGAGGTGGGCGAGATGCTCGGCACCACCGCGTCGAACGCCGGGGTGTTGATCCACCGCGGCCGGCAGGCGCTGGCGAAACACCTGACCCCGTTCCTTGGCGGGGAGGCGGTGAGCTAACAATCTTCGCCGCGACCAGCGGGAGCGGGTTCCGCTCCCGCTGGTCGCGGCGAAGATAGACTCGGAACGACCCCAGACCCCAGACCACCCTCTTGACCGGGGGGGGCGCGCGCATTTGGATGCCGAGGCCGCGACCGTGGACGCCCGCGCCGTGCTGGCACGGGTGAAGGCGGCCCAGGCGCAACAGGCGAAAGCCGAGCCGGCCCGCCGGGTGTGGCTGCGGCGGGCAATGGTTGGCGTCGGCATCAGCATCGCCGCGTGTCTGGTGGTCGGCCTGTTCCTCACCGGCAACACCCCGACGCCGGAGAAGCACCTGTCGGCCGAAGAGTGGATTGCGGAAGCGAAGGCGGCGCACGAGGCCGTCCCGACCGACCGCCGGTACGACGTGTCCGCCGACTGGGACCTCGCCCCGTTCCAGAAGCGGTTCAACTTCCGCCCGCCCGTCCGCCACGCGCAGGTGTGGACCCGCGGGGACCAGTTCGTCATCCTCGGGGCGGTGGACGACGGCCCGCAATCGGCGGTCTGGGCGTTCGGCCAGGAGCCGGGCGGGCGGGTGTGGATCGCCCCCACCCGCAAGCACGCCATCGTGTACGACAAGGACGAGCTGAACGAGCCGCTCGCCCGGTACTGCGAGCTGATGAGCCTGCGGCTGGTGAGCACGCTCGGCGAGATCCTGGAGAAGTACGACCTGTACCGCAAGGACGGCGGGGCGGCCGGCGAGCCGGTGCGGATCGAGGCGAACCTGCGGCCGGGGCTGCTGCCGCGGATGCAGTTCCGCAAGGTGGAACTCGAACTCGACCCGACGACGAAAGTGGTGCGGGCGGCGGTGCTGCACCGCTACCTGGGCGGCGAGCCGATGGGCACGCTCACGTTCACCCTGGCCGAGACGGGGACGAAGGCGGACGACTTCTACGCGGTGAAGGGGCACACCGACCCGACCGCGGTGATCCACGACGGCCGCCCGCTGCCCAACCCGAAAACCAAGTTCGCGGACGAGTTGCTCCAGCGGTTGCGGAATCGCGGGAAGTGGTAGTGGCCCGAGGCGCGTGATTTCGTAGGTTTGTGGGATGCCGGACGCCACCCCCAAGCCGCCGTGCCCGTCGTGCCGGGCGACGCATGTGGTCCGCAACGGGCACAACCAATCCGGGACACCCACCTTCCTCTGCCGCGGGTGCGGGCGGCGGTTCGTGGCGGACCCGCAGGCCGGCCCGGTGCCGGCGGACAAGGAGGCGCTCGTCCGCCGGCTGCTGGGCGAGCGGCTGAGCCTGCGGGCCATCGCCCGCACCGCCCAGGTGTCTCGCTCGTGGCTCCAGGGGTTCGTCAACCGCCTGTTCCGGGACGACTCCCGCTGGCAGCCCGAACCGCCTCGCCCGCGGCGGCTAAAAAAAAGCGGGACCTCGTGATCGAGGCGGACGAGCTCTGGAGTTTCGTGGGGTCGAAGCGGGTGGTGATGTGGGTGTGGTGGGCGCTCGACGCCGACTCCCGGCGGGTGGTGGCGGCGGTGGTCGGCGACCGCTCCGAGTTCACCGCCGAGTGCCTGTGGCTGTCGCTGCCGGCCGAGTACCGGGAGGACGCCATCTTCTGCACCGACTTCCTGCCGGCGTACCGGGCGGTCCTCCCGGAGGAGCGGCACGCGGCCGCCGGCAAGGACGCCGGGCTGACCAACCACGTGGAGCGGTTCTGGTGCACCCTGCGGCAGCGGTGCGGCCGGTTCGTGCGGAAGACGCTGTCCTTCTCGAAGTGCCTGGAGAACCACATCGGTGCCCTCTGGTTCTTCATCCACCTGTACAACTCATCCCGCTAGCCGGGCCACTACCCGGGAAGTGATGGAGGGAATCGGTGGCGAAAGGAAGCGCCCGAGAATGCCACACGGCTTGCGTCGAAAAGCAGAACCTCGACATTTCGCGGGAAACTACTCTTGTCGTAACGACAGGGGGGGGGGGTATGGTGTTTGTGGATTGGGAGGCGTCGCTCACTTCCTCCACCCGATCCGGCCCACACTATCACCTGAGAGTCTCACCATGCGCTTGGCTATCCTAGCCGGAATCGTTCTGCTATTGCACACGTTAGCCGTGTTCGCCCAAGATGACCCGAACGCTTTCGGGAAGGTGACGATCACGAAGGCCGACTCGGCGGGTAAGCAGGGCAACGTCGAGATCGAGGGCACCGTGTCGGCCAACGCCACCTACTCCCGCGGCGGGTCGATGTACGTTTACGCGATCCGAACTACGGGCGGATTCATTCACGAGACAGTCGTGACGGTCGCGATGTCCATGGACGAGACTCAACCGACCACCTGGACAGGGACGTTTCCCCTCCCGGATGGCGACTTCAACCTGTGGGCACTTGCCAGTATTACGAAGGCAGGCAGCGGTCAGTTCGTCGGTTCGCCGCTAAAGCCCGTTTCCGTCGCGAACTCGGTCCACACGGCGAAACCGAATCTGGTCACGGTCAATTTCAATCCCGCACCGACTCGGTTCGAGCTGAATAACAAGGTGGAGGCTGGCGGCGAGTTCTTCGTGGACAAAGACAAAAAACAATGGAGGCTGCTCAGTGCTGCGAATAGCAATCCTGAGCAAGCTCCGAAGTTGTACGCCATCCCCAAGACGGGCGGGTATGTACGGACTGGCTTCGCCACGCTTCTGACGCGAAGTGCGGATGACCTCGCGAACAAACGCTGGGGGTGGGGTAAAAACGAGACCTCCACCACGCCCACCCTGGATTACAACGTCATCCTTATCGTACCGATCGCGCCGTTGTCGGAAACAGTACCGCCTGCAAACGAGTTCCGTGCCGACAATCAACAAGGATCAGCCTGGGTGAGTGCCAACAAGAAGTGATCCAACAATCCTATCCGGAGGGCTGAACATGGAACGAGTTCGGCGCGGGTACTCGTTGATCGAAGTGTTGGTGGTGATCGGCATCATTGCGGTGCTGATTGGGTTGTTGCTGCCGGCCATCCAACAGGTGCGGGAAACGGCCCGACGGATGCAGAGCGGCAACAACCTGCGGCAGATCGGCCTGGGCGCCCACCAGTTCGCCGCGGTGAACAAGAGTCGGCTGCCGTCCGGCCTGGGCAGCGACCCGAGCGTGTTCCAACACCTGATGCCGTACTGCGACGGCCTGCCGGACAAGACCCGCCGTGTCCACCTTTACCAGAGTCCGGCCGACCCGACCCTGGGATTAAACCAGCCCGGTATCAATTTCGTCCCGCCGTTCCCGGAACTGGTCAGCTACGCCTACAACCAGCAGTGTTTTCCGATCGACCGGACGGTCTTTCTGCCCAATTCGTTCGGCGACGGCACAGCGCACACCATCCTGTTCGGCGAGCAGTACGCCCAGTGCTACACGACGAGGAGAACGTGGTACCCTTCCGGGATGAGCCTCACTTCGCAACGCCCAGCGTCATTCGGTTCTGATGTGGTGACGAGCGGTTCCCCCCGAATCGCCCGGTCCGAGAACTCGCCCGACGTGTTCCTCCAGGTGCGGCCGTGTGAGTACCTGATGAATGGAGGGAGTGCGGAGGCCCCGCCGCCGGACTTCTGCGGCCCCCGACCGAAGTGCAACCCGTACTTGAACCAGACGCCGCACCGCAGCGGCATGCTCACCCTGTTCGCCGACGGCAGCCTCCGCACTGCCTCGCCGACGATGAAGCCGGAATTGTTCTGGGCCGCCGTCACCCCCGCCGGCGGGGAGGTGAACGGCGATTGGTAACGGCCAAGGGGTGAGCAGGTCTCCAAAACTTGCTCACCACCCGCTCCGGCCGCACACTTCACTTCATGCCCCCGGACGACCGCACCCTGCTGGCCCGGTTCGCCGCCGGCGACCCGACCGCCTTCCCCGCCCTGGTGGACCGTCACGGCCCGCTGGTGTGGGGCGTGTGCCGCCGTGCCGCCAGCTCCGAACACCTCGCCGAAGACGCTTTTCAAGCCGTGTTCGTCGTCCTGTCCCGCAAGGCGAACGGGCTGACCCTCCGCACGTCGCTGGCGAACTGGCTGTTCGGGGTCGCCACGCGGGTGGCGAAGCGGGCCGCCCGCCGCGAAGTGCGGGTAAAACAGATCGAGCGCGACGCCATCGCCCGCCGGCCGCGGGACAACATCGCCCCGGAAGCCGACCGCGGCGGGCCGGAGTGGGACGACGTGCTGCGGGTGCTGGACGAGGAACTCGGCCGGCTGCCCGACCGCCACCGCGGGCCGCTCGTCGCCTGCTACCTGCAAGGGAAGACGCAGGACGAGGCGGCGGCCGAACTCGGGTGGACGGTGTTCACCCTGCGGCGGCGGCTGGCCGAGGCGCGGGAGGTGCTGCGTGGGCGGCTGACGCTCCGCGGGGCGACCCTGCCGGCGGTGCTGTTCGCCGGGGCCATCTTCGCCAACACCGGGTTCGCCGCTGCTCCGCCGGTCGCGGCAGTGCAGGGCACGCTTGCGGCGGTAACAACCGGCACGGTGCCGGCATCCGTGGCGGCGCTGGCGAACGCGGCAATCGGCGTGTCGCTGGTCACGAAGCTGGCGGCGGTGGTCGGCGGGCTGATCGCCGTCGGGCTGGTCGGGATCGCCGTGGTGTACCGTCCCGTTGTTCCCGATCCGGTTCCGCCACCAATCGAAGTGCAAACCCCAACAAACCCGCCGCCGGTCCACGACTGGGTGACGCTCCGCGGGCGGGTGGTGTGGCCGGCCGATCAGGACATCCCGAAGCCGACGCCGCTGGACGTGAGCGGACGGGACAAGGAGGCGTGTTGCCGCGGGCGGGAGCTACTGTCGGACGAACTGCTGGTGGATGCCACCACCCGCGGGGTGCGGAACGTGGTGGTGTGGCTGCGGCCGGACGACGACGAGCCGGACCCCACGTTTCCGCCGCAGTTCGTTCACCCGGCCCTCCGCGACGACCCGCCGGCGCAGCACGCCCTCGACCAGCCGGACTGCCGGTTCGAGCCGCGGGTGATCGCCGCCCGCGACGGGGACACGGTGCGGGTGAAGAACTCGACGCCCATTCTGCACAACGTGAACTGCTCCGGGTGCGGGCTGGAGTACAACCTGACCCTGGAGCCGAACCGGGACGCGGTGAAGGGGCCGCTGCGGGCGGACCGCCTGCCGGCCGCGATCAAGTGCGACATCCACCCGTGGATGCGGGCGTGGCTGCGGGTGTTCGACCACCCGTACTTCGCGGTGACGGACCGGGACGGCAAGTTCGAGATCGAGAAGGCGCCGGCCGGCCGGTGGCGGCTGGTGTACTGGCACGAGCGGGGGTTCCACCGCGGCAAGGACGGGCGGCTCGGGTTTCCGCTGGTCGTGCCGACGACGGCGGCGGTGCTGTCGCTGCCGCCGGTGGAGGTGAGGTTGCCGGACTCCAAGTGAACCGGCGGCGTCAGCCGCCTGGGTGTGTTCAGAACCCGACGGGCTGACGCCCGCGGTTCACCAAGACGCGGCACACGGAGTGTGCCTACTACTTACTACCCGCCCGGCCGGTACTATGAATAGGCGTTCGTCTCACCGGGCGGGGGGCATGTCATGCGGTCGCGCCGCGGGTTCACCCTGATCGAACTGCTCGTCGTCATCGCCCTCATCGCCGTGCTCATCGGCCTGCTGCTGCCCGCCGTGCAGCAGGCGCGGGCGGCGGCGGCCCGCATCAGCTGCGCGAACAACCTGAAGCAGATCGGCCTGGCCCTGCACACCTACTCCGCCACCCAGGGGCGGTTCCCGCCCGGGTTCATCTACACCGAGCCGGTGGTCGTGCCGCCCGGCGGGGGGAGGGTGTGGGACCGCCCGCCGGCGCCCGAGTTCCTCCGCAGCTACGGCCCGGGGTGGGGGTGGGCGTCGATCATCCTGCCGCAGGTGGAACAGGACCCGCTGTCCCGCCGCATCAACTACCAGCTGCCGGTGGGCGAGGTCGACCCCGCGGTGGTGGCCACCCAATTGAAGGTGTACACCTGCCCGGCCGACACCCAGGCCGGGGTGTTCGACGTGATCGACACGTTCTTCATCCCGGTGCTGGCCGCCGGCACCAACAGCTACGCCGGCAACTCCGGGGCGAACGGCACCGAGTTCTTCGGCACCAAGCCGGGGAACGGGGTGCTGTTCGCCAACAGCCGGGTGAAGCCGGGCGACGTGGCCGACGGCACCAGCTACACCGTCGCGGTGGGCGAGCGGGCGGGCATCCTGGCGCAGGCGCCGTGGGCCGGGGCGGTCACCTACGGCACGGTCACCACCAACCCGGCCGCCCCGGTGTACGTGTCGGTGGTGCTGCCCGCCCCGGCCATGCCGCTCGCCCGCGTCGGGTTCAAGCGGCTGCACGACCCGTGGGCCGAGCCGGACGACTTCTTCTCCCCGCACCCCGGGCTGGTGCAGTTCGCGTTCGCCGACGGGTCCGTCCGCCCGGTGCGGACGGGCACCGACGTGGGCGTGCTGCGGGCGCTCGCCACCCGCAGCGGCGGGGAGACGGTGGGGGCCGACTATTGACCCCGACCCGCCTGCTGCCGGTCATCGCCGTCGTCGCCCTGGTGGTCGGATGCGGGGAGAAGCCGCACGCCCCGCCGCTGGGCCGCGAGCCGACGTACCGCAACGCCCGCACCGGCCTCACCCTCACCCCGCCGGCCGGGTGGCTGATGCAGTCGCGGGCGGAGCCGCCGCCCGGCCCGCTGCCCCGCCCGGTGGTGCTGGCGTCGTACCTGTCGCCGAAAGGGGACCGGGCGATGCTCGAAGTCGAGGTGGCCAACCCGGTGCCGGACGCGGACGTGGAGAAGTTCCTGGCCGACAACCCGATCGGCGGGCAGAAGTGGGCGCCGAAGGAGAAGCGGGCGGCGGCCACCGCCGGCGGGCAGGCGGCCGTGCGGCTGGCGTACAGCTACCCCGGCCAGAAGGGCGAGATCGTGCGGGAGGTGACGGTGGTGCAGCGGGCGGACCTGACCGTGTTCTTCGTCACCACCTGCTACGGCACGGACCAGCCGGCCCGCGACGCCATGCGGCGGGCGGTGGATTCGGTGAGCTGGGAGTAGGGAGTGTGGTCCGCACACGCCGTGTGCGGGTTCGGAAGACCGCACACGGCGTGTGCGGACCACACTCCCGCCCGCCCGGTTCCAATTGCCCCGCCCGTACCGGCTGTCACCCGCCCGGCCCGGTCCGCCGCCCGTCGTCACTCCGGTTCCGCTCGACCGGACGGGGGAAGTCGGTCTAGAATGAACGAACGGGTCCGACCGCCCGGCATCCGGGGAGGCACATCATGAGAGCGCGCCGCGGGTTCACCCTGATCGAGCTGCTGGTGGTCATCGCCGTCATCGCCGTCCTGCTCGGCCTGCTCCTGCCGGCGGTGCAGCAGGCGCGGGCGGCGGCGGCGCGGATGAGCTGCGCGAACAACCTGAAGCAGATCGGCCTGGCCCTGCACACCTACCAGTCGGCCCACGGCCAGTTCCCGTCCGGGTTCCTGTACACCCCGCCGGCGGCGGCCGGCGGCGGCGGGGACGGCGGGGTGCGGAAGCTGGACGGCCCGAACCCGGACACGTTCGCCGCGCGGTTCATCCCCGGCTGGGGGTGGGCGTCCATCATCCTGCCGCAGCTGGAACAGGACCCGCTCGCCCGGCAGATCGACTACGCCCGGCCGACCGGCGACCCGGCGTTCGCCGACGTGCGGACCACCAAGCTGAAGGTGTACACCTGCCCGGCCGACACCCACACCGGGGTGTTCGACGTGCTGGACGCCAGCGGGCTGCCGCTCACCACCGCCGCCACCAACAGCTACGCCGGCTGCTTCGGCTCGCTCGGCAACGTCACCCTCGGGGTGCAGCCGGGGAACGGGCTGCTGTTCTGCAACAGCCGGGTGCGGTTCGCCGACATCACCGACGGCACCAGCCACACGCTGGCGGTGGGCGAGCGGGCGGCCCTGTTCGCCCGCACCCCGTGGGTCGGGGCGATCAACCTGGGCACGGTGGTCACCACCCCGACCGCCCCGGTGTTCGAGACGGTGGTGCTGCCGGCCACCGTCATGCCGGTCGCCCGCGTCGGCCACCGCAAGCTGCACGACCCGTGGGCCGAGCCGTACGACTTCTTCTCCCCGCACTCCGGGCTGGTGCAGTTCGCGTTCGCCGACGGGTCCGTCCACGCCCTCCGCACCAGCCTGCACCAGCACGTCATCCAATCCCTGGCCACCCGCGACGGCGGGGAGCTGATGAGCAACGACTGGTGACCCCGATGCCCCGCCCCGCCCCCGTACTGCTCGCCGCCCTCGCCCTGCTCGCCGCCGGGTGCGGGGACCGGCCGTCCGCCCCGGAACTGGTCCGCGAGGACCAGTTCCGCCAGCCGGACGTCGGCCTGCGGTTCACCCCGCCGGCCGGGTGGATCCTGCGGTCGAAGGCCGCCCTGCCGTCGGAGATCCAGCCGCGGCCGGTGATGCTGGTGTGCTACATGTCCGCGGACGTCCACCTGGCGCAGCTGAACGTGGAGGTGGCCCGGACGGTGCCGGACGCGGACATCGAAAAATTCCTGGCCGACAACCCGATCGGCGACGACCGCTGGCGGGTGAAGGAGCCGCGGGCGGCGACGACGGTGAACGGCACCCCGGCCGTGCGGCTGGTGCTGGCCCGGCCGGGCAGCAAGGGGGAGGTGGTGCGGGAGGTGCTGGTGTTCCAGCGGCCGGGGTGGACGGTGTTCTTCTTCAACTCGTACCGGGCGGCCGACCCGTCCACCCGCGGGGTGGTGCAGAAGAGCATGGACAGCATCACCTGGGACTGACGGCCGGCCTGTAAGTAGTAGGCACACTCCGTGTGCCGTTCGGAGGACGGCACACGGAGTGTGCCTACTACTTACTCACCCCCGGTTCAGCCGCAGCGAGTTCAGGATCACGCTCACGCTGCTCAGGCTCATGGCCGCCGCCGCCCACACCGGCGAGATCAGCCCGCCGCCGAACGGCACCAGCACCCCGGCCGCCACCGGCACCGCCAGCAGGTTGTACACGAACGCCAGCCCCAGGTTCTGCCGGATGGTCCGCACCGTCCGCCTGGCCAGCCGCACCGCCGCCGGCACCGCCCGCAGGTCCGCCCGCACCAGGGTGATGCCGGCCGCGGTGATGGCCACGTCGGTGCCGGTGCCCAGCGCCACCCCGGCGTCCGCCGCCGCCAGCGCCGGCGCGTCGTTGATGCCGTCGCCCACCATCGCCACCCGCCGGCCTTCGGCCTTCAACTTCTGCACCGCCGCCTGCTTGTCCGCCGGCAGCGTGTCGGCGATCACCTCCGCGATGCCCACCTCGGCGGCCACCGCCTCGGCCGGCCCGCGGCGGTCGCCGGTGAGCAGCACCACCCGCACCCCGGACCGGCGGAGGGACGCGACCACCTCTTTGGCTTCCGGCCGCACGGCGTCGGTCAGGTGCAGGGTGCCGGCCGGGGAACCGTCGATGAGAACGTGAACGGGGGTGGAGGCGGGAAGACCCCTCCCCCCGACCCCCTCCCCCGGGGGGAGAGGGGGAGAAAGAGAAGAACCTAACCCCCCGGCCCCCTTCCCTGGGAGGGAAGGGGGAGGTTGATCTTTCTCCCCCCTTCCCTCCCAGGGAAGGGGGGCCGGGGGGGTTAGGTTCTTCGTCAGTTCATTCCCCACCTCCACCCGCTTCCCGCCCACCTCCCCGCTGATGCCGCGGCCGGGCGTCACCCACGTGCGGCTGGCGGTCGGCAGCGTCAGCTTCCGCTCCTCGGTCGCGTACCGCACCACCGCCCGGCCCAGCGGGTGTTCGCTCCCCTGTTCCACCGCCGCGGCCAGGGCGAGCGCGTCGTCCGAAATGTCGGCGGACGCCACCCGCGGCTTACCCTCGGTGAGGGTGCCGGTCTTGTCGAACACCACCGTGTTCACCCCGGCCAGCCGCTCCAGGTGGTCGGCCGAGCGGAACAGCACCCCGGCCCTGGCCCCGCGGCCGGCGGCCACCACCACCGCCATCGGGGTGGCCAGGCCGAGCGCGCACGGGCAGGCGATGACCAGCACGCTCACCGCGCACACCACCCCCACCCCGGTCTGCCCGACGGCGAACCACGCCAGCAGGGTGAACCCGGCCACCGCCAGCACCGCCGGCACGAACCACGCGGACACCCGGTCCACCAGTTGTTGCACCGGCGGGCGGGACCGCTGCGCCTCGGCCACCCGCGCCACGATCTGCGACAACAGGGTGTCATCCCCCACCCGGTCGGCGGCCAGCACGACCGCCGACAGCCCGTTCAGCGTGCCCGCGCTCGCCCGGTCGCCGGCCGCCTTGGCCACCGGCATCGGCTCGCCGGTGAGCATCGACTCGTCGATCGTGGTTTCCCCGTCGGCGATCGTCCCGTCCACCGGCACCCGCTCGCCCGGCCGCACCCGTACCCGGTCGCCGACCTCCACCAGGTCGAGCGGCAGCTCCACCTCCTTGCCGTCGGGCAGCACCACGTGCGCCGTCGGCGGGGCCAGCCGCAGGAGCGCCCGCACGGCGTCCCCGGTGCGGTGCCGCGCCCGCAACTCCAGCACCTGCCCGACCAGGGCGAGCAGCAGGATGCCGCCGGCGCTCTCGAAGTGCGCGTCGATCATGCTGTGCCGGTTCTCGAACTCCTCGCCGAGCACCCCCACCCCGACCGCCCGACGACTGATGACGTGCGCCAGCACCGCCAGGCTGTACCCGACCGCCGCCAGCACCCCCAGGCCGATCAGGGTGAACATGTTCGGCGAGCGGTTCCGCACCGACGCCACGAACCGATCCAGGATGGGCGGGCCGGCGAACCACAGCACGCCGGCGCACAGCCCGGCCTGGAGGAACAGGAACGGCGCGTGCCCGAGCAGGCGGGAGACGGGCATGCCCGGCCCGAGCATGTCGATCATGCCCAGCGCGATGAGCGGCACGCCGAACGGCAGCGTCCACATCAACCGCCGCTGGAAGTCGAGCAACTCCGGGTCGGGGGCGTCGGACGCGGTCGGGGCGGCCGGCTCCAGGGCCATGCCGCACTTCGGGCACGCGCCGGGGCCGACCTGCCGCACCTCCGGGTCCATCGGGCAGGTGTACACCACCCCCGGTGTGCCGGCGGCCATGTCTTCACGGTGGCCGTCCAGGTACTGCTGCGGCTCCTTCTTGAACCGGCGGCGGCACCGCTCGGCGCAGAAGTGGTACGTGGTGCCGGCGTGGGTGTGGCTGCCGCCGGGCGGGGCGGCGACGGGCACGGTCATGCCGCACACCGGATCGACGGCGGTGGGGGACTCGACCATGCCGAGCGAGAGCGAGCGGGTCATGCGGGAATTGTAAGGGGCGGCCCGTTGTGGCGAGCCGGGAGCGTTCTTGGCGAGCCGGGAGCGTGAGCGACCGGAGCGATTCCAGAACTCCGGTCGCTCACGCTCCCGGCTCGCCGAACACCCCCCGCCGGTACAGCGAGGCGAAGTCCATCCCCCATGCGACGGACACGTGCAGGGCCGCGCCCAGCCACACGCTCCGCGTCTTCAGGCTCATGAACCCGAGGAACACCCCGGCGATGATGGACGCCAGGCACTCGGGCAGCGGCTTGCCGAAGTGGATCATGCAGTACGGCACGGTCATGACGAACACCGCGTACACCCCGAACCTGTGCTTGGTGCCGTGGACGATGAACCCGCGGAAGAAGAACTCCAGCGCCAGGAACTGGCAGGCGTAGGCCGCCTCCCACGCCACCAGCCGTTCCCACCCGGACGCCGGCGTCCAGCGGTAGAACGGGTACGTCCGCTGGAAGTGCTCGGTGGCCGACATGGTGAACACCAGCGGCACCATCACCGCCACGAACACCAGGTAGATCTTCCACCCGTCCGTCCACCCGGCCAGCTTCACCCCGTAGTCCCGCACCCGCTCGCGGAACACCAGCTTGATGACGAGTACCGCCGGCACGCAGTACCAGAACACGCAGCCGAACGCGAACGCCAGCGAGTGCAGCAGGTCGTACCCGTCGGTGTCCAGCTGGTAGTCGGCGGCGAGGCGGTCGAGCGGGGCGAACTTCTGCCAGAAGTTCTGGCCGGTGAGGGCGACGGCGGTGACGATCAGCACCCACGCCGTCTTGCCGTCCGGGCGACCGGCGGCGGCCGTGCGGACCCGCTCGGCGTCCGTCTCGACCCGCTCGAACGTCTCCCCGAACCACGCCGACCAGATGCGGCGGACCAGCCCGAGCATGGGTTTTTCCTCACCGGCGGGCCGCCGGTGCCACGGAAGAAAAAGGCTTCGTGGCACCGGCGGCCCGCCGGTGTGTGAGTTCTTCCGTGGCACCGGCGGCCCGCCGGTGTCGTGCAACGAAAAAAAGCGGGCGCACTCGGGGTGCGCCCGCTCTCCGTTGTACGACCCGGCCGGCGTTAGCGGTTCAGGAAGCTGGTGATGTGCTTGCAGTTGTCCTTCTGGTGCAGGCCGCCGCCGCACTCGCCGCTGCCGCACCCGTACTCCTTGCCGCCGCCGAAGCACGTCTTGCCGGGGGTGAAGAACTGGTTGCACCCGCCGAACAGGAACGTCCGTTCGGCGGCGAGACAGCTGCACCCGACCGGGCTGGCGGTGCCGCTGCCGATGAACGCCCGGCCGAGCAGCGAGTGCTTGGCCTTGGCCGGCTCGGCGCACGGGGCCGGGGTGCCGCACCCCGGTTGGGCCGGTACGACGATCGGGCCGGGGGCCGGGATGACGACTGGCG
>JALHQU010000065.1 GCA_022841795.1 Fimbriiglobus sp.
TGTTCGACCCGTGTTCATCTGCGCTGGAATCCGCGTCATCCGCGTGCCGATTTTTCGGCTGAACTATTCCCACTGGTGGAACCACTTCAGCGTCTGCTCCAACCGCTCGTGGTACGCCCGCCCTTCGTGGAACGTCTCGAACACGTGCCGCAGGTGGGCCTCGCTCAGCCCGTACAGGTGGGCCACCACCGCGTCGAGTTCGTGGAGGTGGGCATCCTTGTCGGCCGGGTCGAGCGGGCCGCAATCCACGCCCTCTCGCTCCGCCCACTCGGCGTAGCGGTCATCCACCGCCGCCAGCCGTCCGGCCAGCGCCACCACCCGGAGCCGATTCGGGTCGTCGCGGCCCGGCCGGGGGATGGGGAAGGGGTTGATGACACCGAACGTCATGTGCGTTTCCACGAACCGGCGGGCGTACCAGTCGAGCGGCAGCGACGACAAGACGCCGAGCAGGTAAGCCACATCCGACGCATCACCACGGGGGAAGAGCAAACACGGTGCGGTGTGAACAAGGAACACCCGCGGCGGGATGAGGGCACACCGCATGGTGCGGCTGTCGGTGGCGCGGGTGACGTCGCGGAAGGCGATGCGGGCGAACTGGCACGGCAGCCGGTCCTTCTTGCCGAGCTTCTTCGGGTCGAACTCGCTGAACGGCGACGCCTTCGACCGCGCTCCGCGCTTCTGTGTTTCCAGCAACTCCGGCAGCACCACCTTCGGATCGGCCCAGGCGTAGTAGCTGCCCGGCCCGGCGTCCGGTTCCCACAGGTCGAACGACGCCCCTTTGAAGACCGGCCAGAAGCCGTGGGGTTGCTCCTCGCTCACCAGGTTCATCAGGTGCTTGTCGCTGGTCGAGTTCATGTCCCCTTGAAGGGGCCGTGCTCGCCACGTCTTGCCGTCGTTGGTGTCGAGGCGGGGGTGGGTGCGGAGTTGGGCGAACACGGCCAGCGACTCCTCGGCCGGCAGGAGCGGCAGGCTGGCGGTGTCGGTCCAGCTCAGCACGTCGGCCGGGGCGAAGCGGGTGAGCGGTCGGCGGTGGTGTTCGGCGAAGCGGTCGAGGGAGTTGAACGGCCCGCGGAGGCCGATGCTCTGCTGGGTTCCCCTCTCCCCGGCGGGAGAGGGGGACAAACCCCCCCGCGTCACCGCCACCAACCCGACCGTGTACTGCGGGTGGACCCCGTCGAACACCCACGTGCGGTTGTTCACCAGCGTCGTCACGGCCACGTCCGCTGCCCCGGCGAACACCGCCTTGCGGAACAGCTCGCTCCCCTTCGCCGCCAGCGCCCCGCGTGGCAGCACCACCCCGAACCGCCCGCCCGTCGCCGCCAGGTGCCAGAACCGCCACGCGAACGCCTTGAACAGGTCCGGGTGTCCGCTGCCCATGCCGGGGTACGGGCCGTTCATCAGCGCCAGCCGCAGTCCCTCCGCCTCCGCTGTTTCGGTCTCAAGCAGGTTCTGAAGCTCCGGGCGATCGTCACGTAACTCCTTGTACTTTGCCTCCCGCTCCCGCTGGCTGACCGACCGCAGGCCGGGGAAGTGTCGTGCCCAGAACCCGTGTTCCTCCACCTGCGCTTTCTCCCACGGCGGGTTGCCGAGGAGCACGTCGAACCCGGCCCGGTCGCGGAGGAACACCTCGGGGAAGGCCACCGGGAAGTGGAACGGCGGCAGGTGGGCGAGCGCCTCCTCCGCCGCCCCGTGTTCCTCCGACCCGACGATCTCCTGCCGGGCGGTGTCCCAGTCGTCGAGCAGTCGGGTGGGGAAGTCGGTGCCGGTGATGCGGCAGGCGGTGGCGATGTCGCACACCGCCTTCGCCGGGGCGACCGCTTTCTCCGCCTCGTCCAGCGCCGCTTTCATCCGCTTGATGTCGGCCGACGTGCGGTCCACCACCGCCGCCATCCGCTTCAGCGGGTCGAGCGCGTCGCCCACCAGCTTCTTCGCGTCCAGGGCGAACAGCCCGCTGGTGTCGTCGGCGTGGAAGGTGGCGGCGATCTCGCCCACCTGCCCGACGCCGACCAGCGAGTTGCCGCCCACCAGGTTGTGGTTCAGGAACGACAGCGGCAGGCCGGGCACGAACGTGTGGATCCAGATGCTCAGGCGGGCCAGGGTGACGGCCGTCGGGTTCAGGTCCACCCCGTACACGCACCGGCGGGCGATCTGCCGGCGGAGCAGTTGCGTCTCGGACAGTTGCCCCTCGTCGATGGTGATGGCCAGGTCTTTCAGTTTCTCCTCGGCCGCCGCCCGCAGGTCGGCCAGCTCCTTCGCCACCAGCGGCAGGCGGCGGCGGGTGAGGTAGCCGCTGAACGCCCGCTCGATGCGGTCCACCGCCGCCACCAGGAAGTGGGCGCTGCCCATGGCGATGTCGGCACAGCGGAAGTCGAAGAAGGCCTCGGCCGCGTCGGTGTCGTTCGGCAGGGCGTCCAGCCGGGCCAGGTGGTCCGCCAGCGCCGGTTCCAGCGCCTCGTCCAGCAGGTGATCGACGGCGAACGGCTTGGTGAAGTAGGTGCCGCTCGCCTTCCGCTGGCCGCTCTTGTTGTGCAGGTAGATGGCCCCCCTCGCCACCACCGGCTTCTCCGTCCCCTTCACCGGGCGGTAGTTGCCCTCGGCGTCGGTGGTCAGGTCGGCCTCGGCGACGGCCAGTTCGGACTCGAGCAGCCCCTCGTAGATGGTGCCGAACTCGCGGACGCCGAGCGTCTTGAAGTCGATCGGGGCGAGGCCGTGTTCGGTGTCGGTGAGCAGCAGGGATTGCAGGGCCGGGCCGAAGACCTCGTTGGACAGGGAGAGACCGGCGAGGGTGGCGTTCAGGTCGTTGTTCTCCGTCTCGAACAGCTCGCCGCCGTAGATCGGCACGCCCCACTCGCGGTTGCCGTCGGCCACCGCCTTGAACACGGCGGCCACCTCCTGCCAGTGGTTGTCGCCGGCGTCGAACGGCTTCTCCTCCCGGTCCAACTGTTGAAGTTCCTTCGCCTTCTCCTTGAGCGACCGCCGGTCGTACAGCCCGTTCAGGCCGAACGGCAGCAACTTCTTGTCCTCCGCGTAGGCGATGAACAGCAGGCGGAACAGCACCGTCATCGCCATGCGGTAGGTGTCGGCCAGGTCGGTGGCGGTCGGCGTCTTGATGTTGCGGGCCTCGGCCAGCCCCTTCGCCACCGCCGGGATGACGTGGTCGTACACCCGCTCGCGGAGCTTCCTCGCCACCTCCGCCGCGTACAGCTTGGAACTGGCGAGGGCCTGGTCGAAGTGCCCGTGTTCGGTCAGCGCCTCGGCGGACAGGAGAGCCAGCAGGTAGCCGGCCCGGTCGCCGGTGAGCAGCCCGGAGTGCAGCTCGACGAACGTCTCGGTGCGGCTGCGGCTGGCCACGCCCACCTGCGGCTCGGCCGAGTACAGCCGCACCCGCGGCCCCTGGCACACGAGGACGTACCGCAGCTTCTCGGCCGCCGCCTTCTGCATGGCGTAGGTGACGGGCGAGATGCCGTTGAACCGGGCGGCGAGAGATCAGGTGGCGGGAGGAACGTCGGGTAGGTTTCTTCGGCGGACGACACGGGCGATATCGACTACGAGTTCGAGTTCGCGGACGGGGAGGCCATCAACGAGTTGTGTGAGCGCGGCGAGCAAGCGTTCACGTTCAGACATTTGCGGGGTCGGCCCTGATGCCGCGTGGGTTGTTGTGGTTCTTTGTCGGACAGGTCTCGGGGTAGCGATTTCTTGCTCGCGGTCCGTGAGCTCGATGTGCGCCTGTGGGTTCCGTGCCGCTGTCATGCCGGTTGTCGTGAGACGCCAGAGGCCACGAGGCGCAGAGGTATCGAGAAAGTGCAGTTTGCGGAGTTCGTTCCTGGCCCAACGAATCTCGTTCTTCCATTGCGGTTCCGTCTTGACCAGTTCGATCAGTGTGGCCTGTGGAATGGCTCGCCAGTCTGCATACCCCTGAGCCTTGAGCGCGTCGTACCCGGCGCTATCCGGAAGTTCACGATACCACTCGTCGGGAAACGTGTAGCTCTCGGAAATGAGGTCGTTGACCTCAGACACCCGTATCCCGTCAGGATTCGTCGCGAGCGTTTGAAGCAGCACAACGTTCAACACTTCGCGCTGACGGATCGGGGACATCAGTGGGTACACACCACGGGTGAAATTGGTTTTAGTGATGATACTCGAGCGACCAGCCCTTCGCGGCATGTCAGTTTGAATCGATTTTCAGCAATTATGACCTGGACGAGGGACGAGGTGGCCGAGTCGGTGTGGGGGAACGCCGCCCTGGCCGACGCCCTCTACCTGACACGGGAGGCGGCGGGAGAGCCGCCGCGGGCGGGGACGACGGCGTGCGTGGTCGGGTTCCACGACGCGAGCGACGACGCCGACCGCCCGCCGGCCGAGTTGGCGCGGGATGTGGTGCGGCACGCGGCGGTTAACTTCTTCCCGGCGATGGCGGCCGGCAAGCTGGCGGTGACGGTGGAGGTGTATGACACCGGCGGGCACTTCCGCGGCGGCAAACCGGCCCTCACTCAGACGGTCAACCCGAAGGATCACCTGCCCGCCCAGGTGCGGATGCTGGAGCGATTCCGCGGCGGGGAGGTGAAGGAGCAGTTCGAGGAGGAGGCGGGCGAGGTGGTGGCGGTGGAGGTGCCGCTGACGGTGCCGAAGCGGAACGCCGAGCCGAAGCACGCCGAGCGGTGCTGCTGCTGACGCCGGCCGACGACGACGAGCCGGACGGGGCGAAGGAGCGGCGGTTCCAACTGGCCGTGTTCCGCGGGCCGGGCATGGTGGTCACCCGCATCCCCCTCCAGGCGGCGTGCCTCGGGGCGCGGCCGTTCCACGCCCTGCTGGTGTGCGGCAAGGGGCCGGAGGCGGTGGCCCCGGACGGGGCGCGGGCGTCGCCGGCGGCCGACCAGGCGGCCGAGCAGTTCCTGCGGGTGGCCGAGCCGCCGTCGCACGACAAGTGGATGGCCACCCCGGACCTGAAGGCGATGTACGCCGTCGGGTGCAAGAAGAAGCTGGAGGAATTCCTGAAGGCGGCCAAGGGGAAGGTGCAGGAGTTGGTGAAGCCGATGCCGAAGGACACCGGGAACGGGCCGGACGCGCTCAAAGAGTTGTTCCAGATCGGGTCCGAGCCGGCCGCCCGCCCGGACCAGCCGAAGGTGATCCCCGGCGAGTGCCTCGTGGACGCCGCCGGGCGGTGGGTGGTGACGGAAGCCCGCATCCGCCTGAAGCCGCGGAAGTCAGCCCGCAAGGTGTTCCCGGCGGTGTTCTTCCTGGCCGAGACCGGCGGCGGCAGCCCGGTGCGGTGGCTCACTCTGGAAGCGGTGAAAGACTGCCAGGCGACGGCCGACGGGCAGGGGTTGGAGGTGCCGGCCGGGGTGCGGGAAGTGCGGTTCCGCGGCGTCACCGACCCGGCCACGCACCCCATCCCGGCGGCCGACTCGTGCGTGCTGATCGACATCAAGAAGTTGGTCGAACTCACTGTGGAGGCGAAAGCATGAGCGCGACCGTGCTCTACCCATACCCCACCCTGAACGGGGAGGCGGTGTTCACCGTCGCCCGCGTGCGACTGGACGGCAAACCGAAGCTGAAAGCGGTCAACGCCGAACTGAAAGCGGTGGACCTGTCCGACACCACCGACTGGAAGCGGGCGTTCCTCGACCTGGAAGTGACCGTGCCGGCGGCGGCGGTGAAGGAGTTCGAGGACGAACACGGGCCGCTGGCGGCGGTGGCCGTGGCCCACTGCCTGCCCACCAACGGCCGCGAGCAGGTGCGACTGGACCGCTCGCCCACCGACCCCTCCCGCTGGACGAGAACGTTCGAACTGGACCGCGACAACCACCGCGGGCGGGTGAAGTTGGAGGTGGTGCTGACGGCGGCGGTCGGCGGGGTGCCGCACCGCCCGGTGGCGGCGGCCAACGGCTGGGCGGTCTACTTCGACCAACCCGAAACACTGCGGCTGGGCAAGGGGCTGCCGGTGAAGTGGGCGAACTTCGAGAAGGAGAAGGAAGGCAGCCTACCGCACGACTACCGCAAATCCACACACGTGGTCGAGTTCGGCCAGGCCCTGCCCACCGTCCTGCTGAACTCCGCGTTCACCGACCTGAAGGGGCTTCTCGAAGACCGCAAGGGGCGGACGGTGTTCGAGAAGGGGTTGCACGACACCCTCCGCACCGGCATCGCCCGCAGCGTGTGGCTCACCCTGCTGACGAACGCCCTGGCCGACATCAGCGAGCCGGAGGAGGGAACGGCGGTCGAGTGGCCCGAAACGCCGTGGCGGGCGGAGGTGTTGCGGCTCATCCTGCCGGAGGTGATGCCGGGCAAGTCGGACGTCGAACTGCTCGCCTTGGCGCTGGCCGGCCGGCGGGAGGCGGGCGAGGCGGCCACCCTGTTCGCCCGCGCCGAGGCGGTCATCGGCGACGTGGTGAAGGCGAACGAACACCTCCGCCGGTTCGTGCAGAAGCACGCCGAAGAATCCATCCAGCACATCGAAGAGGGGATCGCGTGAGTACGCTGAAAGGGCTGACCCCGGCGGCCCGCGCCGCCCTGAGCGACGACTTCCGCCGCGGCACCGTGCCGACCGTGGACGTGGCCGAACACGTCGTCGATCTCGGCTTCGGCCGGGTGGTCGATCTGGAACCGCTCCGCGAGGTGATCGCGGCCGGTGTGTCGAAGTTCGGCAACGACCCGCCGGCCGAGTCCGACCCGTGGCTCGGCCCGCGGGTGCACGCCGCCTTGCGGCTCACCCGCCGCGAGGCGGCCGACAAGCGGCTGTGGGAGTACCTGACCGTGGTCGAGTTTCCGGAGTATGTTCGTTGGAGGTGGGGCGATGAGGGGAAGGAGAAGGTGGTGTCCGCCGTCCGCTTCATGGGCGAGGACAGCGTGAACGCGCTCGCCCGGCTGTGGTGGATCCCGGAACTCACCCGCAACGGGTCGGACTACACTCGCGCCGCGACCGCGATGGGCATCTCCCGGCTCGCGGTCTCATGGATGCAGATCAAGCTCTCCCACCATCGCCCCTGCCTGCTGGCGGTGGTCGATTTCCTCCAAACCCTCCAGGAGCAAACCGGCCGGGTGGACGAACTCGGCAAGCACATGGCAAAGGCGGTGAACGCCAACCTCCGCACCGTCTGCCTGGACATGCTGGTACCGAACCCGCCGACCGATGCCGACGCCATCCGCGACTGGGTGAAGGGCAAGGTGGACGCCACCCTGCTGGTGGGTGATGAACTCCCGGCCGGCCCGGACGAAGCGCCGGTGCCGGACGAGGACATCGCCGAGGTGCGGAAGTTCCTCGACGACCTGGCCGAGCGGATCGGTCTCGGCGGAGGTCAAGTGGCGGACGGTCGGGTTACGGCCGGCCCGGCTTGAGGGTTGTTTCAGATCGGGGGCATGCCGTGAGCCTGACCGCATTTGTCGCCACCCCGGCGGTGGCCAGTCGCCTGCGGTCGGGGGCGGAACAGGGCACCCGGGGCCACTCCGGCCGGTGCAAACCGGCGACGGGAGGCGCGTCACTTGGGCCGGGTCGCATCCGCGCTCGGCTTCGACTTCAGCCCGGCGGTGTTCACCGCGATCACCCGGTAGGCGTGGGCTTTGCCCGCCTCCGGTTTCGGGTCGGTGAACGTCATCGGCACGAGCGGCTGGGTGGGCGTGTCGCTGTACTGCAGGTTCTGGAACACCGGCCGGCCGAACGGGTTCTTGCCCTTCTCCGGCAGGGTGGCGATCTCCTTCCCGTCGCGTTCGACGACGAACCCGGCCAGCCCGCTCTCCACGTCCGCCTCGGCGTCCCAGGTGAGGGCGTTCCCCTTCAGGGTCACGTTCGTCGGCGCGGGCGGCGGGGTGTCGTCCGTTACCGCCGTGTCCTTCACGTACTCCGCCCACGCTTTCGCCGTCGCCTCGTCGGGCAGCCAGCCGGCCTGAAGCGTGTCGCCCTTCCACTTCGCCGCGGCGGCCGGCTCCCCGCCGCTGATCGGGGCGAGCCACGCCCGCTCCGCCGGCATCGGCGTGAGCGGGTCGCCGGCCTTCTTCGGCAGGCGGGCGGTCAGGCAGGCGTCGAGCCACCGGATCGCCAGATACCGCTGGTTGCCGCAGTCGTGGCTGGACAGCGGGTCGATGGCCACCCCGACCAGCCCGCCCTTCCCGCGGACGGCTTTGAAGAACGTCTCGTTCGCCGGCCACACCCCGGCGAACTGCCCGTCTTTCACGCTCACGCCCTCCTTCGTCCCCAGGTTGCACAGGAGCGGGACTTTCAACGCCGCATCGGGCACGGTGTGGGCTTTGACCCCCTTGCGGTTCGGGTCGTCGGCCAGCTGCGGCACGCCCGAGCGGAGCCACGCGGCGGCCACCCGGTCCGGGTGCAGCAGCACCATCCCGCCCGCCCAGTGGCCGCCCCCGCTGTGCCCCCACAGTACCCACGGCACGGTAACCAGTTCGGGGTGCTTGCACTTCTCGCCCAGGTCGTTCAGACACTTGCGGAAGGCGGCGTCGGACCCGTTCCGCGGGTCGCACCACATCTGGCAGTCGGCCTTCTCCGGCTGCTCGTAGGCCGGAGACAGCAGGGCGCAGCCGTGCTTCTTGGCGAGCGCCTGCCAGTGCAGGTCGTAGGCCCCCGTGAGGCCCGACTTGCACGACCCCTCGCCGCACCCGTGCTGGTGAACGATCACCCCGCGGAGCGTCTTCACCCCGGCGGGAATCCACAGGGTGTAGTTCACCCCGTACACCAGCTCGCCCTTCTCGGTAGAGGGTTCGTACCGCACGCGGTAGTACGGCGGGTCGGCCGGCGGGAACACGTCGTAGGGCGGCTTCTGGGCGGGCAGGTCTGTTGCAACGGCGACGAGCAGGAGGGGGACGAGCCACCACCGGATCGAGGCGGAACGGGTCACGAGGCGATCTCCTGGAGGTGCGATGAGCGTACCCTCGGCTCGCCGGCGCTACAAGGGGCCGAACGGCTGTTCCGCCGGACGCCGGGGGTGCGAGGGAACATCCGGCCTGCCGCCGCGCCGTGATACAATGGGGGAACTCGGATACGGCCGGCACGACGACTTGGGAGGAACGATGGGCGAAATTCGCGTCAAGGTGATGCTCACCAATTCCACCGACGAGGCCCTGAATCGGCGTCGCAAGCTGAAGAAGTCGTCCATTCGACGCTTCGAGGCGGACGCGCTCGTGGACACGGGGGCCGTGAGGTCGGTCATCCCCGTTCACGTCATGGAAAAACTGGGGGTGTTGGAACGCGGCCAACGGGTCGCCGAATACGCCGACGGGCGAAAAGAAACGGTTGGCGTTACCGAGCCGATCATTTTTGACATCCTCGGCCGCGACACGCTGGAAGAGGCGCTGGTGCTGGGCGACGAGGTGCTGATCGGCCAGACGGTGCTGGAGAAGCTGGACCTGCTCGCCGACTGCGCGAACCGCCGGCTCGTCCCGAACCCGGCTCACCCGGATCAGCCGGTGTCCAAGGTGAAGTGAGGTCGCCCCATCTCGTCCATTCCCCCGCTCGCGGTCCGGGGTGCGGATGCAGCAGTTCCTGGCAGACTGGTGGTGGGTGGTGAGCGGGGTGGTGAGCGTCACCACCGTCGTGGTGGACGTGACCGCCGCCGTCCACCTCGCCCTGTACAAGCGGGACTCGCGGGCGGCCATCGGCTGGATGGGGGTGATCCTGCTCGCCCCGCTCGTCGGCGCGGTCCTGTATTTCCTGTTCGGCATCAACCGCCTCCGCCGCAAGGCCCTCCGCCTCCGTCCCGTCCACCCACCGCGGCCCGACCCGGACGACGACCCGCCCCCGCCGCCGGCGGTGCCCGACCACCTGGCCGGGCTGGACCGCTTAGTGCGGCGGGTGACCGGCCGGCCGCTGGCCGTCGGCAACCGGGTGACCCCGATCTGCGACGGCGACCGGGTGTACGCGGAGATGACCGCCGCCATCCGCGGGGCGGAGCGCACCGTCGGGCTGTGTACCTACATCTTCGACAACGACGCGGCCGGGCGGATGTTCGTCGAGGCACTGGCGGCGGCGGTCGCCCGCGGGGTGACGGTGCGGGTGCTGCTGGACGACGTCGGCCGGCGGTACTCGTGGCCGTCGGTGGTCGGCCGGCTGCGGCGGGCGGGGGTGCCGGTCGCCCGCTTCCTGCCCCAACTCTTGCCGTGGCAGTTCCCCTACGCCAACCTCCGCAACCACCGCAAGCTGCTCACCGTGGACGGGCGGATCGGGTTCACCGGCGGGATGAACATCCGGGCCGAACACGCGCCGTCGCTCGCCGGCCGGCACCCGATCCGGGATTTGCACTTCCGCGTCGAGGGGCCGGTGGTCGGCCAGTTGCAGCAGGTGTTCGCGGGCGACTGGGCGTTCACCACCGGCGAACTGCTGGCCGGCGACGGCTGGTTCCCGCCCCTCCCGCCGGCCGGCGGGGTGGCGGCACGGGCGGTGGCGAGCGGGCCGGACCGCGACTTCGAGAAGCTGCGGACCACCCTGCTCGGGGCGCTCGCCGTCGCCCGCCGGTCGGTCCGCGTCCTCACCCCGTACTTCCTGCCCGACGCCGGGCTGATCGCCGCGCTGAACGTGGCCGCCCTGCGGGGGGTGGAGGTGGACGTGCTGCTGCCCGAGAGGGGCAACCTGCGGCTGGTGCAGTGGGCGGCGCACGGCCAGCTCGACCAGGTGCTCGGGTCCGGCTGCCGGGTGTGGTTCACCCCGCCGCCGTTCGACCACGCCAAGCTGATGCTGGTGGACGGCGAGTGGGCGCTGCTCGGGTCCGGCAACTGGGATCCGCGGAGCCTGGAGTTGAACTTCGAACTGGACGTGGAGTGTTACGACCCGGCGCTGGCCGGCGAGTTGGAGGAGTTGGTCGCCGGGGTGCGGCAGCACGCCCGGCGGGTGACGGTCGGGGAGTGGGCGAAGCGGGGGTTGGCCGTCCGCCTGCGGGACGGGGTGGCCCGGCTGTTCGCCCCGTATTTGTGAGCCAAGAAGGACCTCACCCCCCGGCCCCCTCTCCACTTTGGAGAGGGGGTGTTCAACGGCTCAACATTACCGGGAAATGCCGATGGCCGGCGGTGAGCCATCGCCCACTACCATTGCGTTTCTCGCTTGAACACCCCCTCTCCGGCTCGGAGAGGGGGTCGGGGGGTGAGGTCCGTGAGTGTGACAGACGACCCGACCCGCGGGCTGACCGCCGCCGACGTGGCGGACCGCACCGCCCGCGGGCAGGTGAACCGCCCGCCGGACGCCGGCTGGGCCGAGTACCGGGCGATCGTCGCCCGCAACACCCTCACCCTGTTCAACGCCCTGGTGGTGCCGGCGGCCGCGGCCTTGTTTGTACTCAAGGACTACCGCGGGGCGTGGGCGGTGAGCGGCATGGCCGTCGCCAACACGCTCATCGGGCTGGTGCAGGAGATGCGGGCGAAGCGGCACCTGGATCAACTCGCCATCCTGACCGAGACGAAGGCCCGCGTGCGGCGGGACGGAACGGAGCACACCATCCCGGCTGGCGACGTGGTGCTCGGCGACTGCGTGCTGCTCTCGGCCGGCGAGCCGGTGGTGGCCGACGGTGTCGTGCTTTCGGCCGAGTCGCTCGAAGTGGACGAGGCGCTGCTGACGGGCGAGTCCGACCCGGTGCCGCGAGCGAACGGCGAGCGGGTGCTGTCCGGCAGCTTCTGCGTGGCCGGCGACGGGGCGTACCGGGCCGACAAAGTGGGGGCCGAGTCGTTCGCCCACCGCACCTCCGCCGAGGCCCGCCGCTACCGGTACACCCCCAGCCCGACCCAGCGGACGCTGGATTCCATCGTCCGCTGGCTGACCGCCGCCGCCGTGCTGTTGTGCGTCGGGTACGTCGCCCTGGCGCAGGTGCGGGACATCTCCGCCACCACCCTGGTGCAGATGACCGCGGCCACCATCACGTCGATGGTGCCGCAGGGGCTGGTGCTGATGGCTACGCTGGCGTTCGTGCTGGGGGCGGTGCGGGTGACCCGCCGCGGGGCGGTGGTGCAGCGGCTGACGGCGGTGGAGGCGATGGCGGCCATCGACACCGTGTGCCTGGACAAGACCGGCACGCTCACCACCGGCCGGCTGGCGCTGGACCGCGTCGAACCGATCGGTGAATCAGGCGCTTCCCCCGAGAATGCAGCCGGGTTGGAGTTCACGCTTCAGCGTGAGGAGCGCTCACTCACGCTGAAGCGTGAACTCCAACCCAAACCCGATCCGCGGGGGAAGCTGGCCCTGTTCGCCTGGGCCACGGTGGACGCCGGGAACAAGAGCGTGCAGGCGATCCGGGCGGCGGTCGAGCAGCCGGGCACGCCGTTCGAGCGGCTGGACCAACTGCCGTTCAAGTCGCAGACCCGGCTGAGCGCGGTGCGGGTGCGGGCGGGCGAAACGGAACACGTCCTCGCACTCGGGGCGGTGGAAGCGCTGACGCCGCTGATGAGCGAGGCGGACGCGGCGGCGGCGGACGCCCGCTGGCGGGAACTGTTGCCGACCGGGTTGCGGCTGCTGTTGTTCGCCGAGCAAGCGGACGGGCCGTCCGAAACGTTCGCCGGGTCGCTCGCCGGCCGACGGCTCTGCCCGCTCGCCCTGGTCGCCCTGAGCGACGAACTGCGGCCGGACGCGGCAAAGGTGCTGGGCGAACTGGCGGGGCAGGGCATCCGGTTCAAGGTGCTGTCCGGCGACCACCCGGAGACGGTGCGGGCGACGGTCGGGCACATCGGGCTGTCGCTCGCCGGAGAGCCGGTCGTCACCGGGGACGAACTGGCGTCCGCCGCGGACCCCGGCCGGCTGCTGCACACTGCCAGCGTGTTCGGCCGCGTCGCCCCGCAACAGAAGCTCGACATCGTGGCCGCACTACAGGCCGACGGCCGGCGGGTGGCGATGATCGGCGACGGGGTGAACGACGTGCTGCCGATCAAGCGGGCCGACCTGGGCATCGCCATGGGCGCCGGCACCGCCGCCACCAAGACGGTCGCCGGGCTGGTGCTGGAGACGAACGACTTCGCCCTGTTGCCGGCCGCCCTGGACGAGGGGCGGGTGATCGTCAACAACCTCCGCCGCGCCGCCAAGCTGTTCCTGCTGAAGAACGTGTACACGGTGGTGCTCATCCTGTTCGCCCTCGGGCTGGCCGGGCTGGAGTTCCCGTACCTGCCGCAGCAGGTGACGCTGCTGAACGCGCTCACCATCGGCGGGCCGGCGCTGCTCATCATGGCCGACCGCTCGCACCGGCGGGCGGTGCCGCCCGGCGGGTTCCTCCGCGAAGTGGGGGCGTTCGCGGTGGCGGCCGGGGCCGTCACCGGGGCGTGCGGGCTGGGCGTGTACCTGGGGTCGGCGTGGGGGTGGGGCGACGGGGTCGAGACGCAGCGGACGGTGCTGCTGTCGATGCTGGTGTTCGCCGGGCTGGGGAACGTGGTGGTGCTGGGCGAACGGGATTGGAAGCTGACGGCGTGGGCGGTGGCCGCGGCGGGGGCATACCTGGCGGTGATGGCGTTCCCGCCGACGGCGTACTTCTTCGCGCTCCAGCCGCTGGACGCCGCCCGCTGGGCCGTGGTGATCGCGGCGGCAGGGGTGGCGGTGACGGGGGGGTACGTGGTTTCGCGATGGCAGAATAGCCGATCGCCGGTGGCGATCGGCGGGCCGCCACAGAGGGCGGCCCCTACATAATTGGGCGATTTGTAGGGGCCGCCCTGCGTGGCGGCCCGTGGTCCGGCGAAGCCGGACCACTTCTTAATGACTGAACCGCGGCCCCAACCGTTCGCGGAAGGCGGCTCGCACGTCGTCGGCCAGGTCGATCCCGCCGCAGTCGAGTTCGCACAGCCGGCTCAGGTACGGCGACTCGGCCAGCGGCAGCAGCGCCCGCCCCCGCAGCCGCGGGTTGTCGGCCAGGTCCAGCCACACGAACCGGGCCAGCCGCGGCGATCCCGCGAGGATGCGGACTACCTCCGGCGACAGGTCGTTGCCCGCCAGCCCCAGCCCGAACAGCCGCCAGTACAGCCCGTTCAGCACCGCGTTCACCCCGCGGTGGGTGATCCCCGTGTTGCTGAGCGACAGCAGCCGCAGGTTCGCCAGGCTCGGCTCGTTCGCCAGTTCCGCCGCCCCGGCGTCGGTGATCTGCTCGCCCTCGCCGCGATCCAGCCGCACGTTGTTGTGCGCCAGGTGCAGCGTCCGCAGGTGGGTGAACCGGCCGGACCGGGCCAGCACCGCACACGACTCGTCGTCCAGGTAGTTCGCCGACAGGGCCAGCCACGTCAGCGAGCCGGCCCACGGGGATTCGCACAGCAACCGCACGCCGGCGGTGCGGAGGTAGTTGTCGGCCAGGTCGAGCAGCCGCAGGGCCGGCGGGCCTTGCGAGTGGGCGAGCGGCTCGAACGTGCTGGCCGGGATGGTGCCGCTGTGGGCGCGGACGTGGCCGGCCTGCGCCCAGAACGGCGACCCGGCCAGCACCTCCATGTTCCGCCGGGCCGACCCGCACCCATTCATTTCCAGCTTGGTCAGCGATTCCAGGCTGCGGGCGTGCAGCAGCGGTTCGAGCGCGATGCCGGCGAGCGGGGTGCCGGACACGTCGAGTCGGTCCAGTCGCATCGTGCGGTGGGCTTGCTCAAATGCCCGGTACGCATCCGGGGCGATCGGGTTGTCGGAGATGTCGAGGTGCTTCAGCGTGCCCGCGAACGGGGCGGCGAGGAGGGTATCCAAACCCGGAATGTAGAAGTTAGCACCAGACGCGAGGAGCGTTTCAAGCGGCATACCAGCCAGCGATTCGGCCAGAACACGCGGCGGCCACGACTGTCCGGTTCCGTGTAACTCGCTCGGGTGATACCATCCACCGAATGACATCGAGCGAATGCCCGATCTCCCCGGCATCCGGTCGAAAACACCGGGCAAGTCAATCGCCATGAGTTGATCGCGTAGATTCCATTCCTTGACGCCGACGAAGGACTCATTGGTGACGAAATCACTGTTCACACCATTCCAAGCGGACAAGTCGAACCGTGAGAGTCCATGCAACCAGGTATGGTTTGTCCAGTCACTGTCGCGGATCCGTATTCGGTCCCAGAAAACAGCGTCAACGTCCAGACTGTCGGCAGAGTGCGGCACAGCGCGAAAACTGGAAACCGGATGCCCAGCGATCGAGTCATTCGGGTTGTCGAGAATTTGCAGTAGTGATGCTGACACCTCGTGAACGAAGCCGTGTCGCCAATCCCATTCTTGGACGTAGCCTGGCAAACCGTTGAGCCACCCCGGCTCGTGTTCGCTCAGCAGGTCGTGTTCGCGGTCTTCGAGGTCCCGCCGCCGCGGGTCGTGGTCCGGCAGCTGCGCCAGCTCGCACTGCACGCGGATGAACTCGGCGCGGGCCGGGTCGCCGGTCTCGTCCAGGTAGTCGGCGAACACCAGCCGCGGCAGGTCGTCGTCCGGGGCGGCGCGGATGGCGCGGAGGAAGGCGTCGGCGGACATGCGGGCATTGTAACGGTACGGGGTCTGACACCCTCTCCCCTGGTGGGTGAGGGTCGGCCGGTGCGGAGCACCGGGCGGGGAGAGGGGTCGTATTGGGAAGGACCCCTCTCCCGGCTCGTCTCGCTTCGCTCGACGATCCACCCTCTCCCTCAAGGGGAGAGGGTGAAAACGGCCGCACTCAAATCACCACCTCGCCGTCCGCCGGCGTCGGTTCCTCCTCGCCTTCCGCCGCCAGCCCGCGGAGCCGCCGCAGGCGGTCCACCGCCCACTGGATGACGAAGTAGAACACCGGCGTCAGGAACACGCCGAACGCCGTCACCCCGATCATGCCGGCGAACACCGCCGTGCCCAGCGTCCGCCGCATCTCCGCCCCCGCCCCCTCGGCGATCACCAGCGGCACCACCCCCAGGATGAACGCCACGCTGGTCATGACGATCGGCCGCAGCCGCAGCTTGCACGCCTCCAGCGTCGCCTGCCGGATGCTCGCCCCGGCCAGGTGGCGGGCGCGGGCGAACTCGACGATCAGGATGGCGTTCTTGCTCGCCAGCCCGACCAGCACCACGAACCCGATCTGGGTGAAGATGTTCACGTCGTGCCCGGCCAGCCGCACCCCGACCACCGCCGACAGCAGGCACATGGGCACCACGAGTATCACCGCCAGCGGCAGCGCCCAGCTCTCGTACTGCGCCGCCAGCACCAGGAACACCAGCACCACGCTCAGGGCGAACGCCCACAGGGCGGTGTCCCCGGTCTGCCGCTGGAGCAGGGCTAGCTCCGTCCACTCGCCCTTCATCCCCGGCTCCAGGTGGCGGTCGGCGAAGCCTTCCAGGGTGGTCATGGCGTCGCCGCTGCTGGTGCCGGCGGCGGGGGTGGCCGTCACCGGGGCGGCCGGGTGCAGGTTGTACCGCACCACCAGCGACGGGCCGACCGACTCGTCGGCGCGGAAGAAGTTCCGCACCGGCACCATGTCCCCGGTGCGGCGGTTGGGCACCTGCACGGCGGACAGGGCGGACAGGTCGCGGCGGAACTGCGGGGCCGCCTGCACCGTCACCTGCCAGGTGCGGCCGAAGCGGTTGAAGTCGTTCACATACTCCGACCCGAAGAACTGTTGCAGGGCGTGGATCACGTCCGCCACCTCCACGCCCAGGCTCTCGGCCGCGTCCCGGTCGAACTTCAACTCCACCCACGGGGTGTCCGCCCGGAACCCGCTGAACACGCCGGTGAGGGCCGGCGACTGCTCGCCGTCGGCCACCGTGCGGTCGGCGGCGGCTTGCAGCCCGCGGCCGGACTCGTCGTTGCCCGCCCGGTCCTCGATCATCAGCCGGTATCCGCCGGCCGCCCCCAGCCCCTCCACCGGCGGGGCGGGGAACACGGTCACGATGCCGGTGGGCACGGTCGCCTCGCACTCGGCGCGGATGCGGGCGGCGATGGCGTCGCCCCACCGGGCCGGGTCGCGGCGGTGTTCGAACTCGTCCAGCATGACGTACACGGTGGCGAAGTTGGCGGCGTTCCCGCCGAGCACCGCCGAGTGTCCGGCCACCGCCACCGTGTGGTTCACCCCCGGCACCCCGCGGGCCACCGCCTCCACCGCCTTCGTCGCCCGCTCGGTTTCCGTCAGCGACCGGGCGTCGGGCAGTTGCAGGTTCACCAGCAGGTACCCCTTGTCTTGCGGGGGGATGAACCCGACCGGGGCGGCGGCGAACGTCACCTGCGTCAGGTACACCAGCCCGGCGTACCCGACCAGCACCAGCGGGGTGATCCACAGCAGCCCGCGGACGGCTGCCAGGTAGCCGGCGGTGAACACGGCGAACAGGCGGTTGAAGAACAGCGACGCCAGCACGCCCACCCCGAGCGCGGACAACACCGCCACGGCCGACGGCACGAGCGCGCGGAGCGGCAGGTTCGCCGGCAGCAGCTCGTCGAGCAGCGGGCGGAGGTGCGGGGTGAGCAGGAAGTACGCGGCCACGGCGAACGCCAGCGGGACGAGCAGGTGGCCGGACCACCGCCCGCGGCGGGGCTGGTGGTCGTGGGCTTTGGCGTGCGGTCGCAGCAGCAGCCCGCACAGGGCCGGACTCAGGGTGAGCGAGTTGAACGCGCTCAGCAGGGTGCTGATGGCGATGGTGACGGCGAACTGGCGGAAGAACTCGCCGACGATGCCGGAGATGAACAGGCACGGCACGAACACCGCCGCCAGCACCAGCCCGACGGCGATCACCGGCCCGGCCACCTCGCTCATGGCCTGTGCCGTCGCCGCCTTCGGCGCCAGCCCGCGGCTCAGGTGGTACTCCACCGCCTCGACCACCACGATGGCGTCGTCCACCACGATGCCCACCGCCAGCACCAGCCCGAACAGGGTCAGGGTGTTCAGGCTGTACCCGGCCAGGGCCATGAACCCGAACGTGCCGACGATGGCCACCGGCACGGCCGCCAGCGGGATGATCGCGCTCCGCCAGCTTTGCAGGAACACGAGCATCACCAGCGCCACGAGGATCACCGCATCCCGCAGGGTGACGAACACCTCGGCCACCGACTCGCGGATGAACGGGGTGGTGTCGTACACGATCTGGTACTCCACCCCGGCCGGGAACTTGGCCTTCAGCTCGGCCATCTTCGCCTTCACCCGCTCGGCGGTGGCGATGGCGTTGGTGCCGGGCAATTGGTAGATAGCGAGGGCGACGGACGGGCGGCCGTCGAACGTACACGTCTGGTCGTAGGCGGCGGCGCCCAGCTCCACCTTGTCGGCCACGTCCTTCATCAGCACCGCCGCCCCCTGGTCGTCCGTCTTCAGCACGATGTCGGCGAACTCCTTCGCCTCCACCAGCCGCCCGCGGGTGTTGATGGTGAACTGGAACAGTTGGCCGGTGGGGGCCGGCGGCTGGCCGATCTGCCCGGCCGCCACCTGCGCGTTCTGCTGCTCGATCGCCTTCTTCACGTCGTCCGCGCTCAGCCCGCGGTTGGCCAGCTTGTGCGGGTTCACCCACACCCGCATGGAGTAGTCCCGCTGGCCGAGGAACTGGATGTCGCCGACGCCGTCCAGCCGGGCCAGTTCGTCCCGCAGCTGGATGGTGGCGTAGTTGCTCAGGTACAGGTCGTCGTCGCCGGCCGCCCGGCGGCCCGGTTCGGGGTTGTACAGGTTGATGATCATGAGCGTGCCGGTCGCCTTCTTCTTCACCAGCACCCCCCGCCGCTTCACCTCCGCCGGCAGCTTGGTCAGGGCCACGTTCACCTTGTTCTGCACCAGCACCTGGGCGATGTTCAGGTCGGTGTCCGGCTTGAACGTGACGGTGAGCGCGTAGCTGCCGTCGTTGGCCGAGGTGGACGACATGTACAGCATGTTCTCGACGCCGTTCACGTTCTCCTCGATCGGGGCGGCGACGGTGTCGGCCAGGGTGCGGGCGTGCGCGCCGGGGAACGAGGTGGACACCTCGATGGTGGGGGGCGTCACGTCCGGGTACAGGGCGACCGGCAGCCGCAGCAGCCCGACCCCGCCGCCGAGCACCACCAGGATGCTGAGCACGGCGGCGAAGATCGGCCGGTGGATGAAGAAGTTGGCGAACACGCGGGAGTCACCTGCGGGTACAATCAGGGCGGGGAGGGGGCACCGGAGGGCGGGCGATGGACGACGAACTTCGACAGCGGTACGAGGCGATGGCGCGGGACGCCGGAGAGGACGAACTTCTCCGGCACATGTTCGAGACCATGTCGGCGGCCCCGAAGACCCCGCCTGGCATGCAGGAGTCGTACGACCGGCAGATGAATGACATCCACGAGCGGTATCCCAACCAGTGGATTTTGTACCGCGACACCTGGGACACCGAAGCGGGGGTGGTCACGGTGGATGTCCTCGGCCCGTTCCCGACGTTGCAACAGGCGATGGAGCGGGGCGACGCCCTCCGCGCCACTGAGCGGTCCTCGTACACCGTCTACTTCACCGAATGCTTGCCGCCGGACGTGGTGCGGATGAGCCACCGGGTCACCATCGGTTGAGACCCGTCTACACTTGCCAGTAGGATTCCCCGCTCGATGGCCGTGTCCCAGTACTTCCGCTGCCGATACGGACTGTGGCCGGCTCGACCGATCATCCGCGGGCGGTTCGAAATCCGCCGCCCGGACCCGCTCAACCCGAGCGCGAGTGGGTTTACACAACCGCTCACATTCCAACTGGACACTGGGGCGACGGACACGGCCGTGGATGAGTCGTTCGCCATGGCCCACGGGTTCGGGGATTTCCGGTTGGTCGGAGCGCCTACGCGGGTGGAGTGGTTCGACACCACCGCGACCCTCCTGCCCGCTTGGAGGCTCTACCGCTGGGTGCGGTTCCGGGATTACCGCAACGGCGTGCGGCCGTTCCCACCGACCGATCCGGGCGGCCTGCCGCACCTGGAATTCCGCATCGCATTCCTGGTCATCCCAAACGCGACCATCACCCTGCCGTTGTTCGGGGTGCGAGACATGCACCGCTACTTCACCATCACATCTCGTGGGAATGATTATTACTTCCTGCCCCGACCGGCGGGCCTCGGCTGGCCGCTCGCCACCGACGGCGGCGTGGGGGTGCGGGAGGTGCCGTGACCCGCTCATGACGGCACCGTGGTGGTCGGGGGTGCGGCGGGCGGCTTCGCGGATCGGGCGAAGCGGCGTTTCACCACCGGCGTGAGCGCCCACACCGCCAGCCCCAGCGGGCCGAAGAGTGCGTGGATCAAAAACACCCGCCAGAACAACTTCTTCTCGCCCGACCAACTGCCGAACACGGCCTGGACGGCCCGGTCCACCAGCACGAAGAACACCGGCGTCAGGAAGATGCCGAACGCCGTTACCCCGATCATGCCGGCGAACACCGTCACCCCGAGCGCCCGCCGCATCTCCGCCCCGGCCCCGGACGAGAACGCCAGCGTCGTCACCCCGAGGATGAATGCCACGCTGGTCATCAGGATGGGGCGGAACCGCAGCCGGCAGGCGGCCAGCACCGCCGTGCGGCGGTCCGCCCCGGCGTCCCGCTTCAGCTTGGCGTATTCGACGATCAGGATGGCGTTCTTGCACGCCAGCCCGATGAGCACCACGAACCCCACCTGGGTGAACAGGTTGATGTCCTGCCCGGCCAAGAACACCCCGACCAGCGACGACAGCACGCACATGGGCACCACCAGGATGACCGCCAGCGGCAGCGCCCAGCTCTCGTACAGGGCGGCCAGCACCAGGAACACCACCAGCACGGCCAGCCCGAACACGCCCATGCCGGTGTCTCGGTTCTGCCGCTCGATGAACGTCAGCTCGGTCCACTCGTACCCCATGTTCGTCGGCAGCTCGCGGTCGGCCAACTGCTCGAACACCCCGGCCGCGTCCCCGCTGCTCACGCCTGGGGACACCGCCGCGGTGATGGACGCGGCCGGGTACATGTTGTACCGGGTGATGACCAGTGGGCCGGTCACCTCCTTCACCGCCGCCACCGCCCCGAGCGGCACCAGCTCGCCGCGGCGGTTGCGGATCCGCAGCCGCTTCACGTCGTCCAACTGGTTGCGGTACCGCGACTCGGCCTGCACGTTCACCTGGAAGGTGCGGCCGAACTTGTTGAAGTCGTTCACGTACCGCTGGCCGAGGGTGGACTGCATGGTGGCGTACACGTCCAGCGGGTCCACCCCGGCGGCCACGCACTCGGCGTCGTTCACCACCACCCGCAGTTGCGGCGAGCCGGTGCGGAACACGGTCAGCGGGGCCTGGAACAACTGGCCCGTCCCGTGCGGCGCCGGCTCCTTGCCCACCGCGTCCACCAGGTTCCGCGTCTGGGCCTCCAGCGTCTTCGCCCCCACCTCCCCGCGGTCCTGCACCATCAGCCGCACCCCGCCCGCCCGACCCAGGCCGGGCACCGCCGGCGCCGGGAACACGTTCACCACCGCCTTCGGCACGGCCGCGTTGATCCGCTTGTTCAACTCGGCGGCCACCACCGAGGCGTACAGCTCCGGCGCCCGCCGCTTGTCGAACTCGTCCAGGATGATGAACATGCTGCCGAAGTTCGACCCGTAGGCGCTCAAGGCGAACGAGTTGCCGGCCACCGCGTTCACGTGCTTCACCCCCGGCGTGCCCATCGCCACCTTCACGATCTCGTCCATCGCCGCCCGCGTCTGCTCGGCGCTGGCCGCGTCCACCAGTTGCACGCTGGCGATCAGGTACCCCTTGTCTTGCACCGGGATGAACCCGGTGGGCAGTTGCAAATACCCCCACGAGCCGAACCCGATCATGCCGGCGTACACCGCCACCAGCAGCAGCGGCACGCGGATGAACTTGCCCACCGCCCAGGTGTACCCCCGGCCGGTCAGGGTGAACGCCTTGTTGAACAGCCAGAAGAACCAGCCGAACAGCAGGTTGAGCAGCCGCTGGAGCGGGTCCGGGCGGGCGGCCTTGGGCTTCAGCAGCACCACCGCCAGGGCCGGGCTGAGGGACAGCGACAGGAACGTGCTGATGGCCGTGCTGATGGCGATGGTGAGGGCGAACTGGCGGAAGAACAGGCCGACGATGCCGGGGAAGAACATGCACGGCACGAACACCGCGCTCAGCACCACCCCGACGGCGATCACCGGCCCGGCCACCTCGCCCATGGCCGCGCGGGTGGCCGCCCGCGGGGCCAGCCCCTGCTCGATCTTGTGCTGCACCGCCTCGACGACCACGATGGCGTCGTCCACCACGATGCCCACCGCCAGCACCAGCCCGAACAGAGTCAGGTTGTTCAGCCCGAACCCGACGGCGGACATGGCGGCGAACGTGCCGACGATGGCGACGGGCACGGACGCCAGGGGGATGAGCGCCCCCCGCCAGGATTGCAGGAACACCAGCACCACCACCGCCACCAGGATGACCGAGTCCCGCAGGGACTTCCGCACCTCCTGGATGGACGTGTCGATGTACGGGGTGGTGTCGTACCCGATCTCGTACCGGATGCCGTCCGGGAACTCCTTCTCGTACTCCACCATCTTCGCCTTCACCCGGTCGGCGATGTCCAGGGCGTTGGCGTTCGGCTCCAGGAACACGGCCAGCCCGACGGTCGGCTTGTTGTCAAACTTGTTGGCGATGTCGCTCGACTTCGGGCCGAGTTCGACCGACGCCACCTGCGACAGCCGCACCAGTTGCCCGTCCGCCCCGGTGGCCACCACGATGTTGGCGAACTGCTCGGGGGTTTCCAGCCGGCCGAGGGTGGTGACAGTGAGCTGCGTCTTGTCCCCGCCCACCTGCCCGAGCGCCACCTCCGCGTTCTGGTTGCGGATGGCCCGCACCACGTCCAGCACCGTCACCTGCCGGGCCTCCAGCGCGTCCGGGTTCACCCACACCCGCATGGAGTAGTCCCGCTGGCCGAAGATGAGCACCTCGGAGATGCCGGTGATCCGCACCAGGTCTTCCCGCAGGTTCAGCGCGGCGTAGTTGCTCAGGTACAACTGGTCGTACCGCCCGTCCGGCGAGTTGATGCTGACGGTGAGCAGGATCTCCGGCGACCGCCGGCGGGCCACCACCCCGACCGCCCGCACCACCTCGGGCAGCTCGGGCAGGGCCAGGTTCACCCGATTCTGCACCTGCACCTGGGCGATGTTCAGGTCGGTGCCGGTCTCGAACGTGACGGTCAGGGTGTAGCTGCCGTCGCTGGTGGCCTGGCTCGACATGTACAGCATCCGCTCCACCCCGTTCACCCGCTGCTCGATCGGGGCGGCGATGGTCTTGGCCACCACCTCGGCGCTGGCGCCGGGGTAGTTGCAGTCCACCTGGATGGTCGGCGGGGTGACGGGCGGGAACTGGGAGACGGGCAGGGTGAAGTACGCAATGCCGCCGGCCAGGGTGACGGCAATCGCGATCACCGTGGCGAAGATCGGGCGGTCGAGGAAGAAGTGGTGCATCGGCGGGGGTCAATCGTGGGTGTTCGCGGTTAAGACCTCACCCCCGGCCCCCTCTCTGAGCCGGAGAGGGGGTGTTCAACGGCCGATTGTCTCTGCGCGTTCCGGTTCGCCGTTCGTCAACAATCGCTGATTCCAACCCGGCATCTCGCTTGAACACCCCCTCTCCGGCTCGGAGAGGGGGCCGGGGGGTGAGGTCTTCTTCTTTTCACCGCCCGCCGGTGGCGTGGCCGTCGGGCGAGGTCGGCGGGGCGGGCTTGGGCGGGGTTCCGTCCTTCGACACCACCGGGGTTCCGCCCGCGGAGCCGCCGGCCGGCGGCCCCTTGACTGTCACCTTTTGTCCCTTCCGCACCCGCTGCAACCCCTCGACGATCACCCGGTCGGACTCACTCACCCCGCTGTCCGGCTTGCCCGGTACCGGCTCCACCACCCGCAGGTTGCCGTACGCCAGCCCCGGCTTCACCGGCCGGTACACCGCCTCGTCGTTCGCGTTCAGGGTGTACACGAACTTCAGCCCCTGGTCGGTGCCGATCGCCTCTTCGGGCACCAGCACCCCCGGCTTCGGGTCGCCGATCGGCAGCCGCACCCGCACGAACAGCCCCGGCGTGAGCAGCCCTTTCGGGTTGTCCACGTTCGCCCGCACGGTGAGCGTGCCGGTGCCCTGGTTCAGCTGCGTGTCCTCGAACCACACCGTGCCATCCACCGAGAACCCGTCCTCGTCCGGCAGGCCGACCCGCACCTTCGTCTTGCCGGCGGACAGGTCCAGCTTGCCCTCCGCCCGCAGCCGGTTCAGCCGCAGCTTGCTGCGGTCGTCCACGTCGAAGAACACCCAGATGGGGTCGGCGACGACGACGGTGGCCAGCATGGTCTCGTCCGCCTTCACCAGCCCGCCCACGTCTAACAGGTGCCGGCCGATCCGCCCGGCCTTCGGCGCGACGATGCGGGTGTACTCCATGTTCTTCTTCGCCTGGGCCAGCTGCCGCTCGGCCACCACCACCCCGGCCGCCGCCACCTGCTCGGCCGCCTCGGCCACCTGCACCCCCGCCTTCGCCTCCTCCCAGTCGCCTTCCGTCTGGTCGCGCTCGGACTGGCTGGCGGTGGTCAGGCTCTTCACTCGCTGGTAATCCTTGGCCACCCGCGACAGCTTCGCCTTCGCCTGCACCACCGTCGCCTCCGCCTGCTTCACCGACACCCCGGCCTGCTTGACCGCCGCCTCCGCACGGGCCAGCTCGGTGGCGTACAGCCCGGGGTCGATGTCGAACAGCGGCTGGCCGGCCGTCACCCGGTCGCCGTCCTTGAAGTGGATGGCCGTCAGGTAGCCGGTGACGCGGGCCTTCAGGTCGGTCACGTCGCTCGCCTTCGCCCGGCCGGTGAAGTCCAGGTACTCGGTCACCTCGCGGGCGGTCG
The DNA here is from genome assembly GCA_022841795.1 of Fimbriiglobus sp. GTDB lineage: Bacteria > Planctomycetota > Planctomycetia > Gemmatales > Gemmataceae > JALHQU01. The sequence goes on from JALHQU010000065.1 coordinate 24,667, forward strand.
GGGTGGCGATCACCACCACCGGCGGGGCGGGCGGGGTGACCGGCGGCTGCGGGCGGGAGCAGGCGGCGGGCAGGGCAACAGCGGCGATCAGCAGCAGGCGGGTGCGCATGAGGATGGAACGTGTCGGCCGGGCGGGAGGATGCGTATGTTGTACCCGCGTGAGGGAAGGGGTGTAACAGGAAAACGGGCGGGGAAGAGACCTCACCCCCCAACCCCTCTCCAAAGTGGAGAGGGGGAGACTCTTCGCCGCGACCTCCGGGAGCGGAGCCAGCTCAGCCGCTCCCGGAGGTCGCGGCGAAGACCGGATACATCTCTCCCTTGAACACCCCCTCTCCGGTTCGGAGAGGGGGCCGGGGGGTGAGGTCTTTCTGATTCGGCACCGCGGTTGCCGGCTGTCATCGTTCACCCTTCGGAGACTGCCATGCCGACCTGGACCCACCCCGCCACCAGCACCCGTCTGGCCTACGACGACCGCGGGTCCGGCCCGCCGCTCGTACTCGTCCACGCCTTTCCGTTCGACCGCCGCATGTGGGCCGCGCAGGCTGACGGGTTGTCCGACACTCATCGCGTTCTCACCCCGGACGTGTTCGGGTTCGGCGAGTCCGGGCTGCCGGCCGGCGGGTGGACGATGGACTCGTTCGCCGACGCCCTGGCCGACTGGCTGACGGCGCTGAAGATCGAGAAGGCGGTGGTCGGCGGGCTGAGCATGGGCGGGTACATCGCGCTGGCGTTCGCCCGCCGGCACCCCGGTCGGGTGAAGGGACTCATCCTGGCGGACACTCGGGCCGAGGCCGACTCCGCCGAGGCGAAGGCGAACCGGGACAAGACGATCGCGCTCGCCGAGAAGGACGGGGCGGCCGGGGTGCTCGATCAGATGATGCCGAAGCTGGTGAGCGACCACACCCGCACCCACCGGCCGGAGGTGATCGCCGCCGTCCGCTCGATCGCCACCGCGCAGACCACCGCCGGGGTGACGGCGGCGCTACGGGCGATGCGGGACCGGCCGGACGCGATCGCTTCGCTGCCGGGGTTCAAGTTCCCCACGCTGGTGCTGGTCGGGGCCGAAGATACCGTCACCCCGCCGTCTGCGGCCCAGGCGATGACCGACCAACTGCCCGCCGCCACGAGCGAGCAGTTCGCCACCGCCGGGCACCTGTCCAACCTGGAAACGCCGGCCGAGTTCACCGCCGCCGTGCGGGGATGGCTGTAGAACGGACCTCACCCCCCGGCCCCCTCTCCGAGCCGGAGAGGGGGTGTTCAACGGCGGAATGCCTCTGGTCGTCGCCGCGAGCTTGCGAGCGGAGCTAGGCTCGCCGGCTCGCGGCGACGACATTTCTCCCCCTCTCCACTTTGGAGAGGGGGCCGGGGGGTGAGGTCGTCTACCGAACCAAGGGTCCGCCCATGCTCCTCCTCGCCCTCCTGTCCCTCGCTGCCCCGCCGGACGCCCCGCTCTCCAAGGCCGACGCCCTCGCCGCCCGCGACCGCCTCTGGGCCGACCACGTCGCCAGGTTGAAGGCCGAACGCGCCGACGAGATGAAAGCCGGCGTCCTCACCGACGGCGACAAGGAGCTGAAGTTCACCGCCAAAACGTTCGGCACCACGCCGGCCGCCGGGCACAGCCTGTGGATCTCGCTGCACGGCGGGGGTGGGGCGCCGCCGGCGGTGAACGACAAGCAGTGGGAGAACCAGAAGAAGCTGTACACGCTGGACGAGGGCCTCTACATCGCCCCGCGGGCGCCGACGAACACCTGGAACCTGTGGCACGAGGAACACATCGACCGCCTGTTCGCCCGGCTGATCGAGAACTCGGTCGCCCTGGACGGGGTCGATCCGGATCGGGTGTACGTGCTCGGGTACTCGGCCGGCGGGGACGGGGTGTATCAGCTCGCCCCGCGGCTGGCCGACCGCTGGGCCGCCGCCGGCATGATGGCCGGGCACCCGAACGACGCCAGCCCGCTCAACCTGCGGAACGTGGCATTCGCCTTGCAGATGGGCGGGAACGACGCGGCGTACAACCGCAACAAGGTGGCAGCCGAATGGGGGCAGAAGCTGTACGACCTGGAGCGGGCCGACCTGGGCGGGTACACGCACTTCCTGAAAATTCACGAGGGGAAGCCGCACTGGATGGGCGGGGAGGACAAGATCGCCCTGCCGTGGATGGCGAAGCACACGCGGAACCCGACCCCGGACCGGGTGGTGTGGCGACTGACCGGCCCGCACGAGCGGTCGTACTGGCTGGCGGTGCCGGCGGGGTCGGCGAAGGGCGGGGCGGTGGTGATCGCCAAGCGGTTCGGGCAGACGGTGGACATCACCCAGGCGGACAGCGTGTCGAAACTGACCGTGCGGTTCGACGATCGGATGCAGGACCTCGACCAGCCGGTGACGGTGACACACAAGGGGAAGGTGCTGTTCACCGGGGTGGTGCCCCGCACCGCCGGCACGCTGACGAAGACGCTGGCCGATCGCGGCGACCCGCGACTGATGTTCCCCGCCGAGGTGACGGTGGAGGTGAAGTAGAGGGTTCGTTGTGGGGCAAGTTTCCAACTTGCCACCCGAGTGGGGCAAGTTTCCAACTTGCCGGCTGACTCTGGCAAGATTCCATCTTGCCCCACGGGTTTGGTGGCAAGATGGAATCTTGCCCCACTCCATGGCACCGCCGGTGATCTATCTTCTCCGTACCTTAACACCCTCCGCCGACACCCCTTCCGGCCCCTCGCCATGTCTCGCATCGCCCGTCGATTCTGGGTTCTGCTCCCGCTGGTGGCGGCCGTCCCGCTCGTCGCCGTCGAGAAGCCGCCGGCCGAGCTGCCCGCCCCCAAGGGGTACGTGTGCGGCAAGGCGGCGAAACCGCCGGTGATCGACGGCCAGCTGGACGACGAGGCGTGGAAGACGGCGGCGTGGACGGACGACTTCGTGGACATCGAGGGCGACGCCAAGCCGAAGCCGACGCACCGCACCCGCGCGAAGATGACGTGGGACGACAAAGGGCTGTACATCGCCGCCGAGATCACCGAGCCGCACGTGTGGGCCACCATCACCGACCACGACGCGGTCATCTTCCACGACCCGGATTTCGAGGTGTTCCTGGACCCGGACGGGGACAACCACCTGTACGGCGAACTGGAACTGAACGCCAGGAACACCACCTGGGACCTGCTGCTGACGAAGCCGTACCGCGACGGCGGGCGGCCGGTGAACGGCTGGGAGATCACCGGGCTGAAGACGGCGGTGAAGGTGAACGGCACGCTGAACGACCCGTCGGACACGGACGTCGGGTGGACGGTCGAAATCCTGTGGCCGTGGGCCGGGCTGGACGAGCTGGCGCTCAAGGTGGCCCCGCCGAAGGTGGGCGACCGCTGGCGGGTCAACTTCAGCCGGGTCGAGTGGGACTTCGAGGTGAAGGGCGGGAAGTATGTGAAGATCGAGAAACGGCCGGAACACAACTGGGTGTGGTCCCCGCAGGGGGCGATCGACATGCACCGGCCGGAGCGGTGGGGGTATCTCCAGTTCGCGGAGAAGGCCGACGGGGTGAAGTACGCCCCGGACCCGGCCCAGGCGGTGAAGGACCGGCTGCACGTCGCCTATTACGCCCAACTGGCGTACCGCAAAAATCACGGCCGGTTCGCCACCTCCGCCGCCGCCCTCGGCCTGCCCGACTCCCCGCTCGGCGGACCGGAGTTCGAGGTGACGAAGCACGGGTTCGAGGCCCGGCTGGTGGCGCCGAAAACCGCCGGCGGGAAGACGTGGACGATCACGAACGACAGCCGCCTCTGGGGGGAGTGATCCCCGTGTTCTGCTCGCTCCGCGAGCGGGGTTCAGAAGACCGCTCGCGGAGCGAGCAGAACACGGCGGCACGGCGGTTGCGACGGGGTATGGTGGCCCGACACCACCGTGACCGCACCCCGATGACCGCCATACCCATACCCCCCGCGCTCGCCGCCCACATCCGCCAGTTCGTCGAACGCCCGCACCCGCGGCTGCTCAACCAGCCGGTGTGCCCGTTCGCCCGCCGCGCTCGCACCACCGGGCGGGTGGACGCGGTGTCCGTCCCGTTCTCGTTGAATGACGATTCGGCCGTGGCGTGGGCGGTCGAGCGGTTCGACCCGTCCACTCACGACGTGCTGCTGGTCGTTCACCCGGACCCCCGCGGGCTGACGTACTTCGAGCTGGCCGAGCTGCGGGATCGGTACGCCGAACACCTGGCCGGGCGGTTCGAGGTGTTCACCGGCCACCCGGACGACCCGTACACCCGCAACGGCCTGCCCACCCGCCGGGAGCCGCACCCGGTGCTGCACTTCGTGCCCGCCGAGCGGATGCGGGAGGCGGAGGCGAAGCTCGGCCCGCGGCGGCAGGCGCTGGCCGACTTGAGTTAGCCCGACGCGCCAGCGAGGGGTGCGGGCTAACAAGACGGTGGCGAGCTATAATCACCGCACCCCAATCCCACCGAGGGTGTGGTCGTGATCCGCATCGGCGTCGTCACCGTGTCCGACCGGGCCAGCCGCGGGGTGTACGAGGACAAGGGCGGGCCGGCCATCGTCGCCAGTCTGAAGGAGATGCTGTCGTGCCCGTGGGAACCCGTGGCGCGGGTCATCCCGGACGAGCAGGAGCAGATCGAATCCACCCTGAAGGCGCTGTGCGACGACGAGGGGTGCTGCCTGGTGGTGACCACCGGCGGGACCGGCCCGGCGAAGCGGGACGTGACCCCGGAGGCGACCGAGGCGGTGTGCGAGAAGGTGCTGCCGGGGTTCGGCGAGCTGATGCGGGCGGTGTCGCTGAAGGTGGTGCCGACGGCCATCCTGTCGCGGCAGACGGCCGGTGTGCGGGGGTCGAGCTTGATCGTCAACCTGCCGGGCAAGCCGTCGGCCATCCGCGATTGCTTGCTGGCGGTGATGCCGGCGGTGCCGTACTGCGTGGACCTGATCGACGGCCCGCGGCTGACCACGAACGAGGCGGTGGTGAAAGCCTTCCGCCCGGCGGGATGAGAAAGGGAGTTTGAACCACAGAGACACAGGGGCACAGAGAAGATACGAACAGTGTTCCAAGAAAAATCTCTGTCTTCTCTGTGCCCCTGTGTCTCTGTGGTTCCATATCTGCTTTCATCCGAAGAACTCGACCGCGTTGCGGAACATCTGCATCCCGTCGCCCTCCTGCTTCAGCCCCTCGCGGGTCCAGCGGGGGTGTTGCGTCGGCAGCACATGCCGCTCGGGGTGCGGCATCAGCCCCAGCACCAGCCCGCTCGCGTCGCAGATTCCGGCGATGTCGTCCTGCGAGCCGTTCGGGGTGTGCGGGTAGCCGGCGGCGGCGTTCCCTTTCGGGTCGGTGTACCGCAACACCACCTGTCCGGCCTGCCCTAACCCGCTCAGAATCCAATCCTTACGGCAGACGAAGTTCCCCTCCCCGTGGGCGACGGGCACATACAGGCCGGTCATCCCCTTCAGGAACGGCGACTTGGTCGAGCTGACGGCCAGGTGGACCCAGCGGTCCTCGAACTTGCCGGACGTGTTGTGGGCGAGGGTGGCGAGCGGGCCGTCGTCGTCCGGCGGGACGAGCAGCCCGGCCTTGAGCAGCACCTGGAACCCGTTGCAGATGCCGAGGATCAGCTTCTCGTGGTCGCGGAACTCGCGGACGGCGTCGGCCAGGAAGTTCTGGAGTTGGCTGGCCAGGATTTTCCCGGCGGCCACGTCGTCGCCGTAGCTGAACCCGCCGGGCAGCACGAGGATCTGGAAGTCGCGGAGGCGGTGGGGCTGTTCGCGGAGGGCGTTGATGTGGACCCGCTCCACTTTTGCGCCGGCCCGCTCGAACGCGAACACCGCCTCGCCGTCGCAGTTGGTGCCGGGGGCACGAAGGACCAGTACGTTCGGAGTGGGCATGAGGAAAATCGAGTGAGGGACGAAGGTTTCTGCTTGACCGCGCCGGGCCGGGCGTCCATAGTCGTTGTAACGTCGGCCCGCCCCCAACACCAGCGGCGGCCACCGAAATCGACACGGACGCTCGCCGCTTCTGGCCCCGTTCGAGGGCCTCTGGGGTCTGTTCCCAAATTTTTCCCGCAGGTCGGTTGACACTCCCGCCCGGCCGGCTATCATTCCCCCTGTCGCCGTGAGTCATTCGCGGTGGCGAGAGTTTCGGACGACCGGAAGCCGGTGGCCCGGAACTCAACTGCGGTCTTTGACAAATCGGTAGCGTAAGAGCCTGATCGGAGTGGGTTGTGTCGCCGTTTGGCACACACTCACTCTGGCCGAGTGGCTCACCCCGGAAACGGGATGGGTGACTCGCGCAAGTTCTTTGAGTGTGACCGAACGAGCGACCTCAAACACTTGAAAGTTTCCCTGCGAAAGCGGGGACAAACGTAAACTTTTGAAGGGTTTGATCCTGGCTCAGAACGAACGTTGGCGGCGTGGATTAGGCATGCAAGTTGAGCGTACTCCGCAAGGAGAAGCAGCGTAAGGGGCAGTAAGGCATGGGTACCTACCTCGGGTTCAGGTATAGCCTGTAGAAATACAGGGTAATCCCTGATGATGTCGTAAGACCAAAGCTCCGGCGACCGGAGAGGGGCCCATGTGATATTAGCTAGTTGGTGGGGTAACGGCCCACCAAGGCGAAGATGTCTAGCGGGTGTGAGAGCACGACCCGCGCCACTGGCACTGAGACACTGGCCAGACACCTACGGGTGGCTGCAGTCGAGGATCTTCGGCAATGGGCGCAAGCCTGACCGAGCGACGCCGCGTGTGCGACGAAGGCCTTCGGGTTGTAAAGCACTGTCGAGGGGGAGAAAACCGCAAGGTTGATCTATCCCTGGAGGAAGCACGGGCTAAGTTCGTGCCAGCAGCCGCGGTAAGACGAACCGTGCGAACGTTGTTCGGAATCACTGGGCTTAAAGGGCGCGTAGGCGGGCTGTCAAGT
>JALHQU010000066.1:0-10263 GCA_022841795.1 Fimbriiglobus sp.
CGCACCCGCTGCACGGCCACGGCCAGCCCGACGACGAGGCCGGACAGGATCACGAGGCCGATACCCGGCACAAGCCACGAGCGGCGGACGAGTCGGGGCATAACGGCACCGGCGGGCGGGTGGGGTCAGAATACCCACGCCGCCCGCCGGCCGATGTTCCAGCGAATGATGGCGAACCCGGCCCGCGGGATGTCGGCTGGAGAGTCGTTCGGGGGGCTGAGGGTGGGAGCGTGTCCGGACGATCCCACCGGACGATCCCGCGGGCCGGTCGCCGACTCGGGCGACCAGGGAAACGGCTGGAAAAGAGGCTTTCGGACGGTCCGGACGGTCCGGACGGTCCTGCCGGTCACATCAGCCCGCCGCCGACGTACACCCCGAGGGTGCCGCTCAGCACGGCCAGCGGGTCGGCCGCCGCCCCGGTGCACACCGTGCCCACCAGCGTGGCCGCTCCGGTGAGCAGGTCCACCGTGTACAGGCGGGTGTTCACCCCCGCCCCGGTGTCGGCGTCGAAGGTGGCGAACCCGGTGCCGCGGGCCGCGATGTCGAACCCGACGCTGCTGGTCACGTCCGCCGACACCCCCAGGCTGCCGACCACCTACAGCTCGCCGGTGTTCGGGCTGGGCCCCTGGTTCAACCCGCCCACCGTCACCAGCTGGCTGCCGGCGGTGTTGATGCCGTACAGGGTGGTGCCGGCCGCCCCCAGCCGGCCGTCGAAGTTGCGGTCGTAAGCCACCCCGCTCACCCGCGCGGTGCCCGGGGTGATGGACGTGTCGATGCCGGCCACCGCCCCGGTGTTCGGGTTCACCCGCAGGTTCACCCCGGTGGAGGTGGTCACTCGCAGCAGGTCCACCGTCGGGTTGAAGTCCAGCCCGAAGTCGGCCCCGGCGGTCAGGGCCGGCAGGACGATCACCCCGCCGACGGCGGTCGTCGCCCCGGTGGCCGCGTTCACGGTGAGCAGGCGGGCGTTCCGCCCGGTGCCGGCCGAGTCCACCGTCATCGCGTACATCTGGCCGGTGCGGGGGCGGAAGTGCCGTGTCCGCCCCCGCCTGCGCGCGGGGTCAGGCTGACGAACCGAACGGCCCGGTACGATTGGACGGAATACCGTGCAGCAGGCGTGCCAAAGCGATAAACTGGGCAACCTGCACCACCCGCCGGAGGACGTGGCGATGGCCTACGACAAGTCCCTGGCCGACCGCATCCACGCCGCGCTCGCCGGGGTGTCCGGGGTGGAAGGCAAGCCGCTGTTCGGCGGGTACGGGGTGTTCCGCCGCGGGGTGATGTTCGCCGGCGCCTTCCGGTCGGCGCTGATGGTGAAGCTGTACGCCGGCATGGCGGACGCGCTGCTCGAACCGCACACGTCCGGGTTCGACCCGATGAACACCGGCAAGCCGATGACCGGCTGGGTGGTGATCGACGCCGCCGGCATCACGACGGACGACGAACTGAAGGACTGGCTCGACCGGGCGCTCGCCGCCATTCCTGCCACGGCGAACCGGCGGCGTCAGCCGCCGGGTGGTGCCAAGAAGCCGACCAGGCGGAAGAAGTAGGTGGCGGTTCCTGGGAGCGCGGACCTCCGGTCCGCATTCCAGAGCGGGCGGGACGCCCGCGCGCCCAGGAACCGGCGCCTGCGTGCTTCGAACCCGCACCGCCGCCGGGTGTCATTCCCCCATGTCAACAATCGATCGCGGTAAGGCCAAAGCCCAGGGCGAAGAGGCCGTTCGGATCATCCACGCCGGGCGGTACACCGCCGTCGACGGTCGCACCGTGGTCATCCGCGACGATCTGGCGAAGGCGGTAGACGGCACCATCAGCTACCCGCCGGACGCGGAGTTGCCGGCGTTCACCTCGGGCCGGTTCGACACGCAGTTCGAGGTGACGAACGAGACGACGCTGAGCGCCGCCCGGCGGCTGGTACTCGACGGGCGGAACCCGGTGGCGCTGAACTTCGCGTCGGCCAAGCACCCCGGCGGCGGGTTCCTCGGCGGGGCGCGGGCGCAGGAGGAGTCGCTGTGCCGCAGCTCCGGCCTGTATGCGTGCATCGTGACCGACGCCATGTACCGCGCCCACGCCCCGACCCGCGGCGGGTTCTACACCAACTATTCCATCTACTCGCCGGGCGTGCCGGTGTTCCGCGATGACGACGGCGACCTGCTGGCCGAACCGTACCGCTGCGGGTTCGTCACCTCGCCGGCGGTGAACGCCGGGACGTACCTGAAGGACGGCGGCCGGCAGGCGGACGTGACCCGCGAGATGCGGCACCGCATCGACAAGGTGCTGGCGGTCATGGCCGGGCACGGGCACGACGCGGCGGTGCTGGGGGCGTGGGGGTGCGGGGTGTTCCGCAACGACCCCGAGATCATCGCCGACCTGTTCCGCGAGGCACTGGTCACGCGGTTCGCCGGGGCGTTCCGACGGGTGGTGTTCGCCATCCTGGACTGGAGCGCCGAGCGGCGGTTCCTCGGCCCGTTCGCGCGGCGGTTCGGGCCGCTTCGAGGGGCGTGAACCCGTGGCGACGCAACGACTGACGGTGGCAACGCTCGCCGGTCAAGCCGCGGTTGCAGTCGCCGCCCGGTTCGATCGCTGGCGCACGACTCCTGATCTGGCGGCGGTGGACGAACTGTGTGCGGCCGTCCGCGACAACGCCCTGTCACTGCCGGTCGTCTATTTCACCGAGTGGGTGGACCGGTGGCTGATGGGGAACCTCGTCCCCGGCCCCGGTGCGGTCGTAGGCCGGCGTTTTCAGGCGACCGCGCTGACCCCGGAACAGGCGCTGGCCTGGGCGGACCAGTGCGGGACACAGTTCGCCGAACAGGGCTGGCTCGCCGCCCGGCTCCGCGAAGCAGCCGCCTGTCAAGTCACGGCGGTCGAACAGTACACAGTTGTCGTGATCCGGGAAACCCTTGGCCCTTCGGTCAGCGACGACGAAATCGCGGCCACGTTGAACAGCGTCCCGCCGTGGCTGGTCTTCGATGACTGACCACTCACACCCACCCGGCCGTTTGGTAGGGCGGGCCGAGCCGGTCGTCAGACCGGGGAACCCCGCCGGTGGTTCCCGACGGCGGGGCTAGTCGGCCTCCTGCCGTCGTCGGCCCGCCCTACAAGAGCGTACCCGCCCGTCACCACCGCACCACCTGCGCCGCCGCCCGCAGCTCCTCGCCCGAGCACGTCGCCGTGCCCACCTTGCCGACCACCACCGCGGCGGCCAGGCTCGCCAGTCGGCACGCCGCCGTCAGGTCGCCGCCGGCGGCCAGGGTCAGCGCCAGCGTGCCGGCCACCGTGTCGCCCGCCCCGGTCACGTCGTACACCGCCCGCGCCTGCGCCGGCACGTGTACCACCTCCCGGCCCCGCTCGAACAGGCTCATCCCGTGCGGCCCGCGGGTGACCAGCACCGCCGTGTCCGGCCCGAGCAGGTCGAGCAAGTCCGCCCCGGCCCGGTCCACCTCCTCGCCGGTGGTCAGTTTGCGGTTCAGCACCTGCCCGGCTTCGAGCTGGTTCGGCTTCACCAGCGTGGCCCCGCGGTACTTGGCGAAGTCGGTGCCCTTCGGGTCGATCACCACCGGCACGTTGGCGGCGCGGGCGGCGGCGATCAGCCGCGAGGCGAACCCCGGCGTGACCACCCCCTTGCCGTAGTCCGACACCACGCACCCGCGGACGGTTGGCAGCACCGCGGTCACGGCGGCGAGCAAGTCGTCTTCGACGTTCGCCGGGATCGGGCCGGGCCGCTCGCGGTCGAGCCGCACCATCTGCTGGCTGTGGGCGATGACGCGGGTCTTCGTCGTCGTCGGGCGGGTGGAATCGGACTTCACCCCGGTCACATCCGCTCCCAACCCGGACAGTAACTCCCGCACCCGCTCGCCCTCGGCGTCCGCCCCGACCACCCCGGCCACCGCCGCCCGCCCGCCCAGGCTCCGCACGTTGGCGGCGGTGTTCGCCGCCCCGCCGGCGGTGTGCGTGCGGTCCCGCTCCTCCACCACCGGCACCGGCGCCTCCGGCGAGATGCGGGACACCGACCCCCACACGAACTCGTCCAGCATCAGGTCGCCGACGACCAGGATGGGGCAGTCGCGGAACCGGGCGATCAGATCGGTCACTGGCGGGCCTCAGAAGATTTCACCGCAGAGTATCACGAAGAGGTAGCAAGCAGGATTCACCGCCGAGGGCACGTGAGAAAACAGGGACAGAGTTCGGAAGACAGGTCACAGCTTTTTCCCTCTCTTCCTCTCATGTGCCCTCACGTGCCCTCGGCGGTGAAAATTCTTTTCAAGAGTTCGGTCGTCGAGACGCCGGGCACCAGCGGCAGGTATTCGATCCGCCCGCCGTACCCCTCCACCACCGCCTGCTCGGGCACCGGCCGGCCGTGCGGCGGGGCGTACTCGGCGCCCTTGCAGTGGATGTCCGGCTTCAGCCTCGCCAGCGCCTCGGCCGGCGTGTCCTCGTCGAACACGATCACGTAATCCACGCACTCCACCGCGGCCAGCATCGTCGCCCGCTCGTGTTCGCTCAGGATCGGTCGCATCGGCCCCTTGTACGCCTTCACCGAGCGGTCGGAGTTGACGCCGACCACCAGCACGTCGCCGAGCGCGCGGGCCTGGTGCAGGCTGCTCACATGGCCGGGGTGCAGCAGATCGAACGTGCCGTTCGTCCACACCACCACCCGCCCGGCGGCACGGGCCTCGTCCCGCATTCGCAGCAGGTCCGGCCACGGCAGCAGTTTGTTCCGGGGGGTGTACATGGTGAAGACCGAAGATTAACCACAGAGGCACCGGGACACAGAGAAAACCAGAATCATGTTTCCTCCGCTTTCGTCTTCTCTGTGTCCCGGTGCCTCTGTGGTTAGAGTTCTTCAACAACAGCTTGCGCCAGCAGCGGGATGAGGATCTCGTGCCGGCCGATGAGCGTGTACCCCTTGCCGGCCACCCCCGCGGGGCGTCGCACCACGTTCTCCCCGCTGCGGTAGTGGGCGATCATGTCCAAGTTCACGGTGGTGTAGCCGCTCAGGTTCGCCCCCAGGTTCTGGGCGACGGTGAACGCCTTCAGGAACACTTCCGGCAGCACCACCGCGCTGCCGACGTTCAGGTACACCCCACCGCTCAACTCCTGCACCACCCCGCACAGCAGCCGGAAGTCGTTGAAGCTGGCCCGGCCGAGCGCCGCCCCGTCCGCTTGCGGGTGCATGTGGATGATGTCCGTGCCGATGGCCGTGTGGACGCAGAACGGCAGCCCCAGCCGGCGGGCGGCGACGGCCACGCTGATCTCGCGGTTCGGCGCTTCGATCAGGTCGAGTTGCTCGCCGAACAGTTCACCCAGTCCGGCCTTCGGCCGATCAAGTGCGCGGTTGATGGCCGCGTGCATCAGTTCGCCGGTCTCCTTCACCATGCCGAACGTGCCGTCCTTCAACCCTGCGGCCACATCTTCGGACGTCTCGCCGATGAGCGCCAGCTCGAAGTCGTGGATCGCCCCAGACCCGTTCGTCGCCAGGGCGGTGATGACCCCGCGGTCCATCAGGTCGATGAGCACCGGGCTGAGGCCGCACTTCAGCACGTGGGCGCCGAACCCGAAGATCACCGGCCGGCCGTTCCGCCGCGCCGCCACGACGGCGCTCACCACCGCCCGGAAGTCGTCGCCGGCCAGGATGTGCGGCAGCCCGGCTAGGAACGCGGCGGCGGACTGGCCCTTCACCGGCGGGTGGGCGAACTTGGCCCGCGACACCTTGTTCGGCCGCACCGTCAGCGGGATGGTGCGGACGCGGGACAGGTCGGCGGGTGGTGGCTGGCGGGGGGTCACGCGGGGAATGCTAAGGGGAATCGGCGGGCGGAACAAGCCGACGCGGACGGCGGGGGCGCTTTCGGTGAACCCCGACCGCCAGGTCGGTGGGTGCGTGTTTGCTGGCTCACACCCACGAGCCTTGCGGCTCGGGTTCGCCCGGAAAGGAAGTAGGAACTATTTGGATCGTCAAGCCCACCAACGGGGTGCGGAGGTGCTAAGATGTCGGAGATTCCGACACGGCGGATTGTGTCGAATTGACGGTCGCCCCCCATGAATTGCCCAGCCCCCCCACCCGCGACCGTTCTGGTCGCGTTCGGCACTCGCCCGGAGGCGATCAAACTCGCCCCGGTCATCGCCGCGCTCGAACGCACCGCCGGGTTGCGGTGCGTCGTGGTGTCGTCCGGCCAGCACGCCGAGTTGCTCGCCCCGTTCGTCCGCCTGTTCAACCTCCGCGTCGATCACGACCTGCAGGCGATGCGGCCCGGCCAGTCGCTGAACGCCCTGTTCGCCCGCATCCTGACCGACCTCGACCCGCTGCTTGAGCAGCACAAGCCGGCGGCGGTCCTCGTGCAGGGCGACACCACCACGGCGGCGGCGGCGGCGGTGGCCGCGTTCCACCGCGGCATCCCGGTCGGGCACGTCGAGGCCGGGTTGCGGACCGGCGACCTCGGCTCGCCGTTCCCGGAGGAAGCGAACCGCCGGCTGATCGGCCGGCTCGCCCGCTGGCATTTCGCCGCCACCCGCAACCACGCCCGCACCCTGCTCCGCGAGGGGGTGCCTCGTTCGCAAGTGTTCCGCACCGGCAACCCGGTGGTGGACGCGCTCGAATGGGTGGTCGCCCGCGGGGAGCGGTCCGACCGGCTGCGGGAACTGCTGAGCAACACCGCCGGGCTGAAGCGGGTGGCCGTCACCACCCACCGGCGGGAGAGCTTCGGCGGGCGGCTGGAAGCCAACCTGCGGGTGCTGCGGCGGTTCGTCGAACGGCACGCCGACACCGCCGTCATCTTCCCGGTTCACCCGAACCCGGCGGTGCGGGAACTGGCGAACGCCATCCTCGGCGGGGTGGATCGCGTCCACCTGACCGACCCGCTCGACTACCCGGACTTCATCGGCCTGCTGTCCGAGGCGTGGGTGATCGCGTCGGATTCCGGCGGGGTGCAGGAGGAGGCGCCGAGCCTGGGCAAGCCGCTGTTCGTGCTGCGGGAGTCCACCGAACGGCCGGAGGTGCTAGACACCGGGCTGGCGAAGTTATGTCCGACGGCCGAGGCGTTCGCGGATCTGCTGGACGAGGCGTACCGCACCGACGCGGCGGCGAAGCCAACGGACAACCCGTTCGGCGACGGCCGGGCGGGGGGAAGAATTGCAAGGCTGATGCGGCGGGAGCTTGGTAGGTGCCATACGGGTGGCCGACCGTCTCCGACGGTCGGTGCCGACTCCCGGAGGGAGTCGGCCACCCGGAGTGCCGCTCGGCTCGCGGCACCTACCCAGATGGGTGCGGAGGCCACCCCGTGACCGCCCCCGCCCGCCACATCCTGACCGTCAACCTGGAAGACTACTTCCAGGTCGGGGCGTTCAACCGCGTCATTCAGCAGAACCGCTGGCGGCGGTTCGAGTCCCGCGTCGAGCAGACCACCGACCGCACCCTCGACCTGCTGGCCAAGCACAAGGCAACCGCCACCTTCTTCGTCCTCGGGTGGATCGCCGAGCAGTTCCCGCAGGCGGTGCGGAAGGTGGCCGACGCCGGGCACGAGGTCGCGGTCCGCGGGTTCTACCACCGGCGGGTGCAGGACATGACGCCGGACGAGTTCCGGGCGGACGCGGTGCGGGCGCGGCAGGCGGTGGAGGCGGCGAGCGGGCAGCGGGCGGTCGGCTACCGGGTGGCCGACGGGTGGTTCGGGCCGGACGACCTGTGGGCGCTGGACGTGCTCGCCGACCTGGGGTTCGCCTACGACTCCAGCCTGTGCCCGATGGGCCGCACGTTCACCGACGACCCGCGGCGGCTCACCCCGCACGACCACCGCGGCGAGGCCGGCACGATCGCCGAACTGCCGGTGTCCACCGGCCGCATCTTCGGGGTGCGGGTGCCGGTGGCCGGCGGCAACTACCTGCGGCAGTTGCCGCGGGTGCTCACCCGCCGGGCGGCGGCGCGGTGGGTGCAACAGCAGCCGGCCCCGCTGGTGGCGTACTTCCAGACGTGGGAACTGGACCCGGACCAGCCGCAGCTCACCGGCGTCGGCCGGGTCAGCCGGCTGCGGCACTACCGCAACCTGGGGTCGATGGCCGACCGGCTGGGCGACCTGCTGGCCGCGTACCCGTTCGGGTCCGCCGCCGAACACCTCGGGCTGGCCCCGGAGCCGGCCCCGGAGCGGACGGCGTTCGCCCCGCCCGCCGCCGAGCCGGTCCGTCCGTTGGCCGGCCCGCGGCAGTCGGTGTCGATCGTGGTGCCGCTGTTCAACGAGGAACTGCTCGTCCCGCACCTGTCGAACACCCTGGCCGAGGTGAGCCAGAAGCTGGGGCCGCGGTACGACCTGGAGTTCGTGCTGGTGGACGACGGCAGCACGGACGACACGTGGAACAAGCTGCGGAAGGCGTTCGGCCCGCGGGCGGACGTCCACCTGCTGCGGCACGACGCGAACGCCGGGGTGGCGGCGGCCATCATGACCGGCCTGCGGGCGGCGCACCACGACACCGTCTGCTCGATGGACTCGGACTGCAGCTACGACCCGCTCAAGCTGGCCGACATGATCCCGCTGCTCACCACCGGGGTGGACCTGGTGACGGCCTCGCCGTACCACCCGGCCGGCGGGGTGAAGAACGTGCCCGGCTGGCGGCTGACGCTCTCCCGCGGGTGCGCGTGGCTGTACCGCCGGGTGCTGAAGACCAAGCTGCACACGTACACCAGTTGTTTCCGCGTGTACCGCCGCAGCACCGTCGCCGCCGTCCCGCTCAAGTACGGCCGGTTCCTCGGCGTGGCCGAACTGGTCGGCCGGCTGGACCTGGCCGGCAAGACGGTGGTGGAATACCCGGCGGTGCTCGAATCGCGGATGATCGGCCGGTCCAAAATGAAGACGGTTCGGACCGTACTCGGGCACCTCGGGCTGATGGCCCGGCTGGTGTTCGACCGCTTCCGGCAGGATTCCGCCCCCGACCGCGACCAGGTGCTCCGCAGCCAGCTCGACTATGTGAACCCGGCCGCCGACCCGCCGCCGGTCACCGCCCCGACCTCCGCCAACCCCGTACGTACCGTCCGTCCTGAACCTGCTCCTCAGCTTTCGCACCAATGAACATTCCGGTCGCGCACCCGCCCGCCGTCGCCCTGCCCTCGGACCAGGACGCATCCGGCCGCACCCTCGGGGACGAGGAGATCGCCCTGCTGACGGAAGCCATCCGCAGCGGCACCCTCACCGCCACCAAGGGGCAGTTCAGCAAGCGGCTGGAAACCGAGTTCGCCGTGAGCGTGGGGGCGAAGCACGCCTTCGCCTGCTCGTCCGGGTCGGCCGCGGTGCATTGCGCCATCGCCGCCATCGACCCGGAGCCGGGCGACGAGATCGTCACCACGTCCATCACCGACATGGGGGCGCTCACCCCGATCTTGTATCAGGGGGCGATCCCGGTGTTCGCCGACGTGGACCCGCGGACCGGGAACGTCACCCCGGACACCGTTGCCGCGCGGCTCACCGACCGCACGAAGGCGATCGTCGTCACGCACCTGTTCGGCAACCCGTGCGACCTGACCGGCATTTTGAAGGTGGCGAACGCCCGCGGCATCCCGGTGATCGAAGACGCGGCCCAGGCGTTCGGCGCCACGCACGCCGGCAAGCCCGTCGGCACGCACGGGGCGATCGGCTGCTTCAGCCTGCAACAGGGCAAGCACATCACCACCGGGGAAGGGGGGCTGGTGGTGACCGACGACCCGGCCCTGGCCCGGCGGGTGTACCTGTTCGTCAACAAGGCGTGGGGGTACGGCGACCCGCAGCCGGACCACTACTTCCTCAGCCTGAACTCCCGCATCAGCGAGTTGCAGGCGGCGTGCGCCGTCGCCCAACTGCCGAAGCTGGCCGGGGTGGTGGCCGCCCGCGCCGCCGCCGCCCGGCGGATGGACCAACTGATGGAAGGCACGCCGGGCATCAGCGTCCCGCACCGCACCCCGGACTCCGAACACAGCTTCTGGAAGTACAGCGTGCTGGTGGACCCGGCGGTGATTCCGGGCGGGCCGGCGGCGGTGGCGAAGGAGTTGAAGCTGGCGAACATCTTCTCCGCCCCGCGGTACATCCAGAAGCCGGCGTTCCGGTGCGAGATCTTCCGCGACCAGCGGACGTTCGGGAACAGCCGGTGGCCGTTCACCCTGGCCCGCCCGGAGGCGGTGGACTACGCCGCCGAGCGGTTCCCCGGCACGTTCGAGTACCTGGACCGGGTTCTCGTGCTACCGTGGAACGAGCGGTACACGGCCGACCACCTGAACTACCTGGCGTCGAGCGTGTACCGGGCGGCGACCAA
>JALHQU010000066.1:10363-31339 GCA_022841795.1 Fimbriiglobus sp.
GTGCCGGCGTTCAACTCCCACCTGGCCCTGCTCGACCCGGCCGTGGGTGTCGAAGCGGTGGTCGTGTGTACCCCGCCGGACACGCACGAGCCGATCACGGTGGACCTGGTCCGCCGCGGGCGGCACGTGCTGTGCGAGAAGCCGTTCACCCTCACCCCGGCGTCCGCCCGGCGGATGGTGCGGGAGGCGGAGGCGGCCGGCGCGATCCTGACGATGGGGTCGAAGTTCCGGTACGTGGCGGACGTGGTGCGGGCGAAGGAACTGATCGCCGCCGGCACGATCGGCGAGGTGATCCTGTTCGAGAACGCGTTCACCTCGCGGGTGGACATGAGCCGGCGGTGGAACGCCGACCCGGCGGTGAGCGGCGGCGGGGTGCTGATCGACAACGGCACGCACTCGGTGGACGTGATCCGCTACTTCCTCGGCCCCTTGGCGGCGGTCCAGGCGGTGGAGGGGAAGCGGCCGCAGGGGTTGGCGGTGGAGGACACCGCCCGGCTGTTCGTGCGGGCCGAGTGCGGGATCATGGGCACCGCCGACCTGTCGTGGAGCATCAACAAGGAGCTGGACTGGTATGTGACGGTGTACGGCACGACCGGGCTGGTGCAGGTGGGGTGGAAGCAGTCGCGGTACAAGGTGGGCGGCGGGGAGTGGCAGGTGTTCGGCGGCGGGTACGACAAGGTGCAGGCGTTCCGCGATCAGGTGAGCAACTTCGCCGGGGCCATCCGCCGCCGCGAGCCTCTGGTCATCACCTGGGAGGACGCGGTGGCGTCGGTGGAGGTGATCGAGGCGGCGTACCAGTCGTTGCGGGAGCCGCACTGGACCGGCGTGGCCCACGCCCACCCGCTGGCCGTCACCCCGAAGCCGTCGTTCAACCGCGAGGTGCCTCTTGCCTGATATGACGTTGACCCCCGGCCCCGGCATCCCGACCGGGCTGTGGTACAAGGCCGGGCCGGGCGTGCGCATTCACCCGACGGCCATCGTCGAGCAGGGCGTCACCCTCGGCCGCGGCACGTCCGTGTGGGATAGCGTCCACATCCGCCGCGACGCCCAAATCGGTGACGAGTGCATCATCGGCGAGAAGACGTACATCGCCTACGAGGTGCGGGTCGGCCACCGCTGCAAGATCAACAGTTGCGTCTACATCTGCGCCGCCGTCACCATCGAGGACGGGGTGATGGTGGCCGCGCACACGGTGTTCACCAACGACCGCTTCCCGCGGGCTACCACCCCGGACCTGACGGAGCTGCGGCCGAGCGCGGCGGACGACCACACCCTGCCCACCCTGGTGCGGGAGGGGGCGACCATCGGGTCGAACTGCACCATCGGCAACGACCTGACCATCGGCCGGTGGGCGATGGTGGGCATGGGCAGCGTGGTGACGAAGAGCGTGCCGGACTTCGCCCTGGTGCTCGGCGCGCCGGCGGTGCCGGTCGGGGCGGTGTGCCGGTGCGGGCACGTGCTGCTCAAGCACCCCCCCGGCTGGCCGCCGGAACACCAGAACCTGACCTGCTCGGCGTGCGGCCGCGGCTACCACTTCGACAAAGGGACCACCACCGAGGTTGATAAGTAGTAGGCACACTCCGTGTGCCGTTCTTCTGTCTTTGTAGCCGGCCTCTGCGAGGCCGGACCGGGGTCACAGACCCCGGCTACAACGAGACGGCACACGGAGTGTGCCTACTACTTATTATTGGTGTCACGCATGGATCACGTCGGCATCGTCGGCGGCGGGATGCTCGGGCTGGCCCTCGCCGGCCGGCTGCGGTCGCACGGCCACCGGGTGACGGTGCTGGAGGCCGCCCCGCACCTGGGCGGGCTGGCCGCGGGGTGGGAAATATCTCCCCCCTTCCTTCCCAGGGAAGGGGGGCCGGGGGGGTTAGGTTCGGAAAACGACCCCTCCCCCCAACCCCCGCCCCCACAGGGAGAGGGGGAGAAAGACCTTCCCCGCACGGGGGGAGGTGTGGTGTGGGACAAGTTCTACCACGTCATCCTGCTGAGCGATTCGCACACCCACGCCCTGCTCGCCGACCTAGGGCTGGCCGGCGAGTTCGTCGGCGTCGAGACGAAGACCGGGTTCTTCACCGACGGCCTCCTACATTCGATGTCGAACACGCTGGAGTTCCTCCGCTTCCCCCCGCTCGGGCTGCTCGGCAAGCTGCGGCTCGGGGCGACCATCTTCCGCGCCAGCCGCATCAAGAACTGGAAGGCGCTCGAACGCATCCCGGTGGTGAAGTGGCTGACCCGGTGGAGCGGGCGGCGGACGGTCGAGAAGATCTGGCTGCCGCTGCTGCGGGCGAAGCTGGGCGAGGGCTACCGGCAGGCGAGCGCGGCGTTCATCTGGGCGACCATCCAGCGGATGTACGCCGCCCGCCGGTCCGGGATGAAGAAGGAACTGTTCGGGTACGTCCGCGGCGGGTACGTCCGCATCCTGGATCGGCTCGCCGAGGTGCTGACGGACCGCGGCGTCGAGCTGCGGACGAACGCGGCGGTGCGGCGGATCGACTCCCCGCCCGGCGTCGGCCCGCGGGTAGAACTGGCGTCGGGCGAAGTGCTGGCGTTCGACCGCATGGTCTGCACCGCCGCCCCGCCGCTGGCCGCCAAGCTGGTGCCGGACCTGTCTGCCGGGGAAATGGAACTGCTGTCGGGTGTGCCGTATCAGGGCATCGTGTGCGCGTCGGTGCTGCTGAAGTACCCGCTCGGTCCGTATTACGTCACCAACCTGACCGACGACTGGGTTCCGTTCACCGGCGTCATCGAGATGTCGGCATTGGTAGACCGCACCGAGTTCGGCGGGCACAACCTCGTGTACCTGCCGAAGTACGTCGCCCCGGACGACCCGGTGATGACGGAAGCAGATGATTCTATCCGCGAGCGGTTCCTGGCGGCGCTCGGGCGGATGTACCCGCACTTCCAGCGTGCCGACGTGTTGGCGTTCCAGGTGGCCCGCGTGAAGCACGTCTTCCCCATCCCGACGATCGGGTACTCCGACCGCCTGCCGCCGATGCAGACCAGCCTGCCGGGGGTGTTCCTGGCGAACTCGGCGCACATCGTGAACGGCACGCTGAACGTGAACGAGACGCTGGCGTTGGCGGAGCGGGCGGCAGCTTTGCTCCCCTCTCCCACAAGGGGAGAGGGGGGCAACGGCCCCTGTGCAGCCTGTCGCTCGACCTGGACAACCTGTGGTCGTACCTGAAGACGCACGGCGACGCCGGGTGGGAGTCCTACCCGTCGTACCTGGGCGTGGTCGTGCCGCGGGTGCTGAAATTCCTGGGCGACCGCGGCCTTCGCATCACCTGGTTCCTGGTCGGGAAGGATGCGGCTGACCCGGCGCACCACCCGGTGTTGCGGTCGATCGTGGACGCCGGGCACGAGGTGGGCAACCACTCGTTCCACCACGAACCGTGGCTGCACCTGTACAGCGAAGCCGAGATCGAGGCCGAACTCGCCCGCACCGAGGACGCCATCGAAGCGGCCACCGGCCTGCGACCGGATATGTTCCGCGGGCCGGGGTTCAGCCACTCGCCCACGCTGCTGGCCGTCCTCGCCCGCCGCGGGTATCGGTTCGACGCCAGCACGTTTCCCACGTTCCTCGGCCCGCTCGCCCGCATGTACTACTTCGCCACAGCCCGCGGGCTGACCGCGGAGGAGCGGGAGAAGCGGCGGAAATTGTTCGGCAAGTTCGCCGACGGGTTCGGCCCGCTGCGGCCGTACACCTGGGCCACCGCCGCCGGCCCGCTGCTCGAAATCCCGGTGACGACGATGCCGGTGTTCAAGGTGCCGATTCACCTGAGCTACCTGCTGTACCTGGGGTGCTACTCGAAGGTGCTGGCGAAGGCGTACTGGCGGGCGGCGCTGATGATGTGCCGGCTGTTCCGCGTCGAGCCGTCGATCCTGCTGCACCCGCTGGACTTCATGGGGTGCGACGACACCGACCGGCTGGCGTTCTTCCCGGCGATGAAGCGGCCGCACGCGGAGAAACTGGCCCTGGCCGGCGAGCTGTTCGGGATGCTGACGGCGGCGTTCGACTGCGTGCCGATGGGCGAACACGCCGCGGCGATCACCGCGCGGAAGCGGTTCGCCCGCCCCGTGCCGGCCGTAGGGTGATGGCGTGAACCTCCTCCGTCAGCCCGCCGTTCACCTCGCCGCCGTGCTGCTGGCGGTGGGGGTGTTGCACCTCGCCACCGCCCGCCACTCCGAGCCGTACTTCAACAACGACGAGGTGCGGCACACCATGACCGGGGTGTTCGCCGCCGACGCCGTCCGCGACCTGCCCGGCTCGCTGGCCGACCCGAAGGGGTACGCCGTCCGGTACTACTGCCAGTACCCGGCGCTCGGGGTGATCTCCTGGCCGCCGCTGTTCTACGCGGTCGAGGGGCTGGCGATGCTCGCCCTCGGCCCGCACTTCTGGGTCGGAAGGCTGTGCGTGGCCGGGTTCGCGGTGTGGGTGCTGGTGAGCGTGTATCGGTTCGCGCGGATGCAGTTCGGCCATCTGGTGAACCCCGACCGCAAGGGAGGGGGTGTCGAACCACCCACCGACCTTGCGGTCGGGGTGCACGCAGAAAAACTCTCCCTCCTCGCCGTCGCCCTCACCGCCCTCACCCCGGTGGTGTTCGTGTTCTCCCAGCGGGTGATGCTGGAAATCCCCACCCTGGCGTTCGTGCTGGCCGCGGTCGTCCGCTTCGAGCAGTACCTCACCGCCCGCCGCGGGCGGGACGCGATCTTCGCCTGCCTGCTCGCCGCGGGCGCCGCCCTCACCCGGTTCGACGGCATCGTCCTCGCCGTGTACTTCGGCCTGCGGCTGCTCGGCACCCGCAACCTGCGGTTGCTGGCCGGCCGGCCGGTGGTGGCCGGCGTGCTGCTCGCCCTGCTGCTCACCGGGCCGTACTACGCGCTCACCTGGTCGGTGTACGGGTCCGGCATCGCCACCGCCGCCGGCAGCGGCACCACGCCGGACTCGACCGGGTTCCTGCGGCCGGAGAACTTCGCGTACTACCCGGCCACCCTGCCGCGGCAGGCGAACTGGGTGCTGGCGCCCGTGGCGGCGGTCGGGCTGATCCTGGCGGTGGTGCGACACCGGGCGGCGTTCGGCCCGGCGGTCACGCTGGCACTGAGCGTGTACCTGACGTTCACCCCGCTGGCGCAGCTGGACGACCGGCACGCCATCTACTGGCTGCCGGCGGTGGCGACGCTCGGCGTGCTGGTGGTGCGGGAGGTGTGGCGATGGAAGCGGACCGCCGGGGTGCTGCTCGTGGTCGCGCTCTTGGCGGCCGGGTTCTGGGAGAGCTACCGGCAGGCGTTCCGGTTCATGTTCGGGTACGAGGACGCGGCGAGGTGGATGCTGACCCACCGCACCACCGACCGGCCGATCCTGGCCGACGGCCTGTACAGCGGCAGCGTCGTGTACCACACCCGACTACACGACCCGGAGCGGCGGGTGTGGGTGCTGCGGGGGGACAAGCTGGTGTACGCGATGTTCAGCGACCCCGGCAGCGGGTACAAGCAGTACGCCCGCACCCCGGCCGAGGTGCTCGACCGGCTGGAGCGGTTCGACCCGGAGTTCGTGGTGGTGGAAGACCCGCCGCCGGACTTCCCGCCGGTGCCGGGGGCGGAGCTGCTGCGGACGACGCTGGCGGCGAACCCGGAGCGGTACGAGGTGGCCGAGGTGATCCCGGTGCGGACGAACTACGACAAGCTGGCCGACCCCGGCACCCGGCTGGTCATCTACCGCAAGCGGCACCGCAACCCGCACGCGGCGACGGCGGTGGAGATCGAACTGATCGGCCTGGGCCGGACGGTGGGGGCGGAGCGCTAGGTGAGTGTAGCCCGCACACTCCGTGTGCGGTCTGAAGAACCGCACACGGAGTGTGCGGGCTACACTCCCGGTCTCTACCGCTTCTCCATGTACTTCATCAGCTGCTCGTAGGTCTCCAGCGGGAAGTCCTCCTGGGGTTTGTCGGCGGCGTGGCACTGCACGCAGCGGTCGGTGAGGATCGACTTCACCTTCGCCGCCTTGCCGTCGTCCGCCGCGTAGTCCTCGGTGAGCGGCTTGCCGACCCGGTCCGCCGGCAGCGGGCACAGGTCGTCGTCATAGGCCTTCTTCCGCGCCGCCGGCTCCATGTTGATCCACCACTTCACGGCCAGTTGCTCGCCCTCCCGCTCGGCGTCCAGCTTCGCCTTCAGGTGCGGCTTCTTCTTCATCGTTTCCTTGTAAGTATCGCCGTCCTTCTCATAGAACGCCTCGGCCATGCTGCCCTTGCCGTTCCACTGCACCTTCTCCCCCCGCGGCCCCATCACCAGCCGTTCCAGGTGCGTCACGCCGGGGGTGCCGTTCGCCTGCTGCTCGGTCCCCTTCGGCTCGGCTGGCTTCTCGCCCGGCTTGGCCCGCTCGGCCGTCAGCCGCTTCTCCTCGTCCAGCGCCGGCTGCACCACTTTCAGCCCGACGTACCCCACCCCGGCCCCGCCGGCCAGCAGCAGCAGCAGGATGACCGCCTTGCCCTTCCACCCGTACAGGTCGAGCAAGCCGAAGATGATCTGCGTGGCCAGCCCCAGCCCGACCACCCCGCCGGTGGCCATGATCGCCTGGGCGAACAGCGGGCCGTAGGTGGGCACGCGGGCCAGCCACCAGCAGGCGATGTCGCACACCTGGGCGAGCAGCACGACCGGCCCGAGGATGCCGCGGACGAGGGCGGGGTAGCTGGTGAACGCGAACACCAGCCCGGTGAGGGTGAACAGCACGGCGAAGCTGAGCAGGTGGGCGTGGGTGGACTGGGTGAGCGACTCGACGCTGATCTGGCGGGCGCTGCGGACCCACATGCCGTCGATCAGGTCGGTGCTCGGCGGGGTGACGAGCGGGGCCAGGTCGGCGTAGGTGCCCAGGTCCGGCGCCTGGCTGTTGTGGCAGTTCATGCACCGGGTGTCGATGAGGGTGCGGATCTTCACCTCCCGCTCGGGGGTGAGGTAGTCGGCGGTGATGGTCTGGTTCTTGAGCGCGTCCGGCAGCGGGTACTTGTCGTTCTCGTACGCCTCCCGCTTCTTCACCGCGTCCGGCAGCCGGGTCCACGCCAGCATCGCCAGCCGCTCGCCCTCCCGCTGGAGTTGCACGTCGTCCACCTTTGCCCCGCGGGCGAGGCGGGCGGTCGTCCACCCCTTCGACTTGGCGAAGAACGCCGGGGCCATGTTGTTCTTGCTCACGTCCGCGGCCGTCGGGTCGCCGGTGAGCAGGGTGTCGATGCGGCTGCACGGCGGCGGGGCGGACGGGTCGGCCGGCTTCAGCCCGGCGAAGATCTCGACCACGTCGCCGGGGCTGGGCAGCGGGTCGCCGGTCTTGCTGCTGTGCTTCATGTGCAACTGCACCATCGCCGAGAAGTACCCCAGGCCGACGGCGATGAGGAACACGCTGAGCACCAGCTTGGCCGGCAGCGGCAGCTGGCGGAGGGTGAAGCGAACGGTGTCGGCCATGAGCGGCTCCGCGAACGTCGAGGGCGGCCAGGGGTGTGGGGGCGGGTGCCCCCACTCTCTAATGTGAGAACCGGCAGGACTGTTAGTGTATCACACGGCCGTGTCGTTGGGGTCCTGGCTTCAGCCCGTCTTCATCGGGTCCGGCAGACGGCCTGAAGGCCGGACCCCAGCGCAGAACCGGCCCGCCCTACGAGTTCAGCGCCTCTTCCACCGCCGCCAGCACCGCCTCCCGCACCGTCGGCAGGTCGCGGTCGTCGCGGGCGCCGGCCGCCAGCTTGTGCCCGCCGCCGTTGAACATCTCGGCCAACCTGGACACGTCCACCCGTGCCCGCGACCGGAAGCTGATCTTCGTCCCGCCCTCCGGCTGCTCGATGAAGATGACCGCCACCTCCACCCCGTCCACGCTCCGTGGGTAGTTGATCAGGTCCTCGGTGTCGCCGGGCACCGCCCCGGTGTCGGTGTAGTCGTGCAGGAACACCTCGGTGTAGCAGATTTGCCCGTCCGCCCGCGTCTGGAGCCGCTCCAGCGCCACCCCCACCAGCCGCAGGCGGGCGACCGGCGCGCACTCGAACAGTTGCTCGTACAGCGGCGGCGGGTTCGCCCCGGCCCGCACCAGCTCTTCGGCCAGGGCGAACGTGTCGGCGGTGGTGTTCTTGTGGCGGAACCAGCCGGTGTCCAGGGCCAGGGCCATGAACAGGTGGTGGGCGGCGGACTGGCTCAGCGGCACGCCCAGGGCGCGGATCAGCTCCCACGTCATCCGCCCGGTCGCCTCGGCCGACACGTCCACCAGTTGCAATCCGCCCAGGTCGTCTTGAGTGCGGTGGTGATCGACCACCGCCTTCGGCACGGATAACGAGCGCAAGAACGGGCCGAACTCGGCGATCTGGTTCCAGGTGCCGGTGTCGAGGACGATCACCGCCCCGCAGTCGCGGAACCGCTCCGCCGTTGCCGGGGTGAACTGTTCGATCGTCGAACCGTCCGGGTCGAGGAAGCGGTACCGCGGGGGCAGCTTGCTGGCGATGACCACGCGGGACTTCTTTCCCATCGCCGTCAGCGCGTCGTGCAGGGCGAGCTGCGAGCCGAGGCCGTCCGCGTCCGGGCGGATGTGGGTCATCAGCAGGAAGCGGTCGTGCCGTCGGATGAGTTCGACGAGCGGGGACCAGTCCACGGGCATCGGGGTGTCTCAGGCGGTGTGAACGGGAATTATAGGCGAACTGGCGGGCCGGGGTGGTGAGCCCGCGGCGTCAGTCATTCTGGGGTGAACCGGCGGCGTCAGCCGCCTGGGTGAATCACACCCGACGGGCTGACGCCCGCGGTTCACCTGGGGTTGGCGACTTCGGGTTGACGTGAAAAGGCGGGCGGTTTATCTGCCCGAACCGAAAGCCGAGGTGTGGCCACGGCAAAATGGGTTGCCACACTGGATAATTCGCACACGAACCGAATTCACGTCTTGTCCGGATAATCGACAAAGGCGGTAGATTCCGCGCGCCCGGTAAATATTGCGCTTCAACACATCCGACAGATCCGGTACATCTTCACCTCCCCTGGGATCCACCCGTCACTCGGCACCGTGTCGGTCGCTACCCCCACTCTCACGGGCGATTATTCATGCCGAATTCCCTTGATGCGTCCACGCCCCGGGTTGCCCTCCGGGTCGAGGCTCTGGAAGACCGTGTCACCCCGGTGGCCGTCCGGTTCGACTACTCGCTCGACACCTCCGGGATGTTCGCGTCGGCCGACCGCCGCGCCGCCCTCGACCGGGTGGCCGCGTCCATCACCGCCCGGATGACGGATTCGCTGCAGGCCATCACCCCGTCCGGCAGCAACACCTGGACGGCGCGGGTGTACAACGCCGTCACCAGCCAGGTGCAGTCGGTCGGCACCCCGGCCATCGGCCAGGACGAGGTGGTCATCTACATCGTCGGCGGCAAGCTGAGCGGCGGGGCGCTGGGCATCGCGTCCGGCGGGGCGTACGCGGCCAGCGGCGACTCGGCGTGGCTGAACACCATCCGCCACCGCGGGCAGACGGGCGAGGACTCGGGCAGCGACTACGCCACCTGGGGCGGGATGATCGCGTTCAACACGGCCATCAACTGGGACTTCACCCCCGGCACCCCGGCGTCCACCCAGTACGACTTCGACAGCGTCGCCCTGCACGAACTGATGCACGTGTTCGGGTTCGGGCTGGAGAACCCGTCGTTCACCCGGTACGTGTCCGGCGGCACGTTCACCGGCCCGGACACGGTGGCGGTGTTCGGGCGGGCGGTGCCGATGCAGACCGCGGACGACCACCCGGACCACTTCGCCGCCGGCACCCGGTACGCCGGGCAGGACGCGGTCATGGCCCCGGCCATCGCCCCCGGGGTGCGGAAGCAGATGACCGAATTGGAGTACGCCGGCCTGCGGGACGTGGGCTGGGGGAAGGGGCCGACGTCCGCCTCGCCCCCGCCGGTCGCCCCGCCGCCGGTGGTGGCCGGCACCTCGGCCGTCACCCCGCTGTCGGCGACCGCCACCCCGTTCGTGGTCGGCAGCGGCACCGGCTCGGCCCCCGGCGTCACCTCGTTCACCCAGGGCGGGCAGACGGTGTACTCGGGCGGCGGGCTGGGCGGCGGGTTCACCGGCGGGCAGCGGGTGGCGAGCGGGGACGTGAACGGCGACGGGGTGCTCGACTACGCCGTCGGCGCCGGGCCGGGCGGCGGCCCGCAGGTGCAGGTGATCGACGGCCGCACCGGCGGGGTGATCCACTCGTTCATGGCGTTCGAGTGGTTCTTCTCCGGCGGGGTGTACGTGGCCGTCGGGGACGTGAACCGGGAC
Organism: Fimbriiglobus sp.; assembly: GCA_022841795.1. GTDB lineage: Bacteria > Planctomycetota > Planctomycetia > Gemmatales > Gemmataceae > JALHQU01. Next base: position 20,633 of record JALHQU010000066.1, read on the forward strand.
GGGCGGGCGGACATCGCGGTCGGGGCCGGGGAGGGCGGCGGGCCGCGGGTGAAGTTCTACGACGGGGCGAGCGGCGGCCAACTGGCCGACTTCTGGGGGATCGAGGACGCCAACTTCCGCGGCGGGGTGCGGGTGGCGCTGGGCGATTTGAACAAGGACGGGGTGGCCGACCTGGTGGCCGCCGCCGGCGAGACCGGCGCCCCGCGGGTGGCCGCGTTCGACGGCCGCACCGTCCGCAACGGGGTCGCCCCGACCAAGCTGATCAACGATTTCTTCGCGTTCGAGCCGACGCTGACGAACGGCGCTTATGTGGCCGTCGGCGACCTGAACGGGGACGGGTACGGGGAGATCATCGCCGGGTCCGGGGAGGGCGGCGCCCCGCGGGTGACCGCGTTTAACGGGCGGTCGCTGCTGGCCGGCAACTACACCGACTGGGTGGCCAACTTCTTCGCCGGGCCGACGTCCGACGCCGGCGGGGTGCGGGTGGCCGCGGCCGACCTGAACGGGGACGGCAAGGACGACCTGATCACCGCCCCCGGCCCGCGGTCGGACGGGGCGGTGCGGGTGTTCGCCGGCGGCACGTTCGCCGCCGGCGTGCCCGCCCAGATCCTGGCCATGTCCCGCGGCGACTGGGCGGTGTACGGTGCGTATGTGGGGTGACTCTGGTAGGGTGGGTCCGGTCCGGTGAGGACCGTGACCCACGGCTGATGAACGTGGGTCTCGGTCCTCACCGGACCGGACCCACCCTACGACTACGGATGATCCTCACCCCGGCCCACCGACGAAGATGTTCCCGCGGGCCGACACCAGTTTCCCGTACACCGCCTTCGACACCCCGTCCGGCAGCCAGCAGTGCGCCAGCCGCGGCAGCACGCCGAGGTCGGCGAGCGCGTCCATCCCGCCCGAACTGCTACTCAGGTTCAGGTACACCAGCCGTTGCAGGTGCGGCGATTCCAGGATCGCCCGCACTCCCGCCGCCCCGATGTCGGCGTGGCTCAGGTCAAGCCGGGTCAGGTTCGCCGCCGCCGGATTGTTCGCCAGCGCCACCGCCCCGGCGTCCCCCAGCGGCCAGCCATTCAACGTGAGGTGCCGCAGGCGCGGCAGGCTCAACGACTCGGTGAACGCCGCCATCTCCGCCGGCGTCATCTTCACCGTGTGAGCAGCTTTCACCTCCAGCGTGGTCAGCCGCGGGAAGTCGCGGGCCAGCGACGCGAACGCCTTCGGCCGCAGCTTCGACGTGCCGAGCGACAGCGACCGCAGGTGCGGAGCGGCGGCCGATTTCCCGAGCGCGACGATCCCCTGATCGCCCAGGTTGTCGCAGTCCAGTTCCAGTACCCGCAGGCCAGGGAACCAGTCGGCGGTGAACAACTTCTTCAGGCCATCGTTTCGCAGGCCAGCGTTCGTGACTTCCAGCACAGCCAGCTTCGGGAACTTCGCCCGGATCAGCCCGTTCATGTCGGCTTCTGTCGGCGTGGTCGCGTGCAGGTGCAGCCGGCCGAGCGAGCGGAACGGTTTGGCCGTGCCGAGCGGCGCCAGCCCGCCGGCGGTGCTCCACCCCCACACCTGAACGGTGTGCAAGTCGGGGGCTTCGGCCAAGGCAGACCAAAGCGAGCCTGCATTTTGCGAAGGGAATTGGCAGAGGAGGCGGTGCAGGCCAGCAAACCATTCGGCGGACACGAGACGGCTCATCGCTTCCGGAGAGCCGTGGAACCCGTGGTGTGCCTCCCACCGTTGCAAGAACGGCAACTCCGCGGCGGCCATTGCCGCCACGTCCGAGTCGGTGAGCAGGCCAAGACCCAGCCAGCGGAGCGAGCCAGCCATCGGCGAGCGAACGAGGGCATCTACTACCCCGCGTTCCGAACTTTGTGCCGACAACGCCGTGAGTCGGCCACACTCGGCCGCCAAAAGGATGCGGTGCAACTGGCGGCTGAACGAGCCGTAAAAGTTCAGGCCGCGGAGCGTCGTCGTGGCGAGCAGTTGGGGCAGGGCGGCGCGGAACCGGTCGGCCGCGTTCTCCTCGTCCCGCACGTCTGCTGGTTCGCCCATGAGGTACGGGAATCCGCGGTAGTAGCTCCGGCTGAGACTATCGTCGTCCGGGTTGTAAAGGTTATCGTGGAAGCCGACTGCCGCCGGCAGTTTCGGTTTTAGGTCGTTTCGCCTTCGCAGCCCGTCGAACGCCTCCCGCCGCTGTTCGATCAGGTCCGGGTAGTCGGCGTCGGCCGGGTTCTTGTCGTGCAGCGCGCACTGCACGCGGATGAACGCGGCGCGGGCCGGGTCGCCGTGTTCGTCCAGCCAGTCGGCGTACACCAGCCGCGGCAGGTCGTCCTCGGCGGCGGCGATGACGGCGGCTTCGAGCGCCGGGTTGGTGGGGAAGGGCACGGGGCGACTCCGTAATTCTTTGGTGAACCCCGACCGCAAGGTCGGTGGGTGCGTGCGGGAACTGGTTCGCACCCACCGACCTTGCGGTCGGGGTTCACCGGAGTTAATCCAGCCGCATCCGCCACCACGCCAGGGCGGTGAACCCCAGGCCGAACGCGGTCAGCACCCCGCAGGCCGCCCACACCAGCCCGACCTCCGGCCCGGCGGCGTCCGCCGCCAGCAACTGCTCGTAGGCGTCCAGCGCCCACGCATGGGGGGTGATCTTGCTCCACTCCCGCATGGCCGCCGGCATCATCTCCCGTGGCATCATCGACCCGCTCACCCCGGCCAGTACCAGCACCAGCAGCGTGCCGTACACCGACACCTGCGTCTCGGTGGTCGCCCACCCCGCCACCAGCAGGGCCAGCCCGACCGCCGCGAAGCTGGTGCTCACCGCCACCGGCACCAGCAGCCACGGCTGCGGGCCGAAGCTCATGCCGAACACGATCTTGCCGGCCAGCAGCAGGAACGCCCCCTGCACCAGCGACACGACCAGGCACGGGATCAGCTTGCCGAGCAGGATTTGCCCGCGGCTGATGGGCGCCGCCCGCAGCCGCACCAGCGTGCCGTGCCGCCGCTCGGCCACGAACAGCCAGCCCACCGTCAGCACCAGGAAGAACGCGAACGTGACCGTGTAGCTCGGCACCAGCACCTGATACCGCTTCCCGCCGCGGCCGAACTTCGGGGCGTCGTCGCCGTACTCCTGCTCGTTCCCGGCCTTGGCGTCCGGCGGGGCGTCCTTGGTCAGCCCGTGCCACGTCGGGGCGGTGAAGTCGTAGCTGTCGAAGAACCCGCCGATGCCCTTGCGGATGCCGCCGCCGAGCGTCTCCTTCGACAGCACCCGGTACGCCAGCCCGAGCTGCGGGATGTACTTCTCCATCTTGTCCATGAACAGGTCGTTGCCGATCAGGTCGAAGGCCCGGCCGATCATCCACGGGATGACCACCCGCATCAGGCTCACCTGCGTCACCTGCGTCACCACCGCCGACCCGATCGGCTGGTACGGGTTGTCCGGGATGGTCACGTCCAGGCTGCGGGTGTGGATGCCGTAGCGGTCGAGCGGGTTGATCGGGGCGGGGCGGAACTCCCCGCCGACGAACGAGCAGCGGTCCACTTTGTTGCTGAACTCCGGGCCGAACACCACCACCGCCGCCCGCTTCCCCCGCTTCACCAGCCGCTCCGCCTCCTCGCGGTTGGGCAGCCGCTCGATCTTGATGTTGCCGGTGTCCTTCAGGTCGGCGATGACGACATCGACCCAGCGGCCGGTGGGCGGGTGGACCCGCCGCAGCGGGGTGACGGCGGACGTGCCGCCGAGTACCGCCATCGTCGGCCGGTTGCGGACGGGCGGGTTCCACACGCTCGGGAACGGCTTGCCGGGGATGGCGAAGCTGACCGACCCGAGGACGGCGGCGGCCGCGTCGGTCTGCACCGGCGGCAGGTCGGCGAACGAGTCGGTCAGCCCGCGGTCCTCGTCCACGATGGTGACTTGCAGTTGGTCGTCCGGCTTGCGGCCGAACGCCTCCCCGAGGGTGACGCCGAGGATGAGGATGAGGACCAGCGGCATGAGCAGCAGGATGACCGCCGCCCGCGGGTCGCGGACGAGCAGCCGCAGGTCTTTGGCCGCGAGGGTGAGGAACGGCATGGCGGGGGATGCAAGCGGAACGACGGGGGTGTTGTAGGGCGCCCGTTCTTCGCCGCGACCTGTGGGAGCGGTGGATGCTCGGCCGCTCCCACAGGTCGCGGCGAAGAACTCACTCACCCCAGCGGCACCTCGATCACCTCGAACAGGCGGAAGTCGGCGAACGTGCCCCAGATCACGTCCACATACTCCGGCGACCACTGCACCACGCGGTCGTACCAGGCAACCCAGTCCGAAGTCGTGAACAGTGTCTCTGGTGCGGGTAGTGCCAGATCCAACTTCCTCACCGCGTCCACGGCGTCGTCGATCGTCAACCCGTTCGGCAACCCGTGCCTCGACTCATCCCAATCCTCGAACAGCGGGTGTTGCTCGAACATGTAGCCGTGGCTGTCTCGCCACGCGACTGCGAACGGGTTGACCGAACGGCGGGCGCGTTGCACCAAATGGCGAAGGTGATCCGCTGCCGCCGCCTGATCCGCGAACGCGACGAGTGGCACTCGTGCGCCGAGGTTCCACTGGAAAATCCTCTCCGGACCACCCAGGATGTAGCCACCGGCGTGGTCGAACCCCTGCCGGACGACGACGTGACACCCGCCACTCTCGCCAACGAGCGGAACGGTCTGAACATGAAAATAGTACGGCACCCTACCAACCTCATCGGTGGCCTCATAGCAGTTTGAATCGAGATCACCTTCGCCCACTCGTCGAAGCTCTTCACGCCGCCGACTTTCATGTTTGGCGTCACGGACGCGGCGGCATGCGGTAACGGGCCAACCGTATTCGTTCGCCTCCTGCTCGAAGCCTAGGCTGTCATCACGCCACACCTTTTCCACCACCACATGTGCCGCCTCGCGGTCGTCCTCCTCGATCACGTCGAACAGGGTCAGCTTGTCGCACGCCGCCCACACCCGGTCCCGCTGCTCCGGGGCGAACGTGCGGCTGCCCTTCATCCACCAGAACGGGTATGCCGGGTTGCTCGACAGGCTGTTCGCCGGCGGGGTGATGTCGGCATCAAGCAGGAAGTCGTGCAGGGCGAACGCCGGCAGGCTGGTCTGGTAGAACAGGGCCGGCCCGCCGAGGTGGAACGGGTTCAGGGTGCGGCGGGCGTCGGCGGTGAGGGCGGCACACTTGGCGTAGGCTTCGTCGGCGGTGCGGCACTCGGCCACCCGCTCCCACTTCTCCGGCAACAGTCGCCGGATGCCGGCCGCGTCCGGCGGGGTCCACACCTGGCGACGGACGACGAAACGGTGGGGCGAGGACATGGCACCTCAGTCTACGATCTTCACCGGCACCTTCCGCTGGCCGGCCATCCACGGCTGGCTGGGCATCTCCTTCAGCCAGTCACTCAGGCTCGGGATGAACCCCAGGTCTTCCAGCACGTGCTGTTCGGCGACATCCCGCACATGCACCACCCGCCCGGCCGAGTTGGTTAGGGTACGGCCGAAGATGTCTTCAATGACGAAGATGCCGAACGCCGAGTGGAACACGCACCGGTGTGTCACCTCGGCGTGCGCCATCTTGGTGCTGTCCATCTTCTCGTGGATGTGGATGTAGTCGTCCGGCGTCCCGCCCCACCGCTTGGCCGACGACTCCGCGTGAACCCAGGCCTTCGCCATCGCTCAGTCCTCCGTCGGGCGGTGCCGGAGGGCCACCACCACCAGTTCGTCCGGCCCGCCGTTCGGGCACTCGGTGGGGCGTCCGGGCTGTAGGCGGTGCAGTTCCGCCTCGGCCTGCTCGCGGGTGCGGTACACCCGCAGCGCGTCGTTCGCCCCGCAGTAGAAGCAGTCGTCGTACTCCCAGCGCTGGCGGACGAGGGCGTACACCGTCTCGGGCACCGGGGCTGACTTGTTCGGCCCGGCGGTCGGCGCGTCCACCACCTCGTGGAAGCGGTGCAGGGTGAGCGCTTCCCACACCTTCGCCCGCTGCTCGGGCGTGAGCGCCCCGGACGCCATCGACTCGTCCCACCAGTTGATCCACATGCGCCAGCGCACGTCCCGGCCGTTCCGCTTCATCTCCCGCGGCGACAGGGCGGCGAGCGGGGTTTCGTCCGGCGGGTCGATGCCGGCGTCCGTCAGCCAGTCCCGCAGGGCGAACTCGGGTAGCGAGGTCAGTTCGTTCAGCGGCCGTTCGCGGAACGGGTTCGGCTCGACCGGCGCGACCGCCCGCTTGTACTCCCGGTCCAGGTGCCGGGCGTGTTCCTCGGCTTCGGCCTGGGTGCCGAACGCCGCGCGGTACTGGTCCCGCGGGTCCGGGATGGTGTCCCGCGTGGTGTCGACGGGCGCGATCCGCCGCACGACGTACAGGGCGTGGGGCATGGCATACCTCCTACGTCATGCTACCCGGTCGTGCCGCGATGGGAAAACGGCAGTTACCGCTTCTCGTTCCAGTCGGCGGAGGCGTACTTGTCGGCGGCGGTGCGGTCGGCCAGGGCGAGTTCGTCGGCCGTCCAGTCGCCGGGTTCGACCGCCCAGCCGGTTTGGGTGGCGAAGTGATCGACCACCGCCGCGGCGAGGTGCCGGCGGTCGATGGTCACGCCGGTCAGGTCGGCGACGCCGAGGAGTTGCGGGGCGAACGGCGAGCGGGACAGCAGGATGCTGCCGTGCTGGAGCAGCGCGCCCTTCCACTTCCGCTGGGCGCTGCCGGCGATTTTGGAGGTGGAAGACCCCACCCCCCGGCCCCCTCCCCGAACCGGAGAGGGGGAGGAAGAGGTGTCTTTTCTCCCCCTCTCCGGTTCGGGGAGGGGGCCGGGGGGTGGGGTCTCATGCGCAACCACCAAATCCCCCGCCGTCTGATGTAAGAAGCACAGCACCGGGCCGAGCTTCCGCTCCTCCCCGCACACCACCGCCTTCGCCGTCACGCCCCACTTCGCCCGCAGCACGTCGCGGACGAAGTAGTGCATCCGGCAAATCCACGACTCGCCCGGCGGCTGCCAGTGCGGGCCGGGCGGCAGGGCGAGCGCGTAGGTGATCTCGGTCGGCGGGTCGTGGACGATGGCCGCCCCGCCGGTCGCCCGGCGGACGAATGATAAAGAACCCCACCCCCCGGCCCCCTCCCCCGGAGGGAGAGGGGGAGAAAAGGCCGAAGACCCTCTGTCTCCCCCCTTCCCTCCCAGGGAGGGGGGGCCGGGGGGGGTAGGTTGATCCCGCTCCCCCGCCGGCTGGAAGTACCCCAGGCTGACGGTCGGCTCGGTCCAGGTGTAGAAGCGGAGGGACGCCACGCCGCGGTCGGCGGCGGACAGGAGCAGGGCCTCGTCGCGGGCCATGTTCAGCGGCCCGGACGCGGCGGCGAACGGCAGGAGGCGGATGGGGGGCATGTGCAATTATTCGGTGAACCCGGAGCGGGAGCGAGGGGGTGCGTGATTTTCACCCCGTCGCTCCCGCTCCGGGTTCCAGAAGATCACTTCCTCGGCCCGTACACCACCCGGAAGCCGACGTTCGCCGCCTTGCCGGTCGGGTCGGCGCCGCGGCGGGCGGCGGCGCGGCAGTCGGTCGCCGGGCCGTCGAACGCCCCGCCCCGCTGCACCCGCCACGCCCCGCCGGCCGGCCCGCGGGGGTCGGTGGCGTCGTCCGCGGTGTAGTCCGTGTACACGTCCCCGCACCACTCCCACACGTTCCCGTTCAGGTCGAAGAACCCCCACGGGTTCGGCTGGCGGTGGTACATGTGGTCGATGTCGCCGGGCTTCGACCCGACCGGCGCCGGCCGGTTCTCGAACAGGTACCGCTCGATCTGCGGGTTCGCCTCGCCGTAGGGGTCGGCCGGCGTCGGCTGGTAGATGCCCTGCGTGTACACGGTGATCCGCCGGCCCCACGGGAACGGGTCGTCGCTGCCGCACCGGGCGGCGTACTCCCACTCGGCCTCGGTCGGCAGGCGGTACTCCCACCCCGGCCGGCGGTCGGCCTCCTTCTCGGTCAGGCGGCGGCAGAACTCGGCCGCCTGCTCCCACGTCACCCCGGCGGCCGGCAGGCGGTCCACCACCTTGTCCGAGATCGCCACCGGCGGCGGGCCGGGCGAGCTGCCCATCACCCGCACGTACTCGGCCCGCGTCACCTCGGTGGCGGACAGGAAAACAGGCGATGTCAGCATCACCTTATGCTGCGGGCCTTCGCTCGTGTCCCGCCCTTCTTCCGCGTCCGGCGACCCCATCGTGAACGTGCCCGGCTTCAGTTGGATCATCCGCTGCCCGGCGGTGTTGACGAACTCGTCCTCCAGCGGTTTGGCCGGGTTCAGCAGCGGTTGCACGAGCCAGACGTACAGCCCGGCCAGCAGCAGGAACGACACCACCGACGCCAGCCCGCAGCCGATCGCCAGCAGCGGCAGCGACGACGCCCGCTTCGGCTCCTTCACCCGCACCGGCTTCATCCGCGGGGCGGCGGTATCGATCGACGAGTCGAACCGCAGGGCGGACGCCGACGCCGGGGCTTCTGCGGGCGGGTGCGGCGCCGGCTGCGGGACGGGGCCGGGCTGCACCGCCCCGAACGGGGCCAGGGCCATCGCCACGTCGAGCGGGGTCTGCGGCCGCTCCTCCGGCTTCTTCGCCATCATCCACCGCACGAGGGCGTCCAACTGCGGGTGAACGTCCGGCCGGTGCTGGTTCACGCTCGGCGGCGGGTCGGAGATGTGCTTGAGCAGCTTCTCGGTCGGCGTCGGGGCGTCGAACGGCACGCGGGCGGTGAGCAGGTAGAACAGGGTGGCCCCGAGGCTGTAGATGTCCGCCCGGATGTCCACCCCGCCGGGGTTCTGCGCCTGCTCCGGGGCGAGGAAGTCCGGGGTGCCGAGGACGAACCCGTCCTGCGTCACCCGGTGGGCGGCGTCCCCGCCGCGGGCGGCCGGGTGGTACAGCATGGCCAGCCCGAAGTCGAGCACCTTCACCTGCCCCTTCGGGGTGTACAGCAGGTTGCTCGGCTTGATGTCGCGGTGGACCATGCCCCGCTCGTGCGCGTGCTGCAACCCGAGCGCCGCCTGGCGGGCGGCGTCGCAGGCGTGGGCGACGGGCATCGGCCCGTTCTGCCGCACCAGCTTCGTCAGGTCCGTCCCCTCGACGTACTCCATCGACAGGAACAGGTTGCCGTCGGCCGTCTCGGCGTCGAACGCCAGCACCACGTTCGGGTGGGAGAGCTGGGCGGCGGCATGGATCTCCTGCTCGAACCGGAGGAGCGTCTGCGGGTTGGTCAGCTTCTCCTTGCGGATCACCTTCACCGCCACGTCCCGGCCGAGGCGGGTGTGCTGGGCGTGGTACACCCGCCCCATGCCGCCCTCGCCGAGGATGTCGGACACCAGGTACGGGCCGATGACCAACTCGTGCAACCGCCCCTGGGCCGCCTCCTTCATCTGGTACGCCGTCGCCCACCCGCGGCGGACCAACTCGCGGGCCACCGCCGCCTTCCCCGCCCGGAACTCGGCCGCCCACCCCGCCATCTCCCGCTGCTGCTCCGGGGTGAGCAGCCCCACCCGCCCCAACAGGGCCAGGAACGGGTCGATCGGCTCGGGCGAATCGGCGGGCATGAAGCGGGCGTCCGGCGGGGCGGTGGGGTCATTATGCGGCGGGAGGTGGGGTGCGGCCGGGGTGTTCTCGGCGACGGTGGGGCAAGATTTCATCTTGCCACGGCAAGTTGGAAACTTGCCCTACACCGGCGGCTCGCCGGCAACCCGTTGCCCGGTCCGCATTGACTCGCACAATTCCGCCCGATATTCCCCCGCAACACCGCACGACGATCCGAACGCTCCTCACCCCGGCCCACGGAGGTTCCCGTGAAAGCGTGGAAGGCATTTCTGCTCGTCCCGATCCTCGTCGCCGGGTGTGCGCACGGGTTCGACCGCGCCGCCCTTCAAGAGCGGCTGACCGACGGCTCACTCCAGGTGTCCGACGCGGCCATCACCGAAGCCCGGTCGATGAAGCCGCAGCTCAAGCTGCCGTGCCGGGTGGCGTACTACCTGAACCCGGCCGGCCGCGGCGACTGGCGGTGGACGCCGGACGACCGGGCCGTGCTCGAACCGCTGGCGGCCGCCCTGGTGAAGGACGGCATCGCCGCCGACGTGTTCCCGCTGCCCGAGATGCTCACCGGCGAGAAGCCGAACTTCAAGGACCTGCGGGTGGCGGCGGCCAAGTGCGGGGCGGACGTGCTGCTGGTGATCAACGGGGCGGCGCAGACCGACAGCTACAAAAACCCGGCGTCGATGCTGTACCTGACCATCGTCGGCGGGTATGTGGTGCCGGGCAGCCACGTCGATGCCCTGTTCCTGATGGAGGGGTGCCTGTTCGACGTGGACAACGGGTACGTGTACGCCGGGACGCAGGCCGAGGGCGAGGGGAAGATCATCCGCCCGACGTTCCTGATCGAGGAGAAGGACGCGATCAGCCGGGCCAAAACGCAGGCGGTCGCCCGGTTCAGCGAGGAACTGCTCACGCGGATGCGGACCCTGGCCGGGAACGCACACAAGTAGCAGCGGGCTTGGTTCTTCGCCGCGACCTCCGGGAGCGGCCGAGCTATCACCGCTCCCGGAGGTCGCGGCGAAGACGGCTGTCCATTGCGGGGGTGTGCCACTGGAAGTAGGCAGTCATGCGGCGAGGGGGTTGGCGTCCCAGTATTCGGCCCACTCGGGGCTGTCGGTCAGCGCGAGCAGTTCGACCAGCGGGCCGGCGTGTTCCACTC
>JALHQU010000067.1:0-13633 GCA_022841795.1 Fimbriiglobus sp.
GTCCTGCTCTGGTCCGCACACGGCGTGTGCGGACCACACTCTAAACCCACTCTGCCTTCACGCGGAACGCCTCGTTCGCCGAGAACTCGACCGTCGTGCCACCCTCGGCCACGGTGAGCGAGCCGCCGACCACATCGGCTCCGTCCACGTGGCTCACCCGGTCCGGGTCGCGGGCGAACCGTACCTCCGCCGCCCCGCCGAACCCGGCCGTCTCGATCAGCCGCATCGCCACCGCCCGACTCATCCCGTCGCCGGGGGCCACCGGCCGCAGCGAGGTCATGAGCAGGCTGGGTAAATCGACGTGGGCCAGCCATCCGCTCGGGCCGATGTGCGGCGGGCCTTTGTCCGTCCGCACAAGCGGACTGGGCGTCACCCACCCGAGGGCCGTCTGCATCGGGTGGTCGCGGTCGAACGCGACGAGCAGCTCGAACGACCGGGCCTGTTCGCCCTCCGGCAGCAGCACCACGTCGGCCATGCGGTCGGCGTGCTTCTGCACGAACGGCAGCCCGCCGGTGAACACGAACGTCCGCTCCGCTCCGATCCGCAGCTCGAAGTAGTCCGGTGACACCGGGCGGGTGTAGGTGCTGCGGTCGTTCGACCCGTTCGCCCCGCGGAACAGCGCCGCCCGCGGGTCCCGCCAGGCGAACCGCGCCCCGTAGTAGGCGTGCCACGGGTAGCCGGTCGGGTGGTGAACCGGGTCGAGGTCGATCCGCAGTTCCAGCACCGGCCGGCCGACCCACGCCCGCAACCGCTGGCGGAACCGGCACAACAGCTTGTCATGCTCGTCCACGATGTCGCCGTCGCACGTCACCTCGCCGAGCGCCGCCCCGGCGTTCGTCACCGTCACGCTCCGCGCTTTCGTCTTGCTGCCGGGGTTGAACACCAGTTGCATGCCCAGGCGGTTCATCCGCGACCGTAGGTCCCGCACGGCGCGGATGGCCCCGGTGATCGGGTCGAAGTCGGCCTCGACGAACTCGTTCCGCACGACGGTGTTCTCGGCCGACTTGATGCGGGCCTTCGGCTGAGGTCCGCCCGGCGTGCCGCGGGGCACCCAGGCGAACCCGAGCGACGGCACTTCCACCACCAGCTTCGCCGCCCGCCCGCTGAACTCGGCCGCCTTCACCGGGTCTGATACCGGGATCGGCCCGCCGAAGTCGTCCAGTTCGAGGGCGACGCGGCGGGTGAAGTTGCACGGGTTGAACACCAGCAGGCCGGGCTGGCTCGGGGCTGACCGCACCTGGATGCGGTCGGCCAGTTGGCGGGCGAACTGGGTTTCTAGACCCCACCCCCCGGCCCCCTCCCCGAACCGGAGAGGGGGAGTAAGAGGGTGGTTGTCTTTCTCCCCCTCTCCGGTTCGGGGAGGGGGCCGGGGGGTGGGGTCCGGGTTCAACTCCACCTCCCGCTCCGCCGCTTCCAACTCCGCTATCAGCCGCTCGTCCGCCTCCCCCGGCGGGGTCAGCATCCGGTGTAGCGCCGCCAGCGTGTACGCCGAGTCGATCCGCCGCCGCTGCCGCAGGTGCGCGGCGAACCCGCTCACCGGGTCCGGCCGCTTCCGGTGCGTCACCCGGTCGTCCAGGTAGTCGTTGAAGTAGTCGTCGGCGGTGGTGCTGCCGAGGTAGTCGCCGTAGTGGTGGTCGCCGAGGAACCGGCCGAGGCCGACCCACTCGCCGCACGCCTCGCCGAGTTCGCCCAGCGCCAGCAGTTGCTCGTACCCGATCGCGGCGGGTTCCCCGGAGTGCTGGAACGCGACCGTTGGTGTGGAGTCGGTGCTGAACGCCTGGTGCAGGGTGTACACCAGGTTGAAGAAGGTGAGCGGGTCGGCGGCCGGCACCGGGGTGCGGCTGAACGTGTCCAGCGCCTTGCCGTCCGGGGCGGACCAGTTCAGCACCACCGCGTTCCGCGACGGCACCATCGCCCCGTCGAACCCGACCATCACCGCGTTCTTGTACCCGGCGTGCAGCAGCCACGACGGCAGGTGCGGGTGGTACGCCGACCGCTGCCGGGCGTACACCGTCGGCGCCACGCCGAACAGCGTCTTCACCGCCGCCCGCCCGGCCCGCAAGTTCCACCACTGCGATTCGGCCGGCAGCACCGCGTCGTCCCGCTCCCGGTACGCCCCGACGCACAAATCCACCACCGAAGGCAAATCCGGGAGGATCTTCGCCTTCAGCTCGGCGAACCGCTCCGGGTGCCGCTCGGCCAGTTGCTCCAGCCACTCGGCCGGGGCGAGGACGGACAGCGGCAGCCCGGCACTCAGCGACGCCGGCCACGGCGAGCCGGTCGGCTCGGCCGTCGGCAGGAACAGGTCGATCAGCTTCACGTCGTTCGTGTTCAGCACCCGCCGGGCGGCGGTCAGCTTCTCGACCGCTTCCTTCAAATGCTTCCGCATATCGCCTGTGTCCGCCGTCGCCGCCGCGGTCACGTCCGCCCAGAACCCGGCGTCGTCGAGCATGCGGTCGTGGCTGGCGGCGTCGAACAGCGCTTCCACCAGCAGGTAGCCGAACCCGACCGCCTCGAACAGCCGCACCACCTCATCCGGGGTCGAGAGTTTGTCGGCCGCACACTCTGGGTTGCGGTCGGCGAACTCGCGGACGGCGGCGTGCAGGTTCGCCGTCGTCTCGGCCCGGTCCGACGTGGCCTTGAACGCTGCCCCGTTCGCCGCCGCCACCTGCTCGCCCCAGTCGGCCGGCTGATACAGGGTCGGGCCGGTCGGCACCACGTACAGGTGAGTCGCCTGCGGCACGTCATGGTCGTAGGTGGACGCGGCCACCGGCGGCCGCCCGACCGTCGCCAGCACCGCCGGGTGCCACAGGGCGAAGTACCCGTTCAGCCACGCCTCCGCTTCCTCCGGGTTCAGGCTCACCGGGTACGAGGTGGGCGGCCGGTACGGGGAGAGCAGGACGGCGGAACGCGGGTTCATGTCGGGTCGGTCGGATGAAGGCGTGCGGATATAGTACACGCAGGGCGGGGAACGCCCCCAATCGTCGAGCAGGAGTCGCCGTGGCCCGCAAACGTCAACCGCCGCCGCCCGCCCGCCCCACCGCCGAGAAGGTGGACGCCGCCGTCCGCGCCGGCAACTTCGCCGCCGCCGTCGAACTGGCGAAGGGGGTGTTCGCGCGGGAGTTGTCGGCCGCGGCCGACACCCTGGTGCGGGAGACGGAACTGAAGGCGCTGGCCCACTACGCCGACACAGGCCGCACGGCCGAATTCCAGCGGCTGGTCGCGGAGGTGGAACTGGCGCGGTGGTCCGAACCGGAGTGGAAGAATCGGCTGGCGGTGCAGTTGGCCCGCGGCGGGCTGCTGGCGAAAGCGACCGCGGTGGCCGAGCCGACACTGCTGAACACGATCACCGCTCATTTCGCCGACTGGGCGGTGCGGACGCGGAACCGGGACGCCCTGCCGGAACCGCTGCGGCCGCAGTACGACGCGATCACCACCGCGTTCCTGCACTACACCGCCGGCAAGGACGAGCCGGCCCGCGAGGCTCTGAACGCGGTCGGCCTGTCGTCCCCGCTGATCGAGTGGAAGCTGCTCGTCCGCGGGCTGATCGCGTGGAGTACCGGCGACGACCCGCGGGCGGTCGAGAACTTCACCCGCCTGTCCGCCGAGCGGTGGCCGTTCCGCTTGGCCGCCCCGATCCGGGCCAAGATCGACCCGGCGTTCGCCGGCGCGCAACCGGCCGCGGCCCAGCAGTTCCAGGGGCTGAACGCCGGCGGGCTGGCCGGCAAGCTGCGGAAGGTGCAGGCGGAGTTGGCCGGGAAGAAGAAGCTGGGGGCGGCGTTCAAGGCGGCCGAGTCGGCGGTGAACGCGATCAAGACGGCCGCCCCGCCCCTGCTCCCGCGGCTGGCGAACTGCTTCTACCACGTCATCGCCCGGCAGGGCGAGCAGGACGACCTGGCCCGGTATCGGAAGCTGTTCGGCGCCCCGCCGGACGACCCGGCGTTCCACAAACTCGAAGCGCTGGTGTTCGAGGAGATCGGCGAGAAGGAGGTGGCGCTCCAGCGGTGGGCGGCCTACGAGGGCTGGCTGAGCGGGTACCCGGCGGAGTGGCCGGCGGCGGTGGCCGACCGCGGGCGGGCGGTGATCCTGAACCGCATGGGCGGGATCGCCGCCGACCTGGAGGACGAGGCGAACGACCCGGACCCGTTCGACGTCGACCTGGGCGGGTTCTTCGCCCCGGCCGGGCGGAAGCGGGCGACGAAGCGGAAGCCGATCGACCCGAGCGTGTACCTGAAGCGGGCGATCGAACTGGCCCCGGAGTGGGAGCCGCCCACCCGCGAGTTGTTCAACCGGGCGGTGCTGCTCGGGAAGGCGGCGGACGCCGAGGCGGCGGCCCGCGACCACCTGCGGCACAACCCGCAGTCGGTGTTCTTCCTGAACGCGCTCGGCACGCTGCTGCTGAAACAGGGGCGGGCGGCCGAGGGGTTGGACCTGCGGAAGCGGGCGCTCGCCCTGAACCCGCTCGACGCGATGGCCCGGCACTTCGCCGCCGCCGCCCACCTGGCCCACGCCCGCCGGGTGGCCATCGCCGGCAAGCCGACAGATGGAATGGCCGCGCTGAACGCGGACGAGGAACTGGTGCGAACCGAGATGCGGCCGAGCTACTTCGCCTTGCGGGCCACGCTGTTCCGCAAGCTCGGCGAGAAGGAGAAGGCGGCCGAGGACGAGGCCACCGCACTCGCCCTGCCCGGCGCCCGCCTGACGGTGCGGCTGTACCTGCACGTCAACGCCGTGCTGCTCAAGCTGAAGCCGGCGGACAAGAGTGCGGCGAGCAAGGCGTTCACCGCCGCGCTGGCCGAGCCGCCCGACCCGAAGGAGGCGAACATGCTGGTCGCCGGGTGGGACGTGTTCCACCACGAGGGGCTGACGTACACCGGGCAGAAGACGCAGGAGAAGAAGGTGTACGACGCGATGGTGCGGGCGGCGGACGGCACCGGCCCGGAGGTGGAGTTCGAGGGGCTGACGGTGATCCTGAACTCGCGGGGGCAGCAGACGCTGGTGCGGAAGCTGGCCCCGAAGCTGGCCCGGCGGTTCCCGCGGAACCCGGTGTTCCCGTTCTGCCTGGCCGAGGCGGCACTGGCGAAGACCCGCGGCGGGTACAAGGTGACGGAGCAGTTGCGGAAGGCGCGGGCGCTGGCCGAGGCCAGCCCGGACGAGCGGCACAAGCGGCTGCTGCCGAAGATCGAGGAGCTGCTGAAGCAGGCCAACCCGTTCGGCGCCATGTTCGACTCGTTCTTCGGCGGCGACGGGTGACGGGGACTGGCTCATTCTCGTCGCGGGCCCCCCGCCGACCTGCCCGATTGCCGAAAATGTGCCTGTCCCCTGTCACCCGCCGCGGAACACGGGGACAGGCACATTTTCGGCATCCGCCACACACCGAGGCAGGTCGGGGCGAAAATGAGCCAGTCCCCGGTCCCCACGGCGGTGCGATCGCCGTCCGCCCGTCCCGCTCCGGCGAACCCCGTCCGCCCGCCAGGTGTCTTCGCTGGTGTCCGGCCTTCAGGCCGTCTTCCGTTGCTTTGAAGACGGCCTGAAGGCCGGACACCAGCGAAGAGTCCATCCCCGGTTGCGCCCGACGCCGTCGCGCCGTACACCACCCGTCGGCGGCTTTCGGAGGGCGGTGGCGTGCAGCGGTTCCGGTTCAGCCCGCGGCAGCCGATCGTCCGCGTCGGGTTCACCGCCGACGGGGAGATCGTCACCGCCCAGCCGCACACCGGCGTGGCCGTCCGCGATCGGTCGAATGGCGACATCCGGGCGATGCTAGACGCCCCGAACGCCAACTCGTTCTCCCACCTGCTCGCTCACCCCACCCGCCCGCTCGTCGCCGTGCAGTGCCCGAAACGGTGCCGGGTGTTCGACACCCGCACCGGGTCGTTCAACACCTTCAACTCCCCGCCGGGATTCGCCGCCGTCGCCTTCACCCCGAACGGGTTCCGCTGGTTCGACGCCACGTTTCAGGACGCCATCGGTACGGTCGATTGCGGGGTGGTCACGGCGACCGGCGGCACCGGCACCCGTCGCATCCCGATCCGCTCCACCGCCGGGCTGGTCGCCGTCACCCCGGACGCCCGGTTCGGCCTCGGCCTCCGCCGGGCGACCCGCCCGGTGCTGCTCGATTTGAACACCGGCCGGGTGGTGGCCGAGGTGCAGTCCGGGCTGCGGCTCGGCCGCCCGTGGCTGGCGGTCGCATCCCCGGACAGTTCGAAGCTGGCCGTCGGCACCGGCGACTCGCTGGCCGTGTTCGACCTGTCCACCGTGGCCGCTGACGACCGCCCAGTCGATGCCGCGGAGGACGAGCCGGCCCGCAAGCGGAAGGTGCTGTACCCGCTGTTCACCGTGGAGCGGCCGGACCCGGTGGCCGGCCGCGGCACCCACGCCGACCGCGCCGCCGACCTGTGGCTGCCGCCGCTGGCGTTCGACCCGGCCGGGCGGACGCTGCTGACCGTCGGGCTGCGGAACCGGGTGCGGCAGATGGACGCGGCCACCGGCGGGGCGATCACCGAGTGGGCGTGGCGGGCGGATGCGGTGCGGAGCCTGGCGGTCGCCCCGGACGGGCTGACCGCCGCCGCCGGCTGCCGGCTGGGCGAGCTGCTGGTGTGGGACCTGGAGTGACGCGGCCCTCGACATCAGCTCGCACGCCCGCCATACTAATCCCGCCCCCCGCGGAGCCACCCGATGGACCCCCCCACCCGCACCGCCGCCGACCCGGCGCCGACGCGGTCGGGCGATGGTACATCGACCGAGTTGGGGGATCACTCCGCACCGCCCGCACCGCCGGGGTACGAGCTGGACGAGGAAGTCGGCCGCGGCGGCATGGGCGTGGTGTTCCGCGCCCGCGACCGGGAGCTGAACCGCGAGGTGGCGGTGAAGGTGCTCCAGGAGCGGTTCGCCCCCGGCTCGCCGACCGCCGCTCGGTTCGTCGAAGAAGCACAGATCACCAGCCAACTCCAGCACCCCGGCATCCCGCCGGTGTACCGCGTCGGGTCACTGCCCGACGGTCGCCCGTTCCTGGCCATGAAGCTCATCAAGGGGCAGACGCTCGACGTGCTGCTCAAGGCCGAAGGGCCGAACTCGACCCGCTGGCTCGGCGTGTTCGAGGCGGTGTGTCAGGCGGTCGGGTTCGCGCACAGCAAGGGGGTCATCCACCGGGACTTGAAGCCGGCGAATGTAATGGTCGGGGCGTTCGGCGAAGTGCAGGTGATGGACTGGGGGCTGGCCAAGGTCTTGGCGAGCGGAGCCGCGTCAGCGGCCCGAGACCCGGCCGACCCCGAAGCCACCGTCGCCCCGTCGGTCATCCGCACCACCCGCGACTCGGACGGCAGCTACACCCAGGCGGGCAGCGTGCTCGGCACCCCGGCGTTCATGTCGCCCGAACAGGCGGTCGGCGAGACCGCCCAGATCGGCACCCGGAGCGACGTGTTCGGTCTGGGCGCCCTGCTGTGCGTGCTGCTCACCGGCAAGCCGCCGTTCGACGGCGGCGACGCGGAGAGCGTCCGCATCAACGCCATGCGGGGGAAGACGGCCGACGCGCTGGCCCGGCTGAACGCGAGCGGGGCCGACCCGGACCTGATCGCGTTGTGCAAGCGGTGCCTGAGCGTGGAAGCGGCGGACCGGCCGGCGACCGGGGACGAGGTGGCGGCGGCGGTGGCGCAACTCCGGCGGGCGGCTGACGAGCGGGCCGAGTTGGCCGAGCGGGACAAGCTGGCCGCCGAGGTGCGGGCGACCGAGCAGGCGAAGCGGCGGAAGGCGGTGCAGTGGTGGGCGGCGGCGATCGTGTGCGTGCTGATGATCGGCGCGAGCAGCACGTTCGTCATGTGGAACATCGCACGGTTCCAGACCACGGTGGCCGAGTTCTCCTCCGGCATGGCGCTCAAGCAGAAAGCCGAGGCGGATAAAGCCCGCGAGGACGCGGAAGCCGAGCGGACGAAGGCGGAAGCGGCGCAAAAAGCCGAGAGCGAGGAGAAGGCGAAGGCGGTGGCCGCGCTCGCGGACAAGGCGAAGGCGGTGGTGCGGGCGGACGGGCTGCGGCTGGCGGCGGAGGCCACGGCCGTCGGGCCGTCCGACCCGGCGCTGGCGCTGCTGCTGTCGGCCGAGGGCGTGCGGCGGCACCCGCACCACCTCACCTTCGCCGCGCTGTACTCCGCGGCCGGCTCGTGCCGGGAGGTGCGGACGATCACCGCCAAACACATCGTCGGCCACGCGAAGTTCAGCCCGGACGGCAAGCGGGTACTGGTGGCCCGCACCCTGTCGAACGACACCGAGCCGGCCGTCACCATCCACGACGCCGAGTCCGGCAAGCTGCTGGCCAGTTGGAAGGGGGTGCCGCTGCCGGTCGGTGCCGTGGACTGGAGCCGGGACGGGAAGCGGGTGGCGGTGGCCGTCGAGGGGGCGTACCTGGTCCGCTACTCCGACCAAAAGCAGCCGGACGCCGCCGTGTTCACCGACCGCACCGTGTTCGTGTTCGACGCCGACACGGGGAAAGACGTGATCCACCTGCGGGGCAAACACACGCAGCGGGTTGTGTCGGTGCGGTTCAGCCCGGACGGCAAACGGCTGCTGACGGCCAGTTGGGACAACACCGCCCGCCTGTGGGACGCCGAGACGGGCGACCACCTGCTCGCCCTGGAGGGGCACGAGTGTTCCCTGCTGACGGCGGTGTTCAGCCCGGACGGCAAGCGGGTGCTGACCGTCTCGACCAACGGCCGCCACGCATCGCAGCTGTACGAGAAGGAGTTGAAAGTGGGCGAGCCGCCGGCCGCCGTCGATCCGGGGCCGATTAACCGGCCGGCCGGGGCGGGTCACGGTCTGGGCGGCGGAACGGCGTGGCAGACCGGCGGGGAGACGAAATTGGCCCGCGTGTGGGACGCCGACACCGGCAAGCCGATCGCCGCGCTGACGAAGTCCCGGCCCGCCGCCACCACCTTCGGCACGCGGTGGGAGTCGTCGGCCGGCGCGTTCAGCCCGGACGGCAAGCGGGTGGCGGTGGCGTTCGGGAACAGCGTGGCGGCCGTGTGGGACGCGGCGGCCGGCGGGGAGGAGAAGTTCACCCTGAAAGGGCACACCGATTCCGTCCACGACATCGCGTTCAGCCCGTTCGGCGAGTGGCTGGCGACCGCCAGCGGCGACAAGACCGCCCGGCTGTGGGACGCGGCCACCGGCGCCGAGATGCTCGTCTTCCGCGGGCACCAGGCGGCCGTCCGCTCGGTGCGGTTCAGCCCGGACCGCGGGGGGGTACTCACCACCTCCGACGACCGCACGGCCCGGTTGTGGGAGGTTCCCACCGGCAACGTGCTGGCCCACCTGCACGGGCACGCCGGCCCCGTCCGCGGCGCCGCGTTCAGCCCGGACGGCATGCGGGTGGTGACCGCTGGGGACACGACAGCCCGCGTCTGGACGACGGGGGCCGTGGCGGAGTTGGCGCGGTTGATCCGCGGGCACACGAAAGGGTTAACCGCCCTGTCGTTTAGCCCGGACGGAACGAAACTGCTCACCGCATCGGTGGACGAAACTGCGCGAGTGTTCGACTCGGCCACCGGCCGCGAGTTGCTGGTGCTGGGCACCGGCCGCGAACTCGGCGAGGTGCGGCACGCCGCCTTCTCGGCGGACGGCAAGTGGGTCGTCACCGCCTCGCAGACCACCGCCGCCACCGTGGACCGAAAAAAGGTGAACGAGTCCGCGGTCCACGTGTGGGACGCGGCCACCGGGGCCGAGCGGTGCCAGTTCCGCGACCACAAGTTCGGGGCGAACTATGCCACCTTCACCCCGGACGGGGAGCGCGTTTTGACCGTCACCGACGGCGGCGTTCAGAGCCGGGGCGGGGTGATCTCCGGGTCGCGGAGTTCGTCCGAGGACGCCGGGTTCGTGCGGGTGTGGGACGTGGAGACGCAGAAGCTGGTGTTCCAGACCGCGGACCGGGTTGAGTCAACAAGCCGCCCGGTGTTCTCCGCCGACGGCCGGCTGCTGCTCACCCAGCCGGCGCAGGGCGGGGCGCTGCTGCTGGACGGACCGGACGGCCGCGTCCGCCGGGAGTTCGCGACCGAGCAGTGGGGTACGACCGCGGTGGACGCGCTGAGCGCGGACGGGCGGCGGGTGTTCCTCGGCAAGGAGGCGGGCACGCTGATCGACGCGGGCACGGGGAAAGACGTGGCCAAGCTGCCCGGTCAGTTGAGCGTAGCCAAGCTGGCCCGGTTCAGCCCGGACAGCCGCCGGCTGTTCACCGCCCGCGGTCGGGCGGGGTACGTCTGGGACGCGGAAACCGGGAAGGCCGTCGCCACCCTCACCGGGCACGAGGCGCCGGTCGTCGCGGCCGAGTTCACCCGCGACGGCCGGCGGGTGGTGACCGGGTCGGCCGACGGCACCGCCGCCGTGTGGGACGCCGCCACCGGCGCACTCGTCGCCGTGTACATGGGGCACCCCGGCCCGGTGAAGTTCGTGGCGTTCCACCCGAACGGCGAGTCGGTGGCGACCGGCTCGACGGACGGCGTGGTGCGGGTGTGGTCGCTCGACCCGGTGGCCGACGCCCTCCGCCGCGCCCCGCGGCCGCTCACCCCGGCGGAGCAGTTGCGGTACGAGGTGAAGTGACGGCAGAAAGGCGGGTCCGGCTTGAGCCGGACCCGCGGGCCGCCACAGAGGGCGGCCCCTACAAACCCTGGCCTGTAGGGGCCGCCCTCTGTGGCGGCCCGCCGACCGCCGCAGGCGGTCGGTGTTTATTGCCGCTCGACGGCGGCGGTGAAGATGCGGCGGATGAGTTCGGCGTGGCTCACCCCCACCGCCTTCGAGATGAGGATCAGGTCGCTGGAGATCGGGTTCAGCCCCGGCAGCGGGTTCACCTCGATGAAGTACGGCACGCCGTCGCGGATGCGGAAGTCGATGCGGGCCACGTCCCGGCAGCCGATCGCCTCGAACGCCGCCAGCGCCTCCTGCTCCAGCCGCTCCTGCACGCCCGCCGGCAGCTTCGCCGGGCACTCATACGTCACGAGTTGCTCCCAGTTCCGCTTCACCTCCAGGCTGTACACGAACTTGTCGGTGGCCGTGTTCGGCACCACCCGCATGGCCCCCAGCACCTCGGGCGGGTCGTTCCCCACCACCCCGACCGTCACCTCCTCGCCGGCGATGAACTCCTCCACCAGCACCGGCTGGCGGTAGTTCGCCCACAACTCGGCCACCACCGGCCCGAACTGGTCCGCGGATTCGATCAGGCAGCGGTTGCGGATGCCCTTGCTCGACCCCTCGCACACCGGCTTGGCGATCACCGGCACGGTCAGGTCGTGGGCTTCGAGCAGGGCGGGGAACTCGGCGAAGTCGCCGTCGTAGGGGGCGGGCGGCGGGGCCAGGACGAACCCCTTCGGCAGTGTGATGCCGGCCTCGCCGACCACCCGCCGGGTCATGTCCTTGTCCAGCGCCGCCGCCAGGGTGAGCGGGTCGGACCCGGTGTACGGGATGCCGAGCATCTCGCACACGGCCGGCACGCGGGCCTCGCGGTTGCGGCTGGTGCCGGTGCCCTCGGCGATGTTGAACACGAACTCGGGCGGGTCGGCGAGCAGGCGTTCGACCAGTTGCTTGCCGTCGCCGAGTTCGACGACGCTGTGCCCGAGTTGCCGCAGGGCGTCGGCGATGGCGGTGATGGTGACCGGGCTGTCGAACTCCTCGTGCGCGTCGTCCGGGGCGCCGGCCGGCAGGGAGTCGGGCTTGAGGGTGAAGGCGATTCCGACGCGCATGACTGGTTCCCTCCTGTTAGCCCGACGCGCGAGCGAGGGGCGAACCACCCATCCCTCAGGTGGCTCGCCCCTCGCTCGCGCGTCGGGCTAACACAGACACCTACCCGTTCGCCGCGTGCTGGCCGTTCATCATCGGCAGCGACAGGATGGCCGACCCGTGCCGCGACTGGCGCGGTTCGGCCGGCTCGGGGTGGTCGCCGCACCCGGCCGGGGCGTCGTCGATCAGCTGCAGCTTCCGCCGGCGGGCCATCCGCTCGTTCCCCTCCGGCATCAGGCTGGTCTTGTCCCCCTGGATCAGCCCGCTGACGCCGCGGGTGGGGGTGCGGGTGATGGTGCCGGGCTTGTCTTCGGCCTGGTACCGCACCAACATGCCTTCGTAGTTCCGCAGGATGACGGCGTCGTCGCTCATGCTCACCATGTAGTTCGGCATGAGCGGGATCTTGCCGCCGCCGTGCGGGCTGTCCACCACATACGTCGGGATGCCGATGCCGGACGTGTGCCCGCGGAGGCCTTCCATGATCTCCAGCCCCTTCCACACGCTGGTGCGGAAGTGGCCGGCGCCGGTGACGGGGTCGCAGTGGAACAGGTAGTACGGCCGCACCTTGATCCGCAGCAGCCCGCGGAGCAGGTTCCGCATCGTCTGCAGGCTGTCGTTCACCCCCTTCAGCAGCACCGAGTGGTTGTTGATCATCATCCCGCGGCGGAGCAGGCTGCGACACACACGGGCGGCTTCCGGGGTGACCTCCCGCGGGTGGTTGAAGTGCGTCTGGATGTACACCTTTTCGGCGGACTCGAGCAGCGACAGCAACTCCTCGTCGTACAGCCGCTGCGGCAGCGTCACCGGCACCCGCGTGCCGATGCGGATGACATCGACGTGCGGGATGGCCTTCAGGTTCTCCAGGTAGTACCGCAGCTTCGGGACGGGCAGTGTGAGCGGGTCGCCGCCGCTCACCACCACGTCCTTGATCTCCGGGTGCCGGCGGATGTAATCGATCATCCGCTCGTCGTCCTTGCTGATCCCCTCCCACCCGCCGCGGGTGAGGGTGGCCCGCTTCCGCGTGCAGTACCGGCAGTACATGGTGCAGTTCGGCGTGGTCAGCATCAGCACCCGGTCCGGGTAGCGGTGCGTCAGGCCGTTCACCGGCGAGTCCTTGTCCTCTTCGAGCGGGTCGTCCAGCTCGAACCCGCCCTCGGCCTCCAGCGGCGACGGGACGGACTGTAGCCGGATGGGATCTTCCGGGTCGTCCGGGTTGATGAGCGAGAAGTAGTACGGCGGGATGGCCAGCTTGTAGTCGGCTTCCAGCTTGCCGATGGCTTCCAGCTCGTCGCGGGTGAACGGGAGCAGGCCGCGGAGCTGGCGGACGGACCGGATCGAGTTCTGCTGCTGCCACTTCCAGTCGTCCCACTGGTGGTCGGGGACGTCCTTCCAGATGGGGTGGCGGCGCGGGGTACTCGGGGGTTCGTCGTCGAGGCCGCACGAGGCCGGGTCGGGGGAGGTCGTGCGGGACGGAGGCAGCGGAGCCGTCGCCTCGGAGTTGGGGAACATAAAGCCGATGACCTCTCGGGGTCTTCACCCGGCGGGCCGCGACGACCGCGGGCCGCACACCGGGCAGTGTCGTCGGGCCGCATGAGGTCGGCGAGCGACGCACTTTAAGAACGAATAGTAACGCACCGGCATGGAAATACAAGTTGCAGGCGCGGTTGGTGCGCGAAGTTCTCGGCGGGCGGGTGGCGCAGCCGATACCATCCACACCGAATAGTGGCGCGGGTCATGAGGTATCGGCCGCGCCTGTTGCCGTCGATGACGATTTCGTGAATCGCTGTTGCCGCGAGTGTGGTCCGCACACGCCGTGTGCGGGTGTTGGTTCCCGCACACGGCGTGTTCGGACCACACAAAAAAAAAAAACACCAGCAAC
>JALHQU010000067.1:13643-30824 GCA_022841795.1 Fimbriiglobus sp.
GTGGGGGGTTTGGACCCCCCCCAGGGGGTGGGCGCACCACACTCAAGACATCACCACCAGCACCTTGCCCGTCAGCGTGCCCGCGCCGCCGACCGTGTTCTCCTCCTGGAATTGGTGGGCCGCGGCGGCTTCGCTGAGTGGGAACGTCTTGCCGATGAGCGGCCGCAGCTTGACGCTCGCGATCCACGAGTTCATGTCGTTCGCGCACGCCCGCTGCTCGTCCGCGGTCATGGCGAACATGACGAACCCGAACAGCGACAACCCCTTCACGTAGAACGGGCCGTTCGGGAACACCGGCCGCGCCTGCCGCCCGGCCATCACCACGATCCGCCCCCGCGGGGCCATCATGTCCACCGTGCGGTCGAGGTCGGTCGGCGGCAGCGTTTCAAAAAACACGTCCGCCCCGCGGCCGTCGGTCGCCGCCTTCACCGCCGCCGCCACGTCTTCCGTCTTGTAGTTGATGACCGTGTCCGCCCCGAGTTGCTTCGCCAGTTCCGCCTTCGCCGCCGACCCGACGGTGGTGACCACCTTCGCCCCCACCGCCTTCGCCATCTGCACCACGCACAGGCCCACCCCGCCGGTGCCGCCGTTCACGAACACCGTCTCGCCGGCCTTCAGGTTCGTCCGCCAGAACAGCCCGAGGTGGGCGGTGATGCCGACGAGCGCCAGCGCCGCCGCGTCCGATTCCCGGACACCGGCCGGCAGCGGGTACAGAAATTCCTCGCTCGCGCAGCAGTACTCGGCGAACGTGCCCTGACGCCCGAGCAGCCCCTGGTTGCTGCCCCACACCCGGTCGCCCACTTTGAACCGCGTCACGCCTGGACCGACCGCCTCGACCGTGCCGGCCAGGTCGCAGCCGGGGATGAACGGCTTGGGCAGCGGCATCGCCACCTTGCCGGCGCGGATGTAGGTGTCCACCGGGTTGAGGGCGGCGGCGACCACCTTCACCCGCACCTCGCCGGCCTGCGGCTCGGGGGTGGGCAGGTCGCCGAACCGGATCACCTCCGGCCCGCCGGTGGCGTCGTAGTACGCGGCTTTCATGGGATGGCTCTCAGGGTGGCCCGCTCTCTCCGAGAGCGGGAGTTCCGAACCCGCTCTCGGAGAGAGCGGGCCACCCTGTCAATCTACCGCCCGGTGAACAGCACTGCCCCTCGGGTTAGCCCGACGCGCCAGCGAGGGTCGGGCCTCACCCCTCGCTGGCGCGTCGGGCTAACTTCATCGTCCGGTGAACAGCACCGCCCCCGGTCCGAGGATCATCTCCAGTTGCTCGACCGGCACCTGCGTCGGGTTGACGAAGTAGTCGGCGTGCAACTTGAACTGCGCCGACCGGCCGGCCGGGTCTTGCACCGCCAGGTACACCGGGCACGGCCCCTTCGCCTGCTTCAGGATTTTGCCCAGGGTGTCGAACGTCTGCCGCCCGTCGTCGTCGGTGCGGTACGCCATCCGCAGCACCACCCCGCGGGTGAGTTCGGCCTTCGCCTGCTCGACGGTCAGCACCCGCTCGACGATCACATCCGGCTCGCCCGACCCCTCCCGCCATTCGACTTTGCCGTCGAACAGCAGGATGGCGTCCGCCTTCACCTCGTCCCCGAACCGCTGGAACTGGTCCGACCACAGGATACACTTGACCGCCCCGCTGAAGTCCTCGATCCGCACGATCGCCCAGCGGTTGCCGGCGTTCCGCCCCTTGCTGACGAGCTTCGGGATGAGTTCGATCACCATGCCGGCCAGCCGCACGTCGGTGCCGGCGTTCAGCTTGGCGCACTGGGCGGCGTCGTGGCTGCGGAACCGCCGCAGCTGCTCGTCGTACTGGGCGAGCGGGTGCGAGCTCATGTAGAAGTCGAGCACCTCCTTCTCGAACTTCAGCTTCTCCAGGTCCGGCCACTCGGCCACGTCCGGCAGGTTCTCGCCGACGGCCAGCCCGCCGCGGGTCGCCGGCCCGTCGTCCGCCGCGTCGAACAGGTCGAACATGTTCTTCTGCCCGCGGCGCTTGTCCTCCGCCTTCTCGTCCGCCGCCTGCACCGCCCGCGGCAGGGCGTGCATCATGGCGTTCCGCTTGTTCTTGCCGAAGCAGTCCATCGCCCCGCCCTTGATCACCTTCTCCACCTGCGCCTGCTTCACGATCTTGGAATCCACCCGCTCGCAGAAGTCGAACAGGTCGCGGAACGGCCCGCCCTTCTCCCGCGCCCGCACGATCTCCTCGGCCGCCCCGCGGCCCAGCCCCTTGATGGCGGTCAGGCCGAACACGATCTTGCCGTTCACCACGTCGAAGTCCGGCTGCCCCTTGTTCACGTTCGGCGCTTCCACCTCGACGCCCAGCTTGCGGGCGTCGGCGATGTGATCGACCATCAGCTCCCGCTTGTTCCCCTCGTCGATCTCGGACGACAGCAGGGCGGCCATGAACTCGGCCGTGTAGTGCGTCTTCAGGTACGCCGTCTGGTACCCGATCTGGGCGTACGCGGCGGTGTGGCTCTTGTTGAACCCGTAGCCCGCGAAGAACACGATCTTCTCGAAGATGTCTTTCGCCGTCTCTTCGCTTACTCCGCGTTCGGCGCACCCCTTCATCCAGTCCGCCCGCCCGGCCTCGATCTTGTCCGGGATCTTCTTGCTGATCGCCTTGATGACCGCGTAGCTCTTGCTCAGCTCGATCCCGCCCAGGCGGTTCAGGACCCGCATGATCTGTTCTTGGTAAGTGATCACCCCGTACGTTTCGGAGAGCACCTCTTCCAACACGGGGTGCTCGTATGTCGCCGCCTCCTTCCCGTGTTTGCGGTTCACGTAGCTGTCCACCATCCCGCTCTCCAGCGGGCCGGGGCGGTACAGCGCCAGCACGGCGATCAGGTCGCGGATGTTGTCCGGCTTCATCGCCGTCAGCAGCCGCCGCATGCCGTCGGATTCGAGCTGGAACACCCCCTTGGCGTCGCCCTTCTGGAGCAGCCGGTACGTCGCCGGGTCGTCCAGCGGCAACTTCTCCGGCACCACGTCGAGGCCGCGGGTCCGCTTGATCAGCTTCACCGTGTTGTCCAGCATCGTCAGGTTGCGGAGGCCGAGGAAGTCCATCTTCAACATGCCGACCTTCTCGACGACGCCCATCTCCCACTGGGTGGTGACGACCACCTCACCGGCCGCCTTCTCCCCGTCCTCGGAGTTGATCTTCTGCATCACCCGCTGCACCGGCACGTAATCCGTGATGTCCCCGCTGGCAATCACCACCCCGGCGGCGTGCGTGCCCACGTTCCGGTTCATCCCCTCCAGCTTCAGGGCCACGTCGATCCAGTGGCGGGCGGTCGGGTCGGTGTCGTACTCCCGCTTGAACTCCGGCACCCCGAGCGCGTCCTTCAGGTCGAGCGAGATGGCCCCCTTCATCGGCACCAGCTTGCACATGAAGTTCACCCGCTCCAGCGGGATGCTCAGCACCCGCCCCACGTCCTTCAGCGCCGCCTTCGCCCCGAGCGTGCCGAACGTGCCGATCTGGGCCACGCTCTTGTGCCCGTACTTGTCCTTCACGTACTGAATCACCTCTTCCCGCCGATCCTGGTCGAAGTCGATGTCGATGTCCGGCGGCTCCTTCCGGCTCTTGTCCAGGAACCGCTCGAACAGCAGGTCGTACTCCAGCGGGCAGACGTGGCTGATGTACAGCGTGTACGCCACGATCGCCCCGACGCCAGACCCGCGGGCGGTGCTGCGGATGCCCCGGTCCCGCGCGTACTTCACGAAGTCCCACACGATCAGGAAGTACGCCGAGTACCCCATGTGCGCGATCACGCCGAGTTCGATCTCCATGCGGTCGAACACGGCCTTGGCCGGCTTGTCCCCGTACCGCTCGGTGATGCCTTGCAGCACCAGTTCCCGCAGGTACTGGTCGGCGGTCAGCCCGCGGGGGGACTGGAACACCGGGAAGTTCCGCTTGCTGAAGTCGAGCTGGATGTCCACCCCGTCGGCGATCTGCTGGGTGCGGGCGACGGCGTCCGGGAAGTCGGGGAACAGCCGGTACATGTCCTGCGGGCTGCGGACGTAGTACGGGTTCGGCATCTTCTCTTCCGGGTACGTCTTCTTCCGCGGGTCGTGCAGCCGCTTGGTGTTGATGCAGAAGTAGATGTCGTGGGCGATGGCGTCGGTCGCCTCCAGGTAGTGCGCGTCGGCGGTGGCCACCAGCGGCACGCCGATCTTCTTGGCGATGTCCGCCGCCACCGGGGTACACACGTCTTGCAGCCCGATGCCGTTGTTCTGGATCTCGATGTAGAAGTTCTCGCCGAACTGCTTGCGGAAGTATTTGGCCAGCCGCTCCGCCTCGTCCGCCTTGTCCTGCAAAATGAACTGGTTGAACTGCCCGGCCAGGCACCCGCTCAGGCAGATCAGCCCCTCGCGGTGGGCTTCGAGAATCTCCCGGTCGATCCGCGGCTTGTAGTAGAACCCCTCCAGGAACGCGATGCTGGACAGCTTCATCAGGTTCTTGAACCCGACCGCGTTCTTCGCCAGCAGCGTCAGGTGGGTGCTGGCCTCGCCGCTGCCGCCGGCGGACTTCGTCTTTTCCCCGCGGTGGCCGGGGGCCAGGTACGCCTCGTACCCGATGATCGGGTTGATGCCCGCCTTGCGGCACGCCTCGTAGAACTCGATCGCCCCGTACAGGTTGCCGTGGTCGGTGATGGCGACCGCGTTCATCCCGTGCTTCTTCGTCTGCGCCATCAGGGCGGGGATGCGGTTGAACCCGTCGAGCAGGCTGTAGTGGGTGTGCAGGTGCAGGTGGGCGAACTTGGCGTCGGCCATGACGGAACCTTTTCCCAGCAGTGAACAATTGGATAAACCGGCGGGTTCAGGGTAGCAGAAGTGCGGGGGAGCGCAAAGGGGAAGTGTGAAGCCGCTTGCGGCTTCGCGAAGCCGCAAGCGGCTCCGCGGCTACGCCAGGAGGTCCTTCGCCACCGCCCCGTCGGTGATGGTCAGCCGCTCGTCCCGGCCGTTGTACCTGTACGTCAGCTTCTCGTGGTCGAACCCGAGCAGGTGCAGGATGGTGGCGTGCAGGTCGTGGACGTGCAGCTTGCCCTCCGTGCCCCGCAGCCCGAACTCGTCCGTCTGGCCGTACACGAACCCCGGCTTCACCCCGCCGCCGGCCAGCACAGTGGTGAACCCGAACGGGTTGTGGTCGCGGCCGTTGGTGCCCTCGGTCATCGGCGTGCGGCCGAACTCGCCGCCCCAGATGACCAGCGTGCTGTCCAGCAATCCGCGCTGCTTCAGGTCGGCGATGAGCGCGGCACTCGGCTGGTCGGCCCGCAGGCACAGCTTGGTGTGGTTGCCTTCCAGGTCGGAGTGCGCGTCCCACGCGCTGCCCGCCCCGCAGTACACCTGCACGAACCGCACCCCGCGCTCCACCAGCCGGCGGGCGAGCAGGCAGCGGTGGCCGAACTCGGCCGTCTCCTTGCGGTTCAGCCCGTACAGCTCCTTCGTCCTCACGTCCTCCTTCGACAAGTCCACCGCGTCCGGCGCCTCGGCCTGCATGCGGAACGCCAGCTCATACGCCGACTGCCGGGCGTCCAGGTGGGCGTCCCCCGGCCGCTCCCGCTTGTGCAGGTCGTTCAACTTGCCGATCAGTTCGAGCTTGTCCTTCTGCCGCTCCGCCCCGACCTCCTTCGGCGTCGCCAGGTTGAGCAGCGGGTTCGGCCCGCTCCGCAGCATCGTCCCCTGGTACGTCGGCGGCATGAACCCGGTGCCCCAGTTGCGTGCCCCGCCGAGTACCTCCCCGCCGTCGGTCATCACCACGAACCCCGGCAGGTTCTGGTTCTCCGTGCCGAGGCCGTACAGCGCCCACGACCCCAGGCTGGCCCGCCCGGCCAGCACCGACCCGGTGTTCATCTGGCACACCGACCCGACGTGGTTCAGCCCGTCCGCCCAGCACGCCCGCAGCACGCACAGGTCGTCCGCCTGCTTCGCCAGGTGCGGCAGCCAGTCGGACACGTCGAGGCCGGCTTTGCCGTACTTCTCGAACTTCCGCTTGCTGGCGAGCAGTTTGTTCCCGCCGGTGCCCATCGGGGTGATGACCTTGCCGAAGCTGGCGGGCAACGGGGAGCCGTGCCGCTTCGTCAACTCCGGCTTCGGGTCGAACAGATCGACGTGGCTCGGCCCGCCCTCCATGAACAGGAAGATGACGGCCTTCGCCTTCGGGTCGTGGTGCGGCTTCCGCGGCTCGAACTCACCCCCTCGCTTCCGCTCGGGGTTCGCCGGGCCGTCCGCCTGGAGCAGCGAGGCCAGCGCGAGCGAGCCGAACCCGGCCCCGCCCAGGCGGAGGAAGTCGCGGCGGGAGCGGAATAACGGGACGTGCGGGGTCATTCCAGGTCGTCCTCGGGTTCAATCTGCTCGTGGTAGAACTTCCACACCCAGTGGCCGATCAGGTTGCCGGTGATCAGGCCGACCGTACCGCCGCAAAACGACATCGGGATGTAATACACGCCCGGATTGCGGATGTAATGCACCGCCCCCGCGGCGAAGAATCCACCGACGCACAAGGCGAACACCCACCAGCCGACGAACCAGTCCTTCATGGACTTCCGCGCGTTCGCCCACCGCACCAGGAACGCGATACCGGCGACGATAAGCGTCGCAATCCCGTGGGTGACCACGAACTGTTCGACCGGAACCATAAACCCTGCCGGAAACAACGGTACGGCCGAACGGTCCCCGTCCAATGCGCCCCATCGTACACGATCACTGCCGATTGCGACACCATCTTTGTTAGCCCGACGCGCCAGCGAGGGCCGAGCGGCTGACCCTCGCTGGCGCGTCGGGCTAACGAAGGCGCGCCCGCTTCCGAGATAGCCGCCGCCCGGAGCGGGGTACATACTGACGCCCCCGGCCCTCGCTCGCCCCGGTGACCCCATGACCGACCGATCCGAACTCCACGCCCGCTGGCGGTCGTCCCGCCGGCGGTACCGGGAGTTCGTTCACGATTACAAGACGCGGACGCTCGACCAGAAGACCGAGGCCGACGCCACCACCCCGAAGCCGGACGCGGCGGCCGACAAGCCGCCCGCCAAGGCCAGCCGCCGCGTGCTGTTCCGCTCGTACCTCCGCTGGCTGTCCCCGCACCGCGGCGGGGTGGCCGCCGTCCTGCTCATGTCGCTGGTGGTGGCCGGGCTGGAGATGGTCGAGCCGCTGTTCATGCGGTTCATCGTGGATCGGGTGCTGCTCGACACCGCGGTCGAGTCGTCGGCGCGGCTGTGGCTGCTCAACCTGGCCGGGGCCACGTTCCTGACGGTGGTGATCGTGTCCAAGACGGTCGGGGTGTTCAAGGACTACCGGCTGAAGCTGCTGAACGCGCGGGTGGTCCTTGCTCTGCGTCGGGCGCTGTATGACCGCTTCCTCAACCTGCCGCTGTCGCGGCTGTGGGACATGAAGACGGGCGGCATCCTGTCGCGGCTGAGCGGCGACGTGGACACCACCGCCGGGCTGCTCCAGATGGGCATCGTGTCGCCGGCCCTGTCGCTCACCCGGCTGGCGATCGCCGTCGGCATCCTGATGGTGCTGAACTGGCGGCTGGCGCTCATGGCCCTGGCGGTCATCCCTGGTGCCATGCTCATGAGCTTCACCTTCGCCCGGCGGGTGCGGCCGATCTACCGGGCGGTGCGAAAAGATGTCGAAGCGATCGACGGGCGGGCCGGGGAGACGTTCTCCGGCATCCGCGTGGTGCGGGCGTTCGGGAGGGAAGGGCGGGAACTGCTCGACTACCTGCTCGGCCGGCACACGGTGCTGCGGAAGGAGCTGTTCGCCCACCGCCGCGAACTCATCCTGTGGGCGTGCTGGGGGCTGCTGGTGGGCGGGGTGAACGTGGTGGTGGTGTGGTACGGCGGGTACCTGACCGTCACCGGCAAGGCGTCGGTCGGCGACATCATGGCGTTCCAGTGGTACACGTTCCTGCTGCTCGGCCCGGTGTGGAACATCGTCAACTCGTTCTCCGAGTTGCAGCGGACGCTGGCCGCTACCGAGCGGGTGTTCGACGTGCTGGCGATTCCCGCCGACAAGCCGGACAAGCCGGACGCACTCGCCGCGCCGCCCGTGGTGCAGGAGGTGCGGTTCGAGGACGTGGAGTTCGAGTACCACGCCGGCCGGCCGGTGGTCCGCGAGTTCAACGTGACCGTGCCCGGCGGGTCGGTGGTGGCGCTGGTCGGCCGCAGTGGGGCGGGGAAGACGACGGTGACGGACCTGGTGGCCCGGTTCCACGACCCCACCCGCGGGCGGATTCTGGTGAACGGGGTGGACGTGCGGGATTACCGGCTGCGGTCGTTCCGCGACCTGCTCGCGCTGGTGCAACAGGACGTGTTCCTGTTCGACGGGTCGGTGCGGGAGAACATCGCCTACGGCCGGCCGGACGCCACCGCTGATGAGGTGGTGGACGCCGCCCGGCGGGCGAACGCGGACGAGTTCATCGTGAAGCTGAAGGACGGGTACGAGACGGTGGTCGGCGAGCGGGGGGTGAAGCTGAGCGGCGGGCAGCAGCAGCGGCTGGCGATCGCCCGCGCCATCCTGGCGTCGCCGCAAATCCTGATTCTGGACGAGGCGACGAGCAACCTGGACACGGAGAGCGAGCAGCTCATTCAGGCGGCGATGGGGTCGCTGCTGGCCGGGCGGACGACGTTCGTGATCGCCCACCGCCTGTCCACCGTCCGCCGGGCGGATTTGATCCTGTTGATGGAAGACGGCCGGGTGATCGAGCGGGGCACGCACGCCGAGCTGATGGCCGCCCGCGGGGTGTACTCGGAGATGGTGCAGCGGCAGATGTCGGCCGACGGGCACGAGGGCGAGTGGAAGTAGCGGCGGGGCCGGGTTGTTAGCCCGACGCGCCAGCGAGGGGTGCGTGCTTCCCCTCGCTGGCGCGTCGGGCTAACCAGATCTAGTCCACGTACAGGAACTCGTTCAGGTTGAGCAGCGAGTGGCACAGGTCGGTCACGGCGTCGGCGAACGGCCCCTTGTGCTTCGTCAAGAATGCCTTCGCCGTCGCCTGCTCCTCCGTCGTCGGACTGCGGCTGAGGGCGAGGGTGAACGCGGTGTCGATCGCCTTGTCCGGGTCGCTCCCCGCGGCCTTCGTCACCCGCTTGGCGAGCGAGGCGGCGAAGTCCAGCACGATCGAGTCGTTCATCAGCGCCAGGCTCTGCGGGGCCGTCGTCGTGACGAACCGGCGGGAACACGTCTCGCACCGGTCCGGGCTGTCGAACAGGGCGAACAGCGGATACCGCAGGTTCCGCTTCACCGCCACGTACACGCTGCGGCGGTTCCGCTCGACCGCGTCCGCGGTCGGCTTCCAGCTCTTGTGCTGCTCCCGCAGTTCGGCCGGCAACTCCGGCTGCACGCTCGGCCCGCCGGCCTTCGGGTTCAGCTCCCCACTCACGCTCAGCATGGCGTCCCGCAGCGCCTCGCCGTCCAGCCGCTTCCGCGGCATCTGCCACAGCAGCTTGTTCTCCGGGTCCACCTTCGCCGCCGCCTCGTTCCCGCGGCTGGCCTGCCGGTAGGTGGCCGAGGTGACGATCAGGCGGTGGATGTGCTTTAACGACCACGGCTGGACATCACCCCCTCCCTTGCGGTCGGGGTTCACCAGTTGG
Source organism: Fimbriiglobus sp. (assembly GCA_022841795.1). Taxonomy (GTDB): domain Bacteria; phylum Planctomycetota; class Planctomycetia; order Gemmatales; family Gemmataceae; genus JALHQU01. The sequence continues at coordinate 23,228 of JALHQU010000067.1, forward strand.
GTCGCCAGCCAGTCCAGTAGTTCCGGGTGCGTCGGCATCTCCCCGGTCGCGCCGAAGTCGCTCGCACTCGCCACGATGCCGCGGCCGAAGTGTTGCTGCCAGATGCGGTTCACCGCCACCCGCGCCGTCAGCGGGTTGTCGGCACTGGCGACCCAGTTCGCCAGCACGGTGCGGCGGCCGGACGTCTTCGCCGTCGGCTTCGCCTTCGGCACGTCCTCGGTGATCGCGGACAGCACGCCGATGGACAACTCCTTGCCGGGCGTCCGCCAGTTGCCGCGCTTCAGCAGCCGCTGCGGCGGCGGGGTCGGGCCGACCTCGCTCATGGTCATCGCCGTCGGCGGCGGCTTCGGCTTGTCAGGGTCGAACGCCGCCAGTTCCTTCGCCAGCGCGTCCCACTTCTCCTTCTCGGACCCCTTCAGCGTGGTCGGGTTGAACTTCTTGGCCGAGTACACCTGCGCCGCCACCATCGCCCGGATCTGCTTCTCGAACGGCGTGCATTTCTCCTCCGGCACGTCGAGCAACTTGGCGTAGTCCGGGTCGAACCGCATCCGCTCCTTCGCCATCGCCTTGTCGCGGTGCGGCTTCGCGATCTCGTCCATCTTCGCCTGCACGCCCGCCGTCTTCTCCTCCCACGCCTTCAGCTTCCGCTCGTACTCGACCTGGGCCTTCGCATCCAGCGGCACGTCCGCCGGCTTGTACCCGACGAACGCCGCCTGCAGGCGGTAGTAGTCGTCCTGCGAGATGGGGTCGGTCTTGTGGTCGTGGCAGCGGGCGCAGCCGACGGTCACGCCGAGGAACGCCGCCCCGACGGTGTCGGTCATGTCGTTCAGGATTTCCTGCCGCCGCTGCTCGCAATTCACCGCGTTGTACTCGTCCGGGTAGTGCCGCAGGAACCCGGTGGCGACGAGGGCGGCGGTGTCACCGGGGAACAGTTCGTCGCCGGCGATCTGCTCCTTCAGAAAGCGGTCGTAGGGCTTGTCGGCGTTGAAGCTCTGGATGACGTAATCCCGGTATCGCCAGGCGTGCGGGCGGGGGTCGTCGGCCTTGAACCCGTCGGACTCGGCGTACCGCACCGCGTCCAGGTAGAACAGCGCCGCCCGTTCGCCGAACTGCGGAGACTTGAGCAGCCGGTCCACCACCTTCTCGTAGGCGTCGGGCGAGTCGTCCTTCAGGAACGCGGCCAGTTCGGCCGGGGTGGGCGGCAGGCCGGTCAGGTCGAACGTGACCCGCCGGAGGAGGGTGGGCTTGTCCGCCGCGGCCGACAGGGTGAGCTTGTGTTCGGCCAGCTTGGCGCGGATGAACGAGTCCACCGGGTTGACGGAATCACCCCCTCCCTTGCGGTCGGGGTTCACCCGGACGGGCGGCTTGAACGCCCAGGGTTCCGCGGCGGGTTTCGCCGGCTCGTCGGCGAGCGCCGGAACCGTGGTCACGAGGAGGACGACCGCGAAAAGGAACGCCCGTGCCATACCGAACACCCGCGGGGGAGGCGGACCAATACCAGACTGTAGCCGAAAGCGGGGGCCGTCGCCAACCGAAACCGGTCTCTGGTTGAACGTGTGATCCTGCGGCGCCCGGGGGGCGAGGCGCGGGCCGTCACTCGTCCCGCTTCAAGAAGCCGAGAACCGCCCACTTCATCGCTCGCCGCCAGTCCCGCCACCGGCTCCGGCGGGTGAGTTGCATGTAGTCCGAACAGATCAACACCTCGAAGTCTTCCAGAAATCCCTGCCGGCCGAGGAGAATTGGGCGGAGTTGGAGGTCCGGACACGCCCGCCGCATCCAACTCTCGAGCGTCGTCACGTGGTGGGTCAGAGTCTTCGCCACCCCGGACCCGGGTTTGGCCGGGGGCGGGGGCTGGCGGACCCGCGCCAGGTTCAGGTCGTTGAGCAGGGCGGTTGCCTCCTCCAACTCCGTCACGGCGGGCGGGAGGGTGTACAAACACGGCCACGAGAACTGTCGCCCGCTCAGCCGCACCTGCACGTTCCCGCGGAAGCCGAACCCGTCGGACCCCGAACTGGTGCGGTAGGTGCGGACGGTGAGTTCGATCAGGTTGAGGGCCAGCCCGTACTCGCTCACCCACTCGATCGGGATGAGGGTGATGTCCGAGCCGGTGTCCACCGTCACGTCGAGGGACACCCAGTCGCCGTTGCCATCGCCCCGGAGTTCCGCCCGCACCCGCGGGCGGCTGCGTTCACGGGTGTGGGCGGCGAGGGGTATCCAGATCGACATGCGGGCTCGCCCGGCGACGGCGTGAAATGACGGTCATCAGTGGGTGACGGGCGGGGTCAGCGGTCGCGGTCGAGGGAGTCGAGCAACTCCTGCCACGGGTCCGGCGATTCGATGGTCACGGGGCGGCCGCCGGTCAGTTCGCGATCGCCCATCGCCTGCCGCAATTTCCCCGTGCCCGGGTAGCCGGCGGCGATCGCCTGCCGCCCGGTCGGGGTGGTGACGCAGGCCACGTGCATGCCGCCGAAGTAGATGCGCAGCCGGACCGTCTCCTCGAACTGCCGCCGCTCGCCGGGCGTCCGCAGCCGCCCGCGGTCCCGCAACTGATCGACCGCACGGGCGTGTTCCGGCGGGATCGGGAGTTCGGCCACCGTCAGCGGGAACCGCAGGTACTCCAGGTCCATCGGTCGCCCTTCCGTAGGTTGCAGGTGGGCGAAGGTTGACCGCAACGGCGCACCGCTGTCAAGGTGACTCGGGACGCTGGTCGGCTCGGTGACGAGTGTGGGCATGGCGTCCTACTCCTCGGGTGTAGCAGTCAGCTACCGGAGTGCCGGGAGGTGAGAAAAGGGGATTTTAGGTGGCAGGGTTGTCGCCTACAACGAAAAAACGAGCCGCCGAGCGTAATTGTGCGGGAGTGGGGCAGGCGGGTCGGGTGCTTCCGGTGCGACCCGTGCCGGGGCGTTCGGCGGTCGGTCGGCGCTACCTGTTGCCCCCGCCCACCGCCTTCGACGCGGCGGCGAGGAGCAGTTGGCGGGTGGCGGGGTCGGCCTTCGGGTAGTCGAACTCGGCCAGGGTGAGCGGGTCGTCGCCGGTGACGGCGGCGAACAGCACGGCGGCGGTCAGGAACGCGCCCACGTCCGTCTGGTGGTTGCCGTCCGGGGCGTACAGCGGCAGGTCCGGCTTCTCGGCCAGGGCCAGGTCCCACGCCCGGCCGACCGGGGCGACGGTGGTGCCGGACGCCTTCGCCATCTCCTGGTAGATCGCCTCCGTCCGCGGGCCGTCGCCGGGTTTGCCCCGCAGCCCCCACTCGGCGTAGAAGTGGACGGTCGCCCCCCGCCCGCGGGCGGTGGACGCCAGCTCGATCCCCTCCGCCTGCGAGTACACGAACTTCCCGCTCTCGCTGATCTGCTGCGCCTGCAACACCACGTGCTTCCACGGCCGGGTCTCGATCTCCGCCCGGCACAGCGGGTCGTCGGCGGCGTGCTCCAGGAACCCGCACATCACCCCGCCGACCAGCACCGTCTTCCCCGGCCGGCGGTGGCGGATCATGGCGGCGACGGTGTCGGTCAGGTCGTTGAAGTGGGTGTGGCTGTTGCCGACGAACAGGACACTGATGTCCGCCGCCTTCACCTGTTCCAGGTCGGACGCGGCGGTCATGATCCGCGACCGCTGGTCGATGTCGGCCGCGGGCTTCGACCCACAGCCGGCGAGCAGGGCGCACAACAGAACGGGCAGGGCGAAGCGCACCAGATTCTCCGAAAGTGGGCGGTTGGGGTGAACAGGTGGCCCCCGTTGGAGTTCACGCTTCAGCGTGAGGAACGTCCACCCACGCTGAAGCGTGAACTCCAACGGGGCGGGTGGTTCGAGGAAGGCACATCAGGCGAACAGCTCGGCCACCGGCTTGCCGCGGCTGATCGGCAGCGGGCGGTTCTGGGCGTCGCGGATTTCGGTCTCGGGGTCCAGGCCGAGGGCGTGGAACATGGTGGCGGCCAGGTCTTCCGGCGTCACCCGCCCTTCGGTCGGCAGCGCCCCGAGCTTGTCGCTCTTGCCGTGGACGTACCCGCCCTTCACCCCGCCGCCGGCCAGCGCGACGCTGTAGCAGCTCGGCCAGTGGTCCCGCCCGCCGTTGCTGCTGATCTTCGGCGTGCGGCCGAACTCCCCGGCCCACACCACCAGGGTCGAGTCGAGTAGCCCGCGGTCGGCCAGATCGGTGACGAGCGCCGGCAGCGTCTGGTCGGTGATCGGCATCAGTTCCTTCAGCCGGTCGGGCACGCTCTCCCCGCGGAACCCGTGGTAGTCCCACCCCTGGCCGGCCCCGCCGATGCTGCGGGCGAAGTACACGTTCACGAACTTCGCCCCGGCCTCCACCAGCCGGCGGGCGAGCAGACACCCCTGGCCGTAGGTGGTGCGGCCGTAGCGGTCGCGGGTTTCCTTCTTCTCCTGGGTCAGGTCGAACGCGGTCTTGAACGTCGGCGAGGTGAGCAGGGCCACCGCCTTCTGGTAGCTCTCGTCCACCCCCTTCGCCACGGCGGACTTTTCGAGCAGGTCGGTCTGCTCGTCGATCAGCTTGAGGATGTCGGTGCGGCTCTCCAGCCGCTTCGGGTTGACCCCCTCCGGCAGGGTCAGTTCGGGCAGGCGGAAGTTGTCCTTGTTCGGGTCGTCGGCGACGAACAACGGGTTGTGGCTCTTGCCCAGGAAGCTGGCGTGCTGGCCGGGGGTGATGCTGCCGTCGGCGATGACGTGCGGGTAGCTGACGAACGTGGCCACGCCCCGTTCGGCCGGGGCCAGCTTCGACACGATGCTGCCGTAGGCCGGGAACAGGTCGAGTGAATCCCGCAGCCGCTGGTCGTCGGTCGGCGGGGGCACGCCGGTGAGGGCATAGTACCCGGCCGAGTTGTGGTTGTTCATCTTGGTGCTGTGCGCCATGCACCGCACCACGCACAGCTTGTCCTGGATCTTGGCCACCTCCGGCAGCTTCTCGCAGATGCGGACGCCGGGCACGGCGGTGGCGATCGGGGTGTGGAACCAGCCGCGGACGTTGTCCGGGGCGTCCGGCTTGGGGTCGAACGTCTCGTGCTGCCCCGGCCCGCCCCACTGGTGCAGGAAGATGACCGCCTTCACCTTCGTCTTCCGCTTCGCCTTGTCCGAGGCGGCGACGAACTGCGGGAAGGTGAGGCCGAACAGCCCGGCCCCGCCGACGCGGAGGGCGGCCCGGCGGGTGAGGTGCGGAAGCGGCATGGCAGGCACCCGGAAGGGCGAGGGTGGGTGCCGTCCACGATAGCGGATGCGGCCGCGGGGTGCGACCGGAAAACGGTTGCCGTTGCCCCGGCCGCACTGTGAGGCGTATCCTGTGAAGTCGAACCCGGAGCCGCACATGAGTACCGCCACCAAATCCGCCCCGACCGCCTTGTACACAGCGGAGGAGTACGCCGCCCTCCCCGACGACGGCCGGCTCACTGAACTGGTGAAAGGGGAGATCGTCGAGATGCCTTCGCCCACCCCCAGCCACGGTTACGTTTGTGGAAACATCTACTGGGCCGTCCGCAGCTATGTTCAGCCGCGTGATCTCGGCCGCGTGGTCACCAACGACTCCGGGGTGATCACCGAGCGCGGGCCGGACACCATGCGAGGGCCGGACGTGGCGTTCTACAGCTATGACCGGGTGCCCCGCGGCCCGCTGCCGGCCGGGTACTGGCCGGCGCCGGAACTGGCTGTCGAGGTGCGGTCGCCGTCCGAGCGGACGTCGAACGTGCTGGCCAAGGTGAGCGAGTACCTGGCCGCCGGGGTGACGGAGGTGTGGCTGGTGGAGCCGGCGGACACGACGGTGATGGTGTACAGCGAGGAGTTCAACCGGGCGTTCGGGCTGGGCGACGAGGTCACCTCGCCGAAGCTGTTCCCGGACCTGCGGATCCCGGTGCGGAGCCTGTTCGAGTGACCGCCTCTACTGCTTGTCTGCCCGCACCAGATCCTCGGCCAGTTCCGTCCAGTTCACCTCCGACACGCTGCCGTACAGCAGGTCCTGGTACACCCCCTCGGCGGTGGCCGGGATGCGCTTGGCGATCTCGTCCCGCAGCTGCTTGGCGACCGCCTTCGTCGCCACCTCCTCCACCGTCTTCTGCCGGGTCTGCACCTCGGGCGAGTCGGCGGCGGCCCGCTTCGCCTTCGCCGCCTGCTCCCGCCAGTGCGCCGCCGTCTTGTCGTCGCTGAAGATGGCCTCGCCCACCAGCTTGGTCGCCCAACTGCCCTCGGTCGGGCTGCTGTACGAGTTCCGCCCGCGGCCGGTGGCCGTCTTCTCCGCGTCCGGCACCGCCCCGCCGCTCAGCTTGTCGAACACCGCCCCGGACTTGACCGGCTTCTTCGACGCCCCGGACGGGTCCACGAAGTAGTTGGCCACCGCCTGCTTCACCTTCACGTCCTGCGCGCCGATCCACATGACCAGGAAGAACGCCATCATGGCCGTCACGAAGTCGGCGTACGCCACCTTCCACGATCCGCCGCCCTTGCCGGCCATGGGTGTTCTCCCGGGCGAGCCGGGAGCGTGTTGGCGAGCCGGGAGCGTGAGCGACCGGAGGTTCTCTCCCTCCGGTCGCTCACGCTCCCGGCTCGCCAACACGCTCCCGGCTCGCTGTGTTACCCGAAGATCGCCTTCAGCTCGGCCTGGGTCGGCCGCAGGTCGGTGCTCAGCACCCGCCGCGCCCGCGTCACCACGTCCCGCGGGCTGATCCCCTCGGACACCGCCACCACCCCGGCCACCACGCTCCGCAGGAACACCGCCTCCTGCTCGCCCACCGCCTCCATGCGGGCGGCGAGCGGGGCGATGAACCCGTACGCCATCAGGATGCCCAGGAACGTGCCCACCAGCGCCGCCCCCACCTTGTGCCCGATCTCCTCCACCGGCCCGCCGATCGCCTGCATGGTCACCACGATGCCGAGCACCGCCGCCACGATGCCGAACCCGGGCAGGCTGTCGGCCATCTTCGCCAGCGCGCCGCTGGCCGCGTGGTGCTCGCGTTCCGTCACCTTGATCTCTTCCTCCAGCCAGGCGGTGAGCTGCTCGGCCGTCGGCTTGCCGTCGATGAGCAGGGCGAACGCCTCGCACACGAAGTGCTTCAGGTGGTGGTTCCCCTTCACCTTCGGCGCCTGGGCGAACAGGTTGCTCTGGTCCGGGCTGCCGACGTGCGCCTCCAGCCCGAGCACCCCGTCCTGCTTGACCGACCGGGCCAGCCCGTACATCAGCTTGAGCAGGTCGCTCGCCATCCCCTTGTTGAACGGGCTGCCCTTCATCAGGCCGAGCACGCCCTTGAACAGGTCGATGATCACCTTCTTCGGCGAGCCGATGACCAGCGCGCCGAACGACGCCCCGCCGATGGTGACGAACTCGGACGGGTGGACCAGGGAGTGCGCCTCCCCGCCGGCCATGGTGAACCCGATGAGTACGGCCGCCAGTACGCCGACGGCACCGAGGATGACGACCACGACTCACCTGCGGAACGGGGCGGAGTTCACGCGGGGATTATCGAAGTGCCGCCGGCCGGGTTGCGGCCGGGCGCGGAATTCAGGCGGCGGGGGAAATGTCGGGCGAGCCGGGAGCGACTTGGCGAGCCGGCAGCATACCTGGCGAGCCGGGAGCGTGAGCGACCGGAGGGAACAAATC
>JALHQU010000068.1 GCA_022841795.1 Fimbriiglobus sp.
TACTGATGCCGACCGCCGACCAGTTGCTCGCGGCGCTTTATGCCATCCGCAAGGATTATGCCGACGATCCGGAGGACGTGACGTACCGGGCGCTGCACGCCGCCTTCATGTTCATCAGTTATAACATGGCCGCGTTCAAAGACTACGTGCGGGCCGAGGCGGAGAAGGACAACGAAGGATAATTCCGACACGCCGGGCCGGACATGGACACCCGCGACTCACTTTTCCGGGCCGTCCTGAACGCGCCGGACGACGACCTGCCGCGGCTGGTGTACGCCGATTTCCTGGACGAGTCCGGCGACCCGGACCGGGCCGAGTTCATCCGCGTGCAGTGCCGGTTGGCAAAATCCACCCCGGCGGACGCCGACCACTTCGACCTGAAGGAGCGGGAAGCCGAACTCCAGTTGATCCTGGACGACCGGCTGCTCGCCGAGGAACCGCCCCTGCCGGACGGGCATCGGTGGCAGTCGCCCCGCCGCGGGTTCGTGGACCGGGTGGTGTACAGCAACCGCGGGGCGAACTGCCCGCTCGACCAGATCGCCGACGAGCTGGACCACATCGCCACGCTGGCCCCGCTCTGCGGGCTGTGGGCGGGGGACGGCCTGAACAACCGACTGCCTCAACTTTTCTCGCTCCCGGTGTGCCGGCGGCTGTCGTACCTGTTCGTCGATCACATCCTCTACAGCAGGTCGGCCGACGAACACGTCGGGGCACTGGCCGCCGCGGAGAACCTGGGCAACCTCCGCGAACTGGAACTGTCCTTCCTCCGCCTGACCGCGAACGGGTGGGCGGCGCTCGGCCGCTCGCCGCACCTCGCCCGCCTGACGCACGTGGACGCGAACCTGGCGAGCGGGGGAACGTTGAACCTGTTTCAGGCGGCGACCTGGCGGGAGAGCATCGAGCGGTTGAGTTTCATGAACGGCAACCAGTTCACGGATGTGGCCGGCACCACCGCGTTCCCGAATTTGTCCGCCCTCCACCTGTCGGACCACGACCTGACGCCCCGGCTGACCGAGTATCTGAACGCGCCCGACCACTGCCCGCAACTCGCTTCGCTCAGCCTGCTGGGCGGCATGTACGATCTGCCCGCGGCGGCCACGCCCGTCGGGGCGCTGGAGCGGCCGATCCGTGCGCTCTCGCTCAGCCGCCCGAACCTGCTGGAAAGTGGGCTGTCGGCCGTGCTGCAATCGCCCGGCGTGCGGGCCGTCCGTTCGCTGTCCCTGAGCCACCCGTGGGTGAATGCGGACGGCTTCCGCGCGTTCGCCGACTGCCACCTACCTGAGTTACGGGAGTTGGAACTGGGCCACCCGTTCGACGGCGAATCCCTCCGCTGGTTGGCCGAGTCGCCGATGTGGAATACCGTCACCACGGCCCGGCTGAACGGGTACGGTTCGACCGCGAAGGGCACGGACTGGGCCGAATTCTTCCGCCGGCTGCGCGCCCCGCGGCTGCGGCACCTGAGCATTGGCGGGCTGAAACTGCAGAGCCGCGGCGGACTGGCCCTGGCCGAGAACCGCTCCCTGACCAACCTCCGCAAACTCGTTGTGGCGGGTTGCGGCCTGGGCGAGCGGGCGGGGAAGGCGATCCTCACCGCCCCGCAGTTCCAGGGGTTACTCATCCTGCATCTCGGCAGCAACGGCCTGAACAGCAAGGCGGTTCAACCGCTCGCCGACCCGACGGTGTTGCCGCACGCCGTCCGCGTGAACCTGATGGGCAACGCCGCCATCTCGCCGGCCGTGACCGACCAGTTGCAGCGGCGGGCTGGGGTGCGGGTCGTCTCGCCGCTCAGTCTGCCACGCTGAGCGTGTCCATCCGCTTTATCATGGCGGCTTTCAAAGACTACGTGCGGGCCGAGGCGGAGGAGGAGAAAGACAAGTATTGAGCGTTCGGACGTGACGTGAACACCAGTCCGAGCGACCCGTTCCCCGAGTCGAGTCACCCGGACTGGCGCGGCGTGTCCCCAAAAAATCACCGCTTGGACGCCGGGGCGGACGGTCGCGTCGCCTTCAGTAGTGCGTCTTCTTTCCACTCCGGCGGACGGCCTTTCAGCCGCTGCGTGTCGCGTTCGAGTACCACCGTCTTTCCGGACGCCGGGATGAGCAGAATGCCGTAGGTGGTGGCTTCGACCGCCCCGCCCGAAGTCTGGAACGTGATGTCGTCGTACCGGATGGTGATCCGGTCCGCATCCTCGGTGACGGATTCCACCCGCACGCCGCGGCGGTTGGTCCCTTTCCCGCGGAACAGGCCGATCACCTCACACCTGTCGAAATCGACTTCCAGCATCGGCCGGCGGGTGGTCCACTGCTCCTGATCCGACACTCCCTGATGCCGGAGCCACACCTTCTTCCACTCAGCCGCGTCCGACACGCGAACGAACTCGGCTTCCGTCACCCCGCTGTCCGACCCGGTGAGGGTGAGCAGGGGGCGGACGGCGGACGGTTTCGCCCCGGCCGCGGCCGGCGGGTCGGCCCCCGGGGCGACAGGTTTCGGCGGCGGGGCGGGCTGGACCGCGACGGCAAACCCGACCACCAGTACGACCGCGGCCGCCGCGAGGAGGGCGGGGAGCTTCAGGCGGGTGATGAACATGTCTCGTAGCACTCCGTTCGTGAGGCGTTGCACCGCCGGGGCGACCGGGGCGGACGGGTCGGCGACGGCGACCGCGGCGGCGATGAGGGGTTGGGGCACCGCCATCGCTGTGGCGACGGCGGACAGGTTGACCGCCCGGCCGATCCGCCGGGCCAGAAGTTGGCGGGCCGCCGCCAGCCGGCTGGACAGCGTGCCCTCGGACAGCCCGAGCCGGGTGGCCGCATCCTTCCGCGACCACCCCTGGAGTTCGCACAGCAGCACCGGCAGGCGGTACTTCTCCGGCAGCGCGACCACCGCCCGATCGACCAGTTCCCGCACATCCTCTTCGCCCCCGCCGGGTGGCGGTCGCGTCTGGAGTTATTGGCGGGCGGCGGTCTCGCGGCGACGAGCCGTGCGGGCCTTCAGGGCGGAGCGGACGGCCACCCCGTACAGCCAGTTGCCGACGGCGTCCGGGGACCGCAGGTGAGCCGCCCGGCGGGCCAGGAGCAGGAACGTCACCTGGAACGCGTCGTCCGCGTCGTCGGCGTGCCCCGTGACCCGCCGGCACACCCCGAGCACCAGCGGCGCGTACCGCCCCACCAGGGCCGTGAACGCAGCCTCGTCGCGGCCGGCGGCGTACCGCCGGAGCAGGTCCACGTCCGATTCAGCCGCCGGGTCGTGCCGGGCCATCGCCCGGACGAACCGGGACACCGGATGATCGTGTGGGGTGGTCATCACCTGTCACAGCGGGAAGAACCGCATGATACTACCGCCGGGCGTCCCGGCGCGTCGGTGACTTCGCCCCGTTATTCGTTTTCCGAGTGAGTCGTCGGACGTCGGGATGCCGGACGATCGGATGTGCCACGTCAGAAACGCCGCGGGCCGACCCCATAATTGAATTTGGGGTCGGCCCGAAGTGTCACATCGCCCCCTACTCCGCCACGCTGAGCTGGGCCTCGCGGATCTTGCCGTCGCGGATGAAGATGGCCCGCAGCGGGCTGAACGTGCTCAGGTCCTTGTGGGTGATGACAAACTGCACGTTGTCCAGGCTGAGCATCTCCCACTGGTGCAGGCCGAGCAGGATGTCGCCCTTCTGGAGGCCGGCCTTCGCCGCCGGGCCGGTCGCGGACAGGTCGTTCACCCACATGCCGCCGCGGAGCTGCTTGTCCACGGTCTGCACCAGGTTCGCCCCGACCGGGATGAGCTTCACCCCCACCTTCGCCCACACCGCATCGGCGACGGCCGCGGTCGTGTTCACGCTGGCCGCCCGCTCCGTGCCGGCCCCGCACGCCAGCTCCGCCTCGAACGACTCGGCGCCCCGCTTCACCCGCACCTTCGCCTTCGCCGGCCGGTCCAGGAACCCCCGCTCGAAGTCGATGGACGTGCTCACCGCCACGTCGCCCACCTGTTCGATCACGTCGTCCGGCTTCAGCCCGGCGTCGGCCGCCGCGCTGCCCGCCTCCACCCGCTGCACCGCCAGCCACCGCCGCAGCGGGGCGTCCTCGGCCGTGCGGTCGTACCTGTCGGCCAGGGTCAGCCCCTGCTTCAGCCCGCACCGCCGCTTGCCGCTGAGCATGTCCGCCGCCTTGCCGATCATGGTGTCCACGGGGATGGCGAACGCGATGTTCTGCGCCCCCGCCCGGATGGCCACGTTCACCCCCACCACCTCGCCCAGCCGGTTGAACAGCGGGCCGCCGCTGTTCCCGGGGTTGATCGGCGTCTGCGTCTGGATGAGCGACTTGTACGACACCTCCTTGTTCAGCGTCACGTCCCGCTTCAGGGCGGACACGCTGCCGACGGTGACGGTGTGTTCGTACCCGAACGCGTTCCCGATCGCCAGCACCTTCTCGGCCAGCATCAGGTCCTGGGCGGTGCCGAGCGGGATGACCGGCAGCGGCTTCGGCGGGTCGATCTTGATGAGCGCGAGGTCGGACTCCTTGTCGGTGGCGATGACGCGGGCGGTCAGGTTGGTGCCGTCGGCCAGCCGGCACCGCAGCGACTGCACGTCGTCCACGACGTGGTAGTTGGTGACGAGGTACCCGCGGGGGTCGAGCACGATGCCGGTGCCCATGCCGTTCACCCGCTGCGGCTGCATGCCCGACGAGCGGAACGGGTCGTCCGGGTTGCTCGTCACCGTCCGCTCGCTGTGGATGTTCACCACCGCCCCCTTCACCGCCTCCACCAGTTGCACGTTCTCGTCCCGCCGCTTGGCCGGCTCGAAGGTGGCGGACACGCTCGCCGGGCCGGTCGCGGGCATCGGCTTGGGCACCACCGGGTCGGCGGCGGACAGCCCGCCGGCGGCAGCAATCAGCAGGGCGAGGGGGCGGAGGTGTGCCGTCCGGTGCATGGGGGTTCCCGCGTCCGTGGGGGGTGCCGGCATTGATTCGGCCGGGCGGCGGATAGCCCTGGATTCGTGGGCTGCCGTGAGGTGCCGAGAAGTGCCGCCGGGCAACGGGTGGTGCCGGGTGGTGCGGGTGGTGGTGGTGTGCGGCCGGGCCGGGTCCGGCAGGGTGTGCCGGTCGTGCGGGTGGTGTGGGCGATTGTCGGGGGTGATCGGTCGCGGTAGGTTGAGAAAGTTCAACACACCGCCCTCACCCCCGGCCCCTCTCCCTCAAGGGGAGAGGGGAGTGAATGATGCCCCGCACCCGCCGGATGGAGCAGATCGAGGCGCTGCTGGCCGACGACCCGACCGACGCCTTCCTGCGGTACGGGCTGGCGATGGAGCACAGCAGCCAGGGGGACGACGCCACCGCCGTGCAGCTCCTCCGTGACCTGATCACCCTCGACCCGGATGAGCCGTACATCCCGGCGTTCCTGATGTGCGGGCAGGCACTCGTGCGGCTGGGGAAGGAAGCGGAAGCGGCGGCGGTGCTGAAGCAGGGGATCGCGGCGGCGACGAAAGCCGGCACCCCGGAGGCACTGCACGCCCGCGGCGAAATGGACGGTCTGCTGGCGACGGTGGAATGAAATCAGATTTCACCGCCGAGGGCACATGAGGGCGCGGAGAAAGATAGGAAGAGAAGGATCTTGATGACCTCTCTTCTCTTCCTCATGTGCCCTCTCGTGCCCTCGGCGGCGAATCAATCTTCGGGGTTTCCTTCATGTTCCGCGCCTCACTTCTCGTGTCGCTCCTGATCGCGGCTCCGGTGTTCGCCGACGGTCTCGACCGGGAGCGACTGGCCCGCATCGATGCCGCCGTCGAAGCCGCGATCAAGCTGGGCGACTGTCCCGGTGCGGTGGTGCTGGTCGTCCACGGCGACGAGGTGGTGTACCGCAAGGCGTTCGGCACGCGGGACGGCTCCACGCCGATGACGCTCGACACCGTGTTCGACCTGGCGTCGATCACCAAACCGGTGGCGACGGCGACGAGCGTGATGGTGCTGATCGAGCAGGGCAAGCTGCGGCTGAGCGACAAGGTGGCGAAGCACTGGCCGGCGTTCGCCGCCAACGGCAAGCAGGACGTGACCATCGAGCAGTGCCTGCTGCACACCGCCGGTCTGACCGCCGACAACGCCATCGCGGATTTCGTCGATGGGAAGCAGAAGGCGTTCGCCAACATCGCCGCACTGAAGCTGGAAACGCCCGCAGGCACGCGGTTCCGTTACAGCGACGTGGGGTTCCTGGTCCTCGGCGAACTGGTCGAACGGCTGGGCGGGATGCCGCTGAACGTGTTCGCCAGGAAGCATGTCTTCGACCCGCTGAAGATGGGGGACTCGGGCTACCTGCCGGCGGAGGAACTGAAGAAGCGGTGTGCCCCGACCGGCAAACGCTACGGGCAGACGATTTCGGGTGAAGTGCACGACCCGCGTTCGTTCGCCGTCGGCGGGGTGGCCGGGCACGCCGGGCTGTTCGGCACCGCCGACGACCTCGCCCGGTACTGCCGGATGCTGCTGCGGGGCGGCGAACTCGACGGCAAACGGGTGCTCAGTCCGCTGACCATGAAGCTGTTCACCGAGGGCCGGTCTGTGCCACCGACCGGCCTGCGGTCGCCGGGGTGGGACGTGGACACGTCGTTCACCGCCCAGCGGGGGGAGCTGTTTCCCGCGGGCGACGGGTTCGGGCACACCGGCTTCACGGGAACGAGCGTGTGGGTCGATCCGCCGAGCAAGACGGCGGTGGTGATCCTGACCAACCGCACGCTCCTCGGCGAGAAAGTGAGCGTGGCGGAGTTGCGGCGGCAGGTGGGGACGATCGTGGCATCTGCGACCCCCCTCTCCCGCCAGGGGAGAGGGGGGAAAGACGTTGGCCGGCCTGGACGCCCTCGCCCGCGACAAGTTCGCCCCGCTCAAGGGCCGTACCGTCGCGCTCGTCACCAACCACACCGGCCGCACCGCCTCCGGCGAGTCCGCCATCGACCTTTTGCACACGGCCGACGGCGTGAAGCTGGTCGCGCTGTTCAGCCCGGAACACGGCATCCGTGGGGAATTCGATGAGAAAGTCGGTGACGGAAAGGACGAGAAGACCGGCCTGCCGGTGTACAGCCTGTACGGCGAGCGGCGGAAGCCGACCGCCGAGCAGTTGAAGGGTGTGGACACGATCGTGTACGACATCCAGGACATCGGCTGCCGGTTCTACACGTACATCAGCACGCTCGGGCTGGTGATGGAGGCGGCGAAGGAGGCGGGTGTCAAGGTGGTGGTGCTGGACCGCCCGAACCCGATCGGCGGGGTGCGGGTGGAGGGGCCGGTGCGGGACGCCGGGCGGGAGTCGTTCGTGGCGTACCACGAGCTTCCGCTGCGGCACGGCCTGACCGTCGGCGAACTGGCGACCCTGTTCAACGCCGAACGGAAGATCGGCGCCGACCTGACGGTGGTGAAGTGCGAGGGGTGGAAGCGGGGCGACACGTTCGACCGCACCGGGCTGCCGTGGCGGAACCCGTCGCCGAACATGCGGCACCTGACGGCCGCCGTGCTGTACCCCGGCATCGGCATCATCGAGACGACGAACGTGAGCGTCGGCCGCGGCACCGAGCGGCCGTTCGAGTGGTTCGGGGCGCCGTGGATCGACGGGCGGAAGCTGGCGGCCGAGCTGAGCAAGCAGAACCTGCCCGGCGTGCGGTTCGTGCCGACTAGCCGCACCCCGACTGGCTCGACGCACAAGGACAAGGCGTGCGGCGGGGTGGACGTCATCGTGGACGACTGGGAGAAGGTGCGGCCGGTGTCGCTCGGGATGGCGGTGGCGGTCACGCTGCGGAAGCTGTACCCGGACGACTGGCAGACGAAGCGGTACGACACCCTGCTCGTCCACAAGGTGACGTTCGACGCGCTGACCGGCGGCAAGAGTGCGGCCGAGTTGGAGGCGGCGTGGGCGGCCGACCTGGCCAAGTTCGCCGAGCGGCGGACGGCCGCGCTGCTGTATGCTGAGTGACGGAGGGCACGCCATGCCGCTGCACGACTGGACCGACGATTCGCTGTGGGAGAACTTCCACAATTACTGGATCGTGAAGATCGCGGAGGCGGTTCAGCCGCAGTTGCCGGAGGGCTATCAGGTCTACATCGGCTCGTACTCGCGGGTCGGGCTGGCGGCGGCCGTCAAGCCGGACGTGGGTGTGGGTGGTCCGGTGCGGATGTCCCCCCCGACCGTCGAGATCACGCCCGCGTTCGGCGCACCCGATGAAGAGGTGGCGGTGGCGACGGTGGAACCGGAAAAAGCCGTGTACGTGCAGTACCGCGGGATGATGGTGGCGGCGGTGGAAATCGTATCCCCGCGGAACAAGGACCGCCTGTCGGATCAGGCCGCTTCGACCGCCCGCTACGCCGCTTACGTCCGCGGCGGCATTCACCTCATGCTCATCGACCTGCTGCCCAGACCGGCGGGGTTCTCATTCGCGGACGGCGTCGTGGCCGAGTTGGGCATCCCGAACCAGCCGTCGGTCCGCACCCCGTTCGTGGTGGTGTATCGGGTGGGCCGGCCGACCGGCACCGGCGGCAGCTTCGTCGGCGTGTGGCGCCGGCCGCTGACCGTCGGGAACCCGCTGCCCACGTTGCCACTACCGCTCAGCGAGCGAACCGACGTGACCGTGGATTTGGAGGCGACCTACCAGCAGGCGGCCCGGTTCGCCTACCTCGCCTGACGGGTCACTTCTTCGCCTTGCCCGTCAGCAGCTTGTCGAACTCGACCCGCACCTCCTTCGTGTCCGCCGCCTTCACGATGGCCGCGTTCGCCTTCGCCAGCAGTTCCTTCTCCAGGTCCGGCTTCGCCTTCTTGACGAACTCGTGGACCGCCTTGCCGAGCACCTTCGCCGCCTCCCCGCCGACCCCGAGGGTGTGTTCGCACACCAGGTCGCGGTAGCTCAGGTCGGCCTGCGTCACCCGCACCCGGAACGCCAGGGCCGGCAACACCGCCCCCGGCTTCGGTTCCAGTTTGGTGGTCAGTTCCACCGCCAGTTTCACGTCCGCGTGGCACTTGCCCCGCGTCTCCCCGGCGTACACCCGCTTGCCCCCCGCCCACACCTGCTGCTCGTACTTCAGCCGCACGTCCAGCCCCACCTCGGCGTCGAACGTCGTCTTCCCGTCCGCCACCTTCACGTTGCCGATCTTGAGCGTCAGCGACCTGTCCGGGTCCGCCGCCGTCACCGTCGCCTTCTGCCAGTGCCCGTCGTTCTTCACGTCCCGCATCACCTCCGGGCGGTACCGCACCACCCCCTTCCGCTCCCACTTCAGCCCGATCGCCACCTCCCGCTGTTCGCCCCAGCCGTCCTTGCTCTCCACCAGCGGGTCGGGCAGGTTCTTCAGCAGCAGCCCGCGGAGGGTGTCCGCCAGCGCCGCCGTGTCGGCCGCCGGCGTCTGCGCCCCGGCGGATGCGGCCAGCCCCACCCCGACCACCAGCCCGACCCACGCGCGGAACGGCATGACGCACCTCCGAGGAACCGCCCGAATCATATCGGCGGCGGGGGTGGAAATTGCGCCCGTTTCGCCCGCCGGGTCTTACAATCTCGGCACCGTCCCCCGTCATGTCATGGAGAACAGCCCATGAGTTCCGCCCCGCAGCCGCCGCAGATCCCCCAGCCGCAGGGGTACACCTCGACCCAGCACGAGTTCAGCGACGAGAACAACCGCACCATCTCCGGGCTGGCCGTGGCCATGCGGTCGTTCGCCACGCTCATGTACGTCCTCGCGCTGGTGTTCCTGGCGTTCTGCGCCCTCTCCGCCGCGGCCGCGTACACGAACATGGAGAAGACCAAGAACTGGCACACGTGGGGGTTCCCCATCATCCTCGGGGCGGTGACGCTCCTGGCGGTCATGTTCGGGTTCTGGACGGGCAGCGCGTCGAAGTCGTTCCGCAAGATCGTGGAGACCCGCAACCAGGACGTGTGGCACCTGATGAACGCCCTCGGCTCGCTGCGGAAGATGTACGGCACCATGCGGATGATGATCATCTTCGCCGTCATCCTGGCGGTGATCGGGGCGGTGCTGATCGCGTTCGGGATGTACACCGCCGAACAGGTGAACATGCCGCCCACCGCCACCTGAGCCGAGTGTGTCGGGGAACGCGACACCCCGGGCGGTGCCAGCGGCCGGATCCCGGAACCCGCCTCGCCACGCTGGCACTAACGAGAAACTGACAATCGCGGAGCGACCCGTGGTCCGACCGTGGGCGGCGTGCGGCGCGGTGTGGGCGGTCGCCTGCCTCGGGTGCGGCGACCCCGGCCCGCAGCTGGAGCCGGTGAGCGGCACCGTCACCGTGGGCGGGAAGCCGCTCGCCGCCGGCACCGTCGCCTTCCGGCCCGCGGCCGGCAACCCCACCCAGCACCACCCGGTCGGGGCCATCGGGCCGGAAGGCCGGTACGAGCTGTCCACCCTGGGCAAGCCGGGCGCCCCGCCGGGCAAGTACAAGGTGCTGGTGTTCGCCGACGCCAACACCACGCCGGGCAAAGCGGCCCACCCGCAACCCCCGGTGTGGTTGATCGACAAAAAGTACACGTCCGAACCGACCACCGACCTGACCGCCGAGGTGGTGCCGTCGCCCGAACCGGGCCGGTACGACCTGAAGCTGACCAAGTGACCCGGGAGGGTTGCCATGCGCCGCGCCGCGTTCTCGCTCATCGAGCTGCTGGTGGTCATCGCCATCATCGCCATCCTGCTCGCCCTGCTGCTGCCGGGGGTGCAGAAGGTGCGGGAAGCGGCCGCCCGGATGAGCTGCGCGAACAACCTGAAGCAGATCGCGCTGGCCGCGCACACCCAGCACGACAGCATCAAGAAGCTGCCGGTCAACCAGTACGGCGACTACTCCGCCCCGACCGCCTACGGCGGGCCGTATGAAGACTCGTTCTCGTGGAGCTGGCTGGCCCTGCTGCTGCCATACCTGGAGCAGGACAACCTGTTCCGCACCGGCGGGCTGCCGAACGGCGTGCTCGCCACCAGCCCGGCGCTCGGCCAGCCGGTGCGGGTGTTCCTGTGCCCGAGCGACCGGGCGGCGTCGGTGAAAGTGGCCCCGCAAACCAGCCACTACCTCCGCACCGGGGTGCCGGTCGGCCTGACCAACTACAAGGGGGTGCAGGGGGCGAACCACGGGTGGGGGTACTGGGTGAACCCCGGGGCGGTCGGCGCCGGGTTCGAGCCGTGGGAGCGGGGCGACGGGCTGATCTACGCCATGAGCTGGCAGCGGCCGCTCAAGCTGACCGACGTGTCCGACGGCACCAGCCACACGTTCCTGATCGGCGAGGACATCTGGGAGCCGGAGGCGGTCGGCCCGTTCCGGTACGGCAAGGGGTGGGCGTGGGGGCACGCGGTGGAGACCGGGCTGACGTGCGCCATCCCGCTGAACGCCAAGAACCCGGCCGGCGGGGCGTGGCCGGCGGACGACTGGGCGAACCGGCACGGGTTCAAGAGCCGGCACCCCGGCGGCGGGCAGTTCGCGCTGGCCGACGGGAGCGTGCGGTTCGTGGCCGACGGCATCCCGCTCGGCCTGTACCGGGCGCTGGCCACCTACCGCGGCAGCGAGCCGGCCGGCGTGCCGTGACCGGCGGGCTGGGCACGGGCAGGAACGGGTGGTAGAGTGAGGGTGGAGGATCAGCCATGCCGGACACTCCGATCCGTACTGACGAACCCGTTCACACGTCGCACGCCCCCGGCGAGTTGAAGCCCGGGACGTGGAGCGCGGACGACCTCGCCCAGATGGAGGAGTACCTAAGGCTCCGGGACGAGGACGACGCCGGGCGGTTGACGCAATACCAGGGCGAGTATGTGATCACCGGCAACAAGATCATACTGGCACACGGCCGGGATCTGCTGGCCGCGCTCGAGCGGGCGGAGGCGGAGGCGAAGCTGCGAGGCATCCCGAGCGACAAACTCTTCGAATACTTCGTCCCGTAACCGCGATCCGGAGCGCCCGCCCGTGCCCCGCGTCCGCCTGTTCGTCCGCCACCACCAGCCCATTCCGCCCCTCACCTACACGGACCCCGGCACCGGGTCGGCGCGCGAGTTTCCCGAGTTGCGGTTGGAAACGAACGTCTACATCGGTCCGAATCGGAGCGGGAAGTCTCGACTTGTGCTGGCGCTGATCGACACCGGGGCATTCATCACCGTAATCGAACACGACGAGTGGCGACGACTCGATCGGCTCGGCATGATCGAACACCTTCACCGGCCAAGCGGGGCAACGGCTACCACCATCGGCGGCGTGCGGTCGAGGTTCGACCTCGGGCGGTTACGGATGCAAGTGGTCGAGTTTCGTCCGCCCAACCGGCCCGTCACCCTGCCCCCCGTGTCGGTAGTCGCTCAGCTGCTGCTCGATCCCGCCGTCCGCCTGCCGTACCCGATCATCCTCGGGCTGCACGGCGGGGTGCTGGACTCCCGCCGGCTCGGCCGCGACCCCGTCCCGCCCGCCCCGCCGCCGTACCCGCGGCACGACGCCGGGCCGGCGTTCGGCCAGGAGTGGTGGCTGGAAGGGTAACGTCGGTACAATGCCCTCATGCACCCGATCCTGATCGTTGGGGCGGCGCTCGTCGGCCTGCCGGTGGTGTTGCACCTGCTGCTCAAGCAGGAGCCGAAGCGGCTGGTGTTCCCCGCCCTGCGGTTCCTCAAGCTGAAGCAGAAGACGAGCGAGCGGAAGCTGCGGCTGCGGCACCTGCTGCTGCTCCTGCTCCGCTGCCTGCTCATCGCCCTGTTCGCCGCCGCCCTGTTCCAGCCGACCGTGCTCAGCACCGGCGTGCTGGATTTGGCCGGCGAGCAGCCGGTGGCGGCGGTGCTGATCCTCGACACCTCCCCGAGCATGGGGTACAAGGCCGGCCCGGCCACCCGCCTGGACGACGCCCGCCGACGCGCCCTCGACTTCCTGGACGAGTTGCCGAAGGACTCCCGCGTGGCCGTCCTTGACCCGAACGACCCGGCCGGCGGGTGGGAGGCGTCGATACTCGACGCCCGCCGGCGGATCGAGAACCTGAAGGAGCCGGCCGGGTTCACCCCGCCGCTTACCACCACACTGGCGGCCGCGTACCAACTGCTCCGCACCGTCGATCAGGAGGCAGGCGAGCAGGGCGACCCGCTGCCGCGGCTGATCGCCGTGTTCAGCGACCGCACGGCGAACGGCTGGGACGCCGGCCGGGCGGAGGAGTTGAAGAAGCTCCGCGACGCCGTGCCCAAGCCCGCCCCGGTGCACGTGTTCTTCGACCTGGGGGTGGACAAGCCGACGAACGTGGCGATCCTGGCGGTGGAGATGCGACCGCAGCGGTTGTCCGGATCGGCCGACGCGGCGGTGAGCGTGGTGCTGCGGGCGGACGGGGCGGAGGTGCCGAGCACGGAGGTGGCCGCCCAACTGGACGCCGGCGAGCGGGTGACGAAGGACGTGCGGCTGCCGGCCGGCACCCCCGTCACCGTGCCGTTCAAGTTCGACAAGCTGACACCGGGGTTCCACACGGTCACGGTGTCCATCCGCGAGGACAACCTGGCGTTCGACAACACCCGCACGGTCACGTTCGAGGTGGCCCCGCAGCGACGGATCCTGACGATCAGCGACGACCCGGACACGGCGTTCGCGTGGCAACTATCGCACAAGTGGAAGCAGGAGTTCGCCTGCGAGGTGGTGACGCCGGACCGGGTGCCGGCCGACTTCGGCGGGTACGAGGCGGTCACGCTGCTCGGGGTGAAGGCGCCGTCGGCGGAACTGGCCCGGCGGCTGCTCGACTACGTCGAGACCGGCGGCGGGAAGGTGCTGCTCATCCCGGACGGGCCGGACGCGGACGACGCCCGCGGCAAGGCGTGGAACGACGCGCTCGGAGCCATCCTGCCAGCCACGCTCAGTGAAATCGTCACCTGGAAACTGAACGACGACCCGAAGCGGCCCCGCGGGGTGCCGTGGAAGTTGGACGACGACCGCGACCTGGCTCACCCGCTGCTCGCCCCGCTGCGGGAGTTCAAGCGGGCCGGGAACGTGGACATCTTCGACCCGGCCCGGCGGCGGACGGCGGTGAAGTACCGCAAGGTGACGCCCGCCCCGGCGAACACGGTGGTCGTCGCCTACTTCGACGACTCGGACACCGCCGCCGACCGCTCGCCGGTGCTGGTCGAGCGGACGTTCGGCCGCGGGCAGGTGCTGCTGCTCGCCACCCGGTTCGACTTCGACGCCAGCACCGACGGGCCGGGGTTCTGGAACGACTACACCAAGACGGACGGGCACTCGTGGCCGATCGTGCTGCCGTGGCTGCTCATGCGGCACCTGTGCGGCAGCCCGGACGACGCGGCGTACAACTTCCCCACCGGCGCGGACGTGCACGTGCCGTTGCCCCGCTTCCAACCCGGCCAGCCGCGGAAGGTGGTGGTCGAGGGGCCGGGCGTGCTGCCCCGCGACGCGACGGCGGAGGTCGGCGAGCGGCAGGCCGAGTTCCGCGTCACCCCGCCGAAGACGCTGTCCGCCGGGGCGTTCCGGGTGCGGGCGGCGGACGACAAGAACCCGTGGCAGTACCGGTTCAGCCTGAACGTGCCGGCCGAGGAGAGCGGGCTGGACAAGGTGCCGGAGGAGGCGATCGCCGAGGTGTTCGGGCCGAACGCCGTCGCCCAGGTGGACCGGGAGGTGAAGTTCCGCGACCTGCTCGAAACCAGGTTCGACCGGCCGGTCGAGCTGTTCCCGATGCTCATGCTGCTGGTGCTGCTGTTCTTCGCCCTCGAAGGGCTGGTGGCGAACAGGTTCTACAAGCTGAAGTAGGGCACCCTACAACCGGAGTTCAACCAGTGCCCCGTCTGCTGTTTACCGTTGTCGCCCTGCTCCTCGCGCTGCCCGCCTTCGCCGACGACAAGGCCAAGCCCGTGGCCGTCGTCATCGCCACCGACCTGGGCGAGATCGAGGTGGAGCTGGACGCGGCGAAGGCGCCGAACACCGTCGCCAACTTCCTGAAGTACGTGGACGCGAAGGCCTACGACGGCGGGCGGTTCCACCGCACCGTCACCCCGGACAACCAGCCGCAGAACAAGGTGAAGATTGAGGTGATCCAGGCCGGCGTTCACCCGGACAAGGCGAAGGACGACCTCGCCCCGGTGAAGCTGGAGCGGACGAAAGACACCGGCCTGGCGCACAAGGACGGCACGATCTCGATGGCCCGCGCCGAGCCGGACACCGCCACCTCCGACTTCTTCATCTGCGTCGGCGACCAGCCGGAGCTGGACTTCGGCGGGAAGCGGAACCCGGACGGCCAGGGGTTCGCCGCGTTCGGCCGGGTGACGAAGGGGATGGATGTGGTGAAGAAGGTGCAGCAGGCGAAGGCCGACGGGCAGAAGTTGACCCCGCCGGTGGGGATCAAATCGGTCACCCGGAAGGCGGAGTGAGTGGTAGGCACACTCCGTGTGCCGTCTCCGGATCGGCACACGGAGTGTGCCTACCACTCTCAAACCCCGCCCGCGATCAGGCGTTCAACTTCACCCCGGCGTCGTCGGCAATGTTCACCCACACATGGACGTGCGGGCTGCCGCGGAAGAACCACACGAAGCTCGGCCCCTCGATCCGCCAGTTGTCCCACACCTTGTCGTCGCCGATGTCCTCGTCCTCGTAGAAGCTGAGCACGCACTTGTCGAGGCCGCCCTGCGCCTTCAGGCAGGCCAGCGCCTCGTCCCGGTCCTCGGCGCGGAACGGCTCGACCAGCTTCGCCAGCACCGCCTGCAGTTCCTTCTTCACGTCGCCGGTCAGTTCGCCGATCGGCAGCCCCCGCGCCTCGGCCACCTTGTCCCCACGGAACGCCACCGCCTGCTCCCGCGGCGTCTTCGCCACCAGCGACCGCTTCCGCTGCTTGTCGTCCAGCAGCTTGTACACCCCGTTCGCCGCCACCGCCTGACTCCAGAACACGTTGTCCGGGTGGTGCGGCTCTTCGGTGTCGTTCTTGCCGGCGTGCCCGTAGAAGATCGGCCCGCCGAACGCCACGCTCTTCTCGCTGTTCCCGTCCGCCCGGATGGTCTGGTGCCGGCCGGTGAGCACGAACTCGAACTTGTCCCCGCCCGGCTCGCCGAAGATGGCGAACGACTGGGTGGTGCCGAACGCCTTCCCGCCGCTGTCGTCCTTCATCTGTTTCAGGAACTTGGCGTGCCACTCCGGGTTCACCAGGCCCTTGAAGATGTCCGCCACGATGCCCTGTTGGTCCTTGGTGAAGAACTCGCTCTTCACCATGTGCGGGGTGATGTTCCAGTTGTTCGCCACGAACGTGCGGAGCAGCTTCCGCTTCTCGTCCGTGTGGTCCCAGGCGAAGCACACCGCCTTCTTCTGGGCGTCGGTCAGGCTGTCGTACAGCGCCTTCACCGCCGTCTCGGCGGCCGACTTCTTGGTCGGGGCGGCGACCAGCTTGGGCACGGCGAACAGCGGCAGGGCGGCGGTCGCGGCGGCGGACTGGAGGAACTGGCGGCGGGTGGTCATGGCGATCCCTCGGGGAGGTGGCAGCGGGCGGACAGATCGAGGGTACACCACCGGGCGGGAGAATGGAATGAGGAAGGCGCGGAATCGCCGCCGCCCTTGTCCCGCCCCCCGCCGCACCGTACCTTCACGCCGCGACCCTGGTGGAGGCCCGACGTGCGCGAGCGACTGGTCCGCTGGTACTACGGCTTTTGGCCGCCGCTGCCGGTGTGGCGGCGGCTGGACCTGAGCGTCATCGTGGTGGCGGCGTACACCCTGCTGGTGGAGGTGATCCTGAGCCAACTGCCGCACCGCCCGCCGAAGTGGATCGGCGAGCTGTCGGTGGTGAACGCGGTGCTGCTCGGGGTGCTGCTCGGGTTCCGCAACCGCGAGGCGTACGAACGCTGGTGGGAGGCCCGCAAGCTGTGGGGGCAGCTCATCAACGACAGCCGCAACCTGGCGCTCAAGGCGGTGACGTATGCGAACCCGCCGGCCGATGAGCGGAAGCGGCTGGGCGAGCTGATCGCCGGGTTCGCCGTCGCACTGAAGCGGCACCTGCGGGGGGAACCGAAGAAGCTGCGGGAGGTACCGGGGTTCGAGGGCGAGACGGCCGACCCGACCCACGTACCGGCGTACCTCGCCGGGCGGGTTTTCGACACGCTGAAGAAGTGGAAGGCGACCGGGGCGATCTCGGACATCGAGTTCCTGGCCCTGGACCCGCACGCCCGCGCCCTCATGGACGTGTGCGGGGCGTGCGAGCGAATCCGCTCGACGCCGGTGCCGCTGTCGTACCGCAGCCTGTTGCGGCACGGGACGGTGCTGTACCTGCTGTCCGCCCCGTGGTTCATGGCGACCGAGTTCGGGTACTGGGCGGTGATCGTGGTGTCGCTGATGGCGTACTTCCTGCTCGGCACCGAGCTGACCGCCGAGGACGTGGAGGAGCCGTTCGGCCGGGACGCCGATGACCTGGCGCTCGGCAAGTACTGCGAGACCATCCGGGTATCGTGCGCGGAGGTGCTGGGGGTGGAGGTGGGGGCGGGGAAGGCCGGGTAACGGTGTGATGCCCCGGTACGATTCGGTAGAAGTCCCCCCCACCTCGTCCCGATGGAGGCGAGATGGGGCACCGCGAAACGAATCACATCTGATCTGATCAGGTCAGGTCGAGCCTGCGGCCGCTCGCCGACGCCGCCAGGCGGCTACCGCCGCCAGCCCGACCCCCCCGCCGAACACGACGGCGCTCGCCGGTTCGGGAACCACAGTGGTGCCGAAACGGGTCACCGCCCCGGTGGTCGAGTTGCTCCCGACGGTGAGGCCGTCGAGCAGGTTGGCGTCGGTTGCCGAGGCAGTGCCGTCCCGGCTCGGGAACCCGTCGGTGAACGAGTCGAGTTGGGTGAAGTTCCGGCCGTTGCTGCCGACGAGCGCCCCCGCGGGGATGATCACCTCCAACAGCAGGTTGCCCGCCGACGGGTCGTACACGAACGAGTCCTGGAAGTTGATGAGGAAGTCGAAGTCTTCCACGTCCGTGTCGCCGAACAGCCGGTCGGTGGTCAGGGTGAGAGCGCCGCGGTAGACCACCCGCGCGTCGGCCCCGGGGTTGGTCGCCAGGTCGGCGTTCAGCCCGTTCGGGAAGTCGGTGTCCGCGTTCCGCCGGGTGGTCGAGAGCTGGATGATGACGTCGGACAGGGTCAGCGTGTTGCCGATGAAACTGCCGAGGGCGCCTTGCTTCGGCCGGAATGCGACGCTGTCGATCCGGTGGCGGGGCCCGACGCTGGAAAAGAAGCTCGACGAGTACACCTGCTGATACCTGTTGCCGTTCGTGTCGCCCACGTTGGCGAACGGGGCGACCCCCTGCCCGTTCCCGGAGGTGGTCCCCCCGGGCGGGGAGAAGATGAACCCGGCGACGGCGGGGGAGGTGCCGACGAGTACCGCCAGACACGCCAACACACTCCCACACGCCAGCCGTCTTCCGTAGCGATCCATGTGTTCGTCCTCGACGGCGCAGGCCTCGTCGTTCGATCACTCGCCACCGGGACGACCGGCGGGGACTGGTGAACGGGGTGAGAACAATGGAACGGATGACACCGAGCGGGCCCGCGGGCGTCGTGAGGAGTACGCAGCGGAATTGAGGCGGATTCAAAACCACCGGCTGAAATCGGTCTCGCCTGTCCGTAACAGGCGTGACCGCCAGGACTTCGACCCGAAAAAAGAATGTTGCTTTCGGTGAGGTTCCGAATCGCCCCGAGGTGGATCCCGTCGTCACATCCGGTGGCCCCGCGTCTCGTCGATCAGTTGCTGGAGCCACTGCCGATACGGGGTGCCGCCGGTGCCCCGCGGGTCGGCCACCCGCTGGTGGATGTACATGTCCGCCCACCCGAAGTGGATCTCGCGGAACTTCGCCATCTCTTCCAGCACCGCGTTGTAGGCGTCGCTCCGGGCCAGCGGCCGCGGGTCGGGCATGGCCGAAATCTCGTCCAACAGCTTGCGGTGGTCGGCCGGCATGAACCGCCGCATGTCCGCCAGGTGGTCCATCAGCATGCTCGGCTGGTGCGGGATCTTCATGAACGCCACCAGCGCCGGGATGACGCTGCTCTGCGCGCCGGTCTCCCCGCGGTAGCTGGCCGGCGTCTGGTCCACCCCCTCGTACACCACGTTCTCGAAGAAGCGGATGTACGGGCGGAACGCGCGAAAGTAGACGTGCGGGTCCATCTTCTCCGGGATGCGGCGGAGGACGGTGCCCATCTTCCGCGTCGCCTCGGCGATGCGGTACAGGGCGGCGGTCACACCCTCGGCGTCGGCCTTCTGCATCGCCACCCCGCACGCCGCGATGCCGTCCAGCGCCTCCGCCGCGATCCCCTCGATCTCGACGTGGACCAGGATGAACCACCGCTCGTCGTACAGATGGACGAAGTTCTGGACGGTGTCGATGTTCCCCAGGGCGATCGGCCCGGCCGGGTCGAACCGCTTCCAGTTGTACAGGGCGTACCCGTCGTAACTGAGGATGGGCGGGCGGTCGAGTACCTTCGCCGCGTGGCACAGCGGCACGGCGATGTTCGCCGGCAGTTTGGTGGCGGGCGGCTGGCCGATCTGGTTGATGTACCCGGACGCGACGAACCCGAGCCGCACGTAGTACAGCCGCAGGGCCGGCAGGTCAGCCGGGGCGAGCGTGTCCGTCGGCCACTTCGGGACTTTGAACTCGCGGAGGTAGATGCGGGCGTCCTTGTCTTCGAGCAGGCTGGGCAGGTCGCGACCGAGGTCGTCGAGCGGTTCCAGGTCGCCGGTGAGTCGGCGGAGCGGGTCCGGGTGCGGGAGAAAGCCGTAGCGGGTGAAGTCGGCGTGCATGGAAGGTTCCGTTGGGAGAGGGAACGGCAGGACTATTGTGGGCGAACGGGATTCGAAGCGGCAACACCGATCGCGGGTCCGGCTGGTGCGCCCTCCCGCCCCGCGGTACGCTGACAGACGGAGGAACTGCCATGACCGCGTTGCTCACCCCGCCCGCGACCGCCCCGACGCCACCCCCGGCGACCAGCCCCCGACCGTTCGTTTGGACGGTGCCTCTGTTCCACCAGCTCGGTGACATGGGCTGGTTCGAGGGCCGGCGGGCTAGCCTGATTCACGGCGTCATCATCGAGGAAGGGGCCATGAACCCACCCCATGCGAATGCGGGCGAGAAGACCGAGGAGGTGATCCGGTCGGTGTTCGGTCCCGGCTGGCGGGTGCGGGTCCAGAAGCCGTTGGTACTCGGGCTAACAATCGATCCTGAGCCGGACGTTGCGGTCGTCCGTGGTGCACCGGGCGGGTCACCCGATCACCCGACCTCGGCCGAGATGGTGATCGAGATCGCCGACAGTTCGCTCGCCTACGACACCACCACGAAGGCCGAACTGTACGCCACCGCTGGCATCCAAGAATACTGGGTGCTGGACGTTGACGGCCGGCAGTTGCACGTGTTCCGCACCCCCGCCACGCTCCCGCAGGGGCTGGCCGCCACCGCCTACCTGTCGCACACCACCCACGGACCGAGCGAAACGGTCTCCCCGCTCGCCGCCCCGACCGCCACCGTCCGCGTCGCGGACCTGCTGCCGTAGCGTTCCCGGCATCGGCCTTGCCCACCGGGGGCAGGCCGGCGTATAGTCTCCGCCCGGAGTCATCCGCACGGAGGCGGGCACATGGCGGGCGTGTGGGCGAAGCGAGTCGGCGTGGGCCTCGGCGTGGCCGTCCTGCTGGCGGGCGGGTTCGCAGCGTGGAACTGGAACGGCCTTTCCGCCCGCATGACCGCCGCCAAGCTGCGGTCCGCCTCCTCGGACGACGCCCGCGTGGAGTTGGCCGGCAAGCTGATCGCCGCCGGCGAGCCGGGCGCGGCCCAACTGGTCGAGGTGCTGCGGACCGGCACGCCCGAGCAGTGTTCCGCCGTCGTCATGGCCGTCTCCCAGCACGTCAAGGACCTGCCACCGGACGACCCGAAGTGCGTGGCGGTGTGTCAGCCCATCCTGGCGGCATGCGACTCGTTCGGCGAAGCCGGCACGATGGCGGTCCTCGACCTGATCCCGGAGCTGTCCCGCCAGGACTCCGAAGCGTGCCGGACGCTCATCCGGGCCGGGCTGAAGTCGTCCGATAACTCGGCCAAGCTGCGGGCGGTCCGGCTGGCCGCGGCCCCGCAGTTCGGGCTGAAAAAAGAGGTGGTGCCGCTGCTCGACGACCCGACGGCGGAGGTGCGGCGGGCGGCGATGGCGGCGGTCGGCCCGCTCGGCATCGGCGAGCCGGTGGTCGAGGCGGACGACCTGTTCCGCTGGCTGAACGACCCGGACGCCGAGGTGCGGATGGTGTGCGAGGCGGCGCTCAGCACCCGCGGGCTGGAGCCGGACCTGATCGACGCCGGGCGGAAGCTGACCCACCCGGAAGCGGCTGAGCGGCTGACGCTGCTGGTGGACATCCAGCGGGGGAAGGCCGGGGTGTTCCGCACCCCCGGCCCGTGGCTGGAACGGCTGAGCCGGGACGCCGACCCGGCGGTGCGGGCGGCCACGGCGCGTGTGGCTTACGAATGCCGGCTCGCGTTCGCCGGCTGGCTGGACCGGCTGGCCGACGACCCGGACCCGACGGTGCGGCAGATCGCCGCGTACCACCGTGGCCGGGCCGAGCAGTTCCAGCAGACCGGGTTCACCGGCCGGTGAAACGAACACGGCCCACCCGATCGGGGTGGGCCGTCGTTGTAGCCGGGGTCTGTGACCCGGCCCGGCCTCGCAGAGGCCGGCTACAGTCACCGGGTCACGACGCCGATCTCCTGCCGGCCGCCGTCCTTCACGCTGAACTTGCTGATGTAGTCCGCCTTGCCGGTGCCCGGCCCGGCGTACACCAGCCACTCGCCGGCCGGCAGCTTGGCGTCGAACCCGCCGAACGAGTCGGTGGCCACGTAGTGCCGGTCGTCCAGGTTGGCGGCGTTCACGAACACCAGCTTCGCCTTCGGCAGCGGGGTGGTGCGGTCGGCCCCGGTCACCTCGCCGAACACCTTCGCGCCGGTGTCCTTCGACAGCGACGTGGACAGGGCGTTGAACCTGTAGTCGCTCTGCCGGCTGGGCGGGGCGTTCCGCGTGTCGGTGCTCTTCGGCATCTGCTGCGGCGGGTCCTTCGGCCGGTTCACCCCGCCCGGCGTGGTCGGCACGCCCGGCGACTTGATCGGCGCCCACCCGCCGTCCCGGTCCTCGTTGATCCGCGGGTTGCTGCGGTACTCGTTCACCGCCGGGGCGGGTGTGGTGGTCGGCCCGTACTTTCGCGTCACGGGACCGTAGTAGGTGTACACCGGCCGGGTCTCGGTCACCTCGCGTTCCACCTGCACCGGCACCATCCGCACCTTCTCCAGGTACCGGGTCTCGGTGCGGCACTCCTCTTTGCGGACGTAGCTGGTGCGGGGCACGGCCACCTGCTGGCAGTCGCCGGAGCACGGGTCGTAGTAGCTGCGGTAGGTGTAGCTCTGCACCGGCTCCCAGTAGTAGCTCTTCACCCGCACCGGCACTTCTTCGGTGTACCGCTCCGGCTTCATCACCGTCACGGGTTCGTAATAGGAACGGGTCTCGTACTGCGTCTCGTACCGGGCGGTGCGGGGCGGCGGGCAGTCGTCGGTGACGCGGAACGCCCGGCGAACCGGGCCGTCGCAGCAGGTCAGGTTGCCGACGTTGTTCCACCCGGCGGGGGCGGCCGCGGCGGACGCCGCCAGCCCGAGCGCGGCCAGCGCGAGTCGGCGAACGGTGAACGTCATGGGGTGTCTCCGGGTGAGTGAACGGCCTATGCCGACAACACTTTAGGTTACATTTGTCGGACCGGCCCACAAATCGAAACCGGGCACGGTACGACCGGCACAAGCGGGCGGACGGTGCAAAATCGTTACTGCCGGACCGACCGGCACGGTTTCTCCAGATTCCGGCCGGTGGTCGGAGTTCGGCCGATCCTCCGGATCGCCCTCATACTACGCGGCGATTTCGGGTACACTTCACTCAATTCCGCCGGGAGAAGCAAAAATGTCGGGCCGAGTGATTGTCCCGCTTTCCCAGATTGCCCACGGCCGCAGCGGAGACAAGGGGAACCATTCGAACGTGGCCGTGATCGCTTACACCGATGCCGGATTCGACTGGCTGCGGACCCACCTGACCGCCGAGTTGGTGGCGAAACACTTCGCCGGGTTGCACCCGTCACGGGTGGAGCGGTTCGAGGCGGCGAACGTCCGCGGGCTGAACTTCCTGCTGTACGACGCCCTGGCCGGCGGGGCGAGCCGCTCGCTTCGCAGCGACACGCAGGGGAAAAGCTACGCCCTCGCCCTGCTCCGGATGCCGATCGAGGTGCCGGCCGATTTCGCCGCGCTGGTGCGACCCGGTTCCGCGTAAGATGGACCGCCGCGGCCGGTATCGCGCCACACGTTGAATCCCGTCCCATCAGCCATCGTCCATACTGGTGGGAACAGGCGAACCCGATGCCTCGTCCGACGAGCCTGCCGGCCCCCCCGACCGACGACGACCTCGTCACCCGCGTGACCGGCGGCGACCCGGCGGCCCTCGACGTGCTGTTCCGCCGCCACCGCGACGTGGCCTACCGCGTCGCCTACCGACTGCTCGGCAACGAGTCGGACGCCCTGGACGCGGTGCAGGACGGGTTCGTGAACGCCATCACCCACCTGGCCCGGTACGGGCGGAAGAGTTCGTTCAAGACGTGGCTGCTGCGGGTGGTGACCAATGCCTCCCTCGACCTCGGCCGGGTTCGGCGGCGACTCGACTCGCGGTTCGCCGACGGGCACGAGCCGTACCTGGGGGTGGCCGACGGCCGGCTGCCGGTGCCGGAGCACAACCTGGACCGGGCCGACCTGCGGCGGGTACTCGACCGGGCGCTCGCCGCCCTGCCCGAGCCGCAGCGGACGACATTCGTCTTGCACGCCGACGGCGGGCTAAGTTACCAGGAGATCGCCGACGCGCTGGGCATCGCCCTGGGCACGGTGATGAGCCGGCTGTACTACGCCCGCCAGCGGCTGAAGTGTTTACTCGCCCACCACGTGACGCCATGACCCGCCCGGACCCCGACCCGACCCCCGACGACCCGATCCGGGACGTGTGGGCGAACGCGTACCCGCCGATGCCGAGCGAGGCCGAGTGGCGGGCGGTGGGCGACGGTATCGCGACCCGGTTGACGGCGGCCCGGCGTGCCCGCACCACCCGACGGTGGGCGGTGGTCGGGCTGGTGAGCGGGCTGGCCGCGGCGGTCGTGGCCGGCGTTCTGCTGTGGCCGCGTTCGACACCCACCCCGTCGGTCGTCGAGGTGGCGGCCGACCCGCTGGCCGAGTACGACGTGCTGCCCATCGCCACCGAGAGCGACGTGATGGTGTCCGCCGTGCGGAGCAACAACATCGAGCTGGTGGCGTGTGACCACCCGCTGCCGGGCGTCATGCCGCTCGCCACCCCGAACGACATCTCGGTCGCCCGGACCGACGCCGGCGGGATGTCCGTCCCGACCCCGGCCGACGCCCCGCTGTTCGTGGAGGGGCTGGACAAGTGACCCGAACCCGCCCAATCCGGTCGGTCGCGCTCGCCCTCCTGGCGGGGCTGACCATTCCGTCTTCGGCCGGAGAGCCGGAGAAGGACCACCCCGTCCGCGTCACCGTCGTGGTCATCCTGGCGTCCACCGACAATAACGTGGTGGATAGGAAGTTGTCGTCGCTGGCGAAGGAGATGGAGAAGCGGCAGTCGGAGCTGGTCGGGTTCCAGATGTCGCAGGTGTTGCAGAAGTCGGTGCCGGTCGGCCGCTCGCACTCGTTCGACCTGGGCAACAACCAGACGCTGAAGGTGACGATCGACCAGCCGAAGGGGAAGGACGGCCGGGCCGGGCTGACCCTGACCACCACCGCCGGCGGGGAGGTGTCGTACACCTGCGCGTGCGACAAGTTCTTCCCGCTCGTCACCGAGCACAAGACGAGGTGCGGGCGGACGCTGATGGTGGCCGTCGGCGCCAAGCCGTGTACCGGCAAAGGGCCGTAAGTCAGATTCACCACCCGATCCGATCCGCGGCCGATTCCACCTCGATGCGGAACTGGTTCTCCCCGGTCGGCTCGACCGTGCGGGTGAGGCCGGACCTGTCCGACGCGGCGTACCGCGGGTGGACGGCCGCCGTCCGCGCGTGCCCGGTCGTGCCGTGCCGGGCGGTCGCCCCGGGGTCCGCAGCCATCTGCACGACGGTCACCTTGTGCGTGCCGGCCACCGCTCCCGGCCGCGTGCCGGTGGTCAGCGTGAACTGTCCGTCCGCCTCGATCTTCCCCCGTGCCGCCGGCCCGCCGCCGTCCGGCCGGAACTCGATCACCCCGGTCGTCACCGGCGCCCCGGAGCGGAACACCACCCGCCCGCCGGCCGGGTACACGGGCGGTTCGGCCGGCCCGCACCCGGTGAGCAATAGCGGCATCAGGAGCCACACGCGCCGGGTCATTCGGGCACCGCCACCGGCTGGCCGTCCGCCCGGTTACACAGGCGGGCCAGGATTTCCGAGTCCAGGCTCGGCCGCAGGGAGGCGACGTGCCCGTCGGCGAACGCGAACCCGACCAGCCCGCCGCGATGCCAGCTGCCGAACGCGAACAGGCCCATGCCGAACACGTCGTCGTCCGGCCCGGCGGCCAGCGGCACCCCCGGCCCGCCCACCCGGCTCATCGGGTAGAACCGATCCCCGCTGTACGCCGGGCCGTTGTCCGGCACCTCGCACAGCTTGCCGCGGGGGACGTGCAGCTCGCCCACCAGGGTGGTGTGCGACAGCCCGTCGGTGGCGTCCGCCGGCCGCACCCGGTCGAGCCAGCCGGGGGTGCGGCCCTCGAACCCGCGGCTGGTGACGATCAGCCCGTTCCCGTTCCCGCCCCAGTAGAAGTCGGTCGGCAGGCCGCCGCCGCCCGGCGACGGGTCGCCGTGGTTGCCGGCGTAGTCGGTGACGGCCCCGCTCCGGCTCATCTGGGCGGGGAACGGGCACCCGCACGACAGGATGAAACCGGGGCGGAACACCTCCGGGGCGACGGCGTTCTCCGGCCCGCGGCGGGCCGGGCACAGGTACACCGGCTGCACGACGGTGCGGACCTGCGGCGGGTGGGCGGCGAACGGGGAGGTGAACTCCCACCCGCGGAACGCCGCGTCCTGTTCCAGGTACGGCAGAATGCGGACCAGCCAGGACGGCGACCCCTCCGGCGGCGGGCTGAACGGGAGCGAGATGAACGGGAAGTCGATCACCCGCGCCGGCGGATACGCCCCCTCCGCGTCGGCGAAGTGGACGGTGGCGAGCGCGATCTGTTTCAGGTTGTTCTGGCATTTGGCCGTCGCCGCCGCCGCCCGCACGTTCTGCACCGCCGGCAGCAGCAGGGCGATGAGCACGCCGAGGACGGCGATGACGACCAGCAGCTCGATCAGCGTCACGGCCGGGCGGCCGGACCGGGGTGGAGGCATCGGACACCCTAAAGCGTGGAAGCGGGCACAGGGTGATGGTAGTATCGCTCGTGTTTCCGCCGGCGTCCAGCGGGCGGCTCGCTCCCGACCGGCGGGCGGTTTGGTATGATGCCGGTATCGCGTCACGAGTGCCCCCATGCTCACCTGGCTGCACAACGTGCGGGCGGCGGTCGGGTCCACCGCCCGCGGGCTGTACGTCACCCTGGCGCACGCCGTCCAGACGTTCCGCCGCAAGGCGTTCACCCAGCGGTTCGCCTACCCGGAGAACCCGGTGCCCGTCCGCCCGCGGTACCGCGGGTTTCACAGGTTCGACCTGACCGCGTGCATCGGGTGCGACAAGTGCGCCCGCGCCTGCCCGGTGGACTGCATCTACATCGACAAGGAGAAGGCGGCCCCGCCGCTCAAGGGGTTCGTCGTCACCGGGTTCGCCATCGACTACACCAAGTGCATGTTCTGCGCCCTGTGCGTGGACCCGTGCCCGGCCGACTGCATCTACATGGGCAGCACCTACGACATCAGCTGCTACACCCGCGACGGGTGCGTGGTGGACTACGCCAAGCTGCCGCTGGCCGTCGCCTGGGGGCAGGACACGCTCAACCCGACGGCGGTGCAGGAGAGCAAGCGGGTGAGCCTGCCGGTGTGGACGAAGACCGCCGATCAAGCCGCGGGATAGCCATCCCGCGGCGTTGGAGTTGCCCATGACCGCCCTCGTCGCCACCGTCGCCGTGTTCATGTCCGTCGGGCTGCTGTTCGTGCTGGCCAACCTGCTGCTCGGCAAGCTGGTCCGCCCGAACCGCCCGTCGGTCGAGAAGGGGGAGATCTACGAGTGCGGGGAGAAGCCGGTCGGCACGGCGTGGATCCAGTTCGACCTGCGGTTCTATGTGGTGGCCCTGCTGTTCGTGCTGTTCGACGTGGAGATCGCGTTCTTCTTCCCGTGGGCGGTGGTGTTCGGCGAGGCGACGCAGGCGGCCGACGCCGGCCACCCGGCGGCGCGGTCGTTCGCCGCGTTCACGTTCGTGGAGTTCCTGATCTTCTTCGGCATCCTGCTGGTCGGGTTCGCGTACCTGTGGCGCCGCGGCGACCTGGAGTGGGTGCGGAGCATGTCGAACGAACGCCCGCCGTCCGCCACCCGGGGGGGGTGAGCCGTGGCCGACCGACGGGAGTGGTGGAGGTCGTTCGTCGCCGCAACGCTCGGCGAGCTGCTCGTGGCGGTGGTGTGCATCGCGCTGCTCGTTCTGGTCGTGTACCTCTGGTCGACATTCGGTTCGTGAGGGGGGTGATCGATGCACGCCCCGACCGCGAACGCGGCCGACGCCCGCAAGCCGGCGGGAAGTGAGCGGCTGGTAGAATGACGGAGAGGTGCTACGGTGAGCCAACCCCCGCTCGTGAACGGCCGCCGGTTCGTCGTCGAGGTGATCGACGACGCCACCGCCGCCATGTACCGCGCCATGACCCCGGCCCAGCGGGTGGCCGCGGCATGCGACGCGCACGACACCGCGTTCGCCATGACCGCCGCTCTCGTCCGCCGGTCACATCCCGCGTGGTCGGACGCCGAAGTCCGTGCGGAAACCGCCCGGAGGCTGCTCCGTGAATCAACGTGAGCTCTTGCGGTATGTCACCACCACGCTCGACCGGCTGACGGTTCCGTACATGCTGGTCGGGTCATTCGCCGGGTACGTTTATGGCGAACCACGACTCACGCATGACATCGACTTGGTGCTCGATCTGCCGATGGCGGTCGTGCCGCTGTTTTGCGCGGCCTTTCCTGCCCCGGACTTCTATCTGAGCGAACCGGCTGTGCGGGACGCGGTCCGCTCCCGGTTTCAGTTCAACATCCTGCACCTCACCTCCGGCAACAAAGTGGACTGCGTACTCCCGCGCAACGACGAATGGGGGCGGACCCAACTGAGCCGCCGCCGCCGGCAACACATCCTGGACGATCTGGAGGCTTACCTCGCCGCACCCGAAGACGTGATTCTGGGCAAACTGTGGTACTACTCCGACGGCGGATCGGAGAAGCACCTCCGGGATATCGCCGGCATCCTGCGAACGAGTGCCGATCAGGTAAACCGGGCGGACGTGACCGCGTGGGCGACCAAACTCGGCTACCTGGACGTGTGGGAGCGTGTGCAGAAATCCGTGGACGACCCGAACCACCCGAAGGTGTAACCGATGCCGCTGCTGGAAAACCGCTTCGAAGACGGGTTCGTCGCCACCACCCTGGACCAGGCGATCGACTGGGCGCGGGCGTCGTCCCTGTGGCCGATGACGTTCGGCCTGGCCTGCTGCGCCATCGAGATGATGGCCGTCGGCGGGCCGCGGTACGACATCGACCGTTTCGGCGCCGGCGCGTTCCGCGCCACCCCGCGGCAGGCCGACCTGATGATCGTCGCCGGCACGGTCAACCTGAAGATGGCCGAACGGGTGCGGCGGCTGTACGACCTGATGCCCGACCCCAAGTTCGTCATCGCCATGGGCGCCTGCACGTGCGGCGGCGGGCCGTACTACAAGTACGGGTACAACGTGGTGAAGGGGGTGGACCTGGTGGTGCCGGTGGACGTGTACGTGCCCGGCTGCCCGCCCCGCCCGGAGGCCCTGCTGGAGGGGCTGATGCGGGTGCAGGACAAGGTGCGGACGATGCGCACCCTCCGCAAGGAGAAGATCGAGGACGAACTGGTGCCGGTCCGCACCGGCCACCCGGCCCTGCCCGCCGAGGTGGCCACCCTGGACGCCGCGAACGCCTTCAAACTCGCCACGAAGGAAGCGGCCAAACCGGCCAAGGCGTGACCCCACTTGCGGGGTGAAGAGGGCCAGACTACGGCCTCGTTACCGAATTCACAATCACCCAAACCACGGCTCGGGCTGGCCTTCCAACTAATCGGCGAAAATTTCCTCTACCCCTTGACCGACAAAACTCGGCTCGTTACCATCGGGTGAAGTTGATACGGCTCTTTCGACGGCTCTTTCGACGGCTCTTTCGACGGCTCTTTCGACGGCTCTTTCGACGGCTCTTTCGACGGCTCTGAAGGTGCCGCGCGGAGGGACGTGATGAACCAGATCACCAAATGGTTCCTGCTCATTGTGTGCAGCGTTGTTGCCGCATTCCTGGCCGGCACGTTCGCGTCCAACTACATTCGGAGCGGTGACAAAGCGGCAACACCACCAATTTTGCTGACCGTCTCAGCAGACGAGCTTGAAATCGGCAAACTGCCCGAATCTTCGGAACACCACCATCCGTTCCACATCCGGAATTCGAGTACAGACGCGGTGGTAATTCGCCGGTTCGAGAGTTCCTGCAACTGCCTGTCGGTCACTCCCGGCCAAGACGTGACCCTCCTTCCGGGGGAATCCGTCCGATTCGATCTCGCGATCCGCGCGACGCCCGAGTTGAAGGAGACGTTGCCGGATGGGGGAATTCGCCGCGAGTTGCTGTTGACCCCGGTGTTCGCCACGACCACGGAGAAGGAACAACGGGTTGATTTTGAATTTGCCTACCACCTCACCCCGACGATCCGGTTGGAACCGGCGCGCATCGCTTTCGGCCAGCGTTCGATCCGGGCGGACGGCCTGATCCTCCGGGCGACGATCCAACTGGCCCCAGACGTCAAGTCGGTCGAGGTGGCACCACACCCGGAATGGGACGTGCGGTTGATACCAAACGGCCCGCAAACCTCGTCCACGCAGCTTGTGATGTTGATTGCTCGAAACCCGAAAGTGTGCCGCCCCGTGATTGATGTGATTTCGTTTACGCCGGTCACGCACGACGGGAGCAAGTGGCCGAACAAATCTCTCCAAGTGGACGGGGAGATCAGCCCCGATGTGGTGGCGACGCCCAGAACACTGCACTACGGGCGTGCTGCTGTCGGCGAGACCATGACGGACACGGTGCGGCTCCACTCGTTGACGGGGACGCCGTTCAAAGTGCTTGGGGTTCGCCAGTTGCCGGACGGCTGGCACGCCATCCCGAGCGAATACGACGAACACGTCTGGAGTATAACCGCGCGGGCCAGTGGCGCAGGTGAGCAGTCGCACGAACTCCAGTTCCGGATTCGGAATTCGGAAGGGGGCGAGGAGCTGTTCTCGTTTCCTGTGGTGTACCTCGGCTATCAGCCAACCCCCAGAG
The DNA here is from genome assembly GCA_022841795.1 of Fimbriiglobus sp. GTDB lineage: Bacteria > Planctomycetota > Planctomycetia > Gemmatales > Gemmataceae > JALHQU01. The sequence continues at coordinate 30,445 of JALHQU010000068.1, forward strand.
GTGCCAAATGACCAGCCCCCGGCAATGCGGGTTCTCTTTCCTAATGCTCTTGGCATCGGCGGTTGTGTGCTCGGGTCAACCCACGGCCGAACACCCGGCGATCGCCGCGGCGAAGAAACGTCAGGAGGCACTGAAAACAGTCGAGTTCGTCTTCTTGTAAACTCCGGTCGAGAAGTGTGGCGCCCGTCGGGGTCGCGGGTACCAGTTGAGAAGTGTGGCGCTTCGTTTCAGTTCCGGGCGTAAAGTGGGGTGACACCCGTCACTTCCACCGCT
>JALHQU010000069.1 GCA_022841795.1 Fimbriiglobus sp.
ACGTGTTCCAGGTGCCGCAGAACGGGGCGCCGATGCGGTCTTGCACCGCCCCCGTCTCCGCGTCCAGTTTCGCCAACTCGACGTGCCTCGTGGGCGTCATGGTCTGTTGGTTGATCGGGTTGTTCCGCCCCACCCACAGCGACTTGCCGTCCGGCGTGAAGCCGAGCAGCCCGCCGGCAGCCACCTTCGCGGTCAGGCGGAGGGCCAGCCCAGATTTCCCGGCCGGGTCGAGGTCGAACACCGCCACCCCCCCGTCGGTGCCGGCGGCCAGCCGGGTGCCGTCCCGGCTGAAAGCGGTGAGCATGGTGGCCTTGGTCGGCAGGTCGCCGAGCGGGGCCGTGTCGATCAGCTCGCCGGCGGACCAGTCCCACACCCAGACGCACTTGTTCCCGCAGCCGACGGCGGCAAGCGGGCGGGTCGGGTGGACGGAGACGCAGAACGGGTAGTCCGTGTGGACGAGTTCCCGCGCCTGCTTCTTCTTCAGGTCGTACACGACGACCGACTTGTCGCCGCTCGCGAACAGGAGCGCCGACCCGTCGTGGCTGAAGGTCAAGGAGTAGGTCGCCCCCTTCTTTTTCAGGTTCGGCACATCCAGTTCGGCCTCGGTGTTCAGATCCCACACCCGCACCACCCCGTCTCGCCCGGCGGTCGCCCCCAGTTTCCCGTCCGGGCTGATGGCGGCGGCGAGCGCGCCCCCCTGGTGCCCCTTGAACTGGCGAACCGGCTCGCCGGTCTTCATGTCGAACAGGGTGGGCACGTCGCCGGTGCCGAGTAGCCACTTGCCGTCCGCGGAGAACGCTGGGGACAGGCAGTCGCCGGTGGCCAGGAACGACCGCCCGATCTTCCCGCCGAACACTGCCACCAGTTCCGGCGGGACGGCGGCCGACCCTTCCAGTTGCCGCTTCGCCATCGCGTCCAGGGCGTTGGGCTTCCACCCGTCCAGCGGAGACTTCACCCCCGCCAGTTCGGCGGCGGTGGGCGGGCGGACGGCGGGCGGCGTGACCGGCAGGGCGGTGCGGGGGGCGGTGGAGGCGGTGGTGAACCGCCACACGCGGGCCACGCCGGTGGAGTGGGAGGTGACCACCCGGTTCCCGTCCGGGGTGACCGCCAGGTTGCAGATGCCGTCGGATTGCAGCGTGACCAGCAGTTTTCCGGTGCGCACGTCCCAGGCGAGCAGTTGCCCCTGCCGACTGTCCTCGCAGGCGAACAGTCGATCCCCCTTCTGCGTGAACGCCAGCCCGCGGATCGGCGGGTGGTCCGCGGTCGTCTGGTACTCGTACTTCTTGATCGCCCAGTTGTCGTTCGGGTCGCACAGATGGATGGTGCCGTCCCCGCCGGCGAACGCGACCCGCCGGCCGTCCGGGTGGAACCGCACCGCGCAGCCCGGCCGGGGTAGGTCGAACCGCTTCACCTCCCGGCCCGCGTCCAGATCCCAGTACCGCACCGTCTTGTCGAACCCGGCGGTCACGGCCCGCTGGCCGTCGGGCGAAACGTCGATGCTCCAGATGAGGTCGGTGTGCCCGTCCAGCGTGTGCCGCAACTTCTGCCGGGCGACATCCCACACCCGCAACTTGAAGTCGTGCCCCTTCCCGCGACAGTCGGCGGACGCCGCCACCGTGCGATCCGGCGAACACCCGAGGAAGAACCCGAACCGGCCGGCCGGCCCCGGCTCGGACAGCGACCGGACGAGCGGGTTCGTCTTCGTCCAGTCCCACTCCAGCAGCGTCTTCTGGTTGCTCACCAGGATGGCGCCGGCCGGGGTGAACCGCACGCGGCCCATGACCTCCTTGTGGCCGGTGAACTCCCGCACCTGCTGGCCGGATGCGATCTCCCACACCCGCACCGCTTCGGGTACGGCGTTCGGCCCCTCCCCGGCGGTCACGGCGTACTTCCCATTTTCCGACACGTCCAGGTCGTACACACTCGCCGCACCGTGGGCGGAGAACGTCCGTTCGAGCCGGAACTCGACCGGGTCCGGTGGCGGCTCGGCGGGAATTTCTTTCGTCTCGACCGCCGGCCGGTACACCTTGGCGGTCACCCGGTCGCCGCGGCCCAGCGTCACCCGGCTGACGGACAGTTTCAGCCCGGCGTCGCCGACCACGGACAACTGGTACTCGCCGGACCGCAGCCGCAGGGTTCGGGGCGAGGCGGCGTCCACCACCCCCACGTCGGCCCAGTTCCGCCGGACCATCACCTTCGCCTGCGGGTCGTCGCTCTCGATCACTAGTTCGCCCTGGTCGGTGGCGAAGTAGTAGACCCCGAACGCACCGGCTGTCAGCACCCCCGCCGCCAGTGCGGCGGCCAGCAGCCCCCGCCACGGCACCCGCGTCCGCTCCGGGGTGCCGAACGGCCGCAGGGCGTCGCTCAGCTCGGCCGGCGTCTGGTAGCGGTCGTTCGGGTTCTTGGCCAGCAGCTTGTCGATCACGTGGGCCAGCCCGGCGGGCACCGTCCGCCGCACCGTGTTCACCCGCGGCGGCCGCTCGGTGGCGTGCCGGGCCAGCTTGCTCGTCCCGTCCCCGCCGGGGAACACCACCCGCCCGGTGAGCAGGTAGAACAGGGTGCAGCCGAGCGAGTACAGGTCGGACCGGATGTCCGCGTCCCGCGCGTTCCGCCCCTGCTCCGGGGAGATGAAGTCGTAGGTGCCCATCACCGCCCCGTCGGCGGTGTGGCGGGTGGGCGGGAGAACCGCCCCGCCCGCGGCGTCGGCCAGTTCGTTCAGCCGGGCGATGCCGAAGTCCAGCACCTTCACCACCCCGCCGGCGGTGCGGACCAGGTTGCTCGGCTTGATGTCCCGGTGCGTCACCCCGGCGGCGTGCGCGTGCTGGAGGGCGGCGGCCACCTGCCGCACGGCGTCACACGCCGCCCGCACCCGCAGCGGCCCGTTCGCCGCCACCTCGTCCTCCAGGTTCACCCCCGCCACGTGCTCCATCACCAGGAAGTGCAGGTCGTCGATCTGGTCGGCGTCGTGCGCCTGGGCGACGTTCGGGTGGTTCAGCCGGCCGGCCGCCCGCACCTCCTGGCGGAACCGCTCCACCGCCCCCGGTCGGCGGACGAGGGCCGGGCGGATCATCTTCAGCGCCACCGTCTTGTTCATCAGCGTGTGCGTGGCCTTCCACACCTCGCCCATGCCCCCGCCGCCCAGGTAGTCGAGGATGCGGTACCGCGGGTGGTCGGCCAGCTCGGGCGGCGGGGTGGGGGCGGGGCGGGGGGGCGTCGGGCGGTCGAGGGTCGAACCGGCCGGGGTGGTGCGGACGTCGGACGTGTCGGCGGCGGACAGGTGGCGGACGGCCGCCCACGTGCCCGCCCCGCCGGCCAGCGCGGCCAGCCGCTCCTGGCACGGGCGGCAGTCGTCCAGGTGGGACACCAACGGGGTCGCGTCTGGCTCGTCCCGGATCAGGCGGCGGAGGGCGTCGTCCGGCGGGCAGCTCATCGCCATCTCCTCGACGGTCAGTCGTCCCCGGTGAGGGCGGCCACCTCCGCCCGCAGGCGGGCCAGCACCCGGCTGCGGGCGACATGCACCGCCCCCACGCTCATGCCCAGCTCGGCCGCCACCGCCGGGGCCGGGCCGCCGTCCACCGCCGTCCGCCAGAACGCCTGCCAGGTGTGCGGCTGGAACTCCCCCCGCACCCGCCCGGCGGCCACCCCGAACAGGTGCCGCTCGAACTCCACCTCCCAGTCCGCCTCCGACGGCGGAGCCGGCACCGCGGCCAACTGCCGCACCCCGTCGGTGTCCCCGCGGCCGCGGTCGCGGTGCCGGGCCGACCTGTAGAAGTCGGCCAGCCGGTTCCGCACCAGGGTGAACAGCCAGCGGCGGAACGAGCCGGTGCCGGGGGCGTGTTCGAACCGCCCGATCGCCCCGGCCACCGCCCGCAGCACGTCCTGGCGGACGTCCTCGGCGTCGGCGTCCTGCAGCCCGCCGCGGCGGGCGGTGCGGTACACCAGCGGGCCGTACAGGGCGTCGAACTCGGCCCACGCGGTGCCGGCGTCCGGCTGCCGCACGCGGGCGATCAGCGTCTCGCTGGTGCTGGGCAACTCCGGCATGCCGACTCCGATCACCGGGAAGAACGGGCCAGGCCGACTGAACTTACACGATCGGCCGTTCGCCCGCCACACCCGGCCGACGAACTCGCGAATCTGGCCGGGTGCGTGTAAGGCTCCGAACCCGGCGTCGTTCTCCCCTGCGGCCGGAACACTGCCCAGGGAGATCGCCGTGCGAAATTCGACCCCCGTTCGGGTGTTCTCCGCGATCCTCGTGTGGGTCGCCGTCGCGACCCCCGCGCTCGCCCAGTACGGCCCGCCCCAGACCCGGCAGTCGTACCGGGACCGCTCCCCGGCCGGGCAGTACCCGTTCGGCCGAACGCCGGGCGTGCCGGGCGTGGGGCAGTTCGGATACGACCCGCCGGCCGGCTACCGGAACATACCCGGACTGCCGCCCGAGGTGCAGCGGCTGATGGCCGACCCCGGGCCGTTTTTCCCGGACCCGACGTTCCCCTACGGCCGGGTCAACCGTCCGACCCATCCGCAGTGGCCGGCCGGCATCACCCCCAGCCGGGCGACCCTCGGCCGGCGGGACGACGAGTCGTCGCCCCCGCTCCCGGCATACGGACCCGTCACCATGCCGAACGTGCCGGTGAGTGTGCCGAGAGTTCACTTCGATCCCCCGAAGCCGATCCGCGTCGTCCCGGCCCCGCGGGCGGCGGGCGGTGTCGGCGGCGGGTGGCTGATTGGCGGGGTGGTCGCGGTCGTCGCCGCCGTCGTGGGGATGCTGAAGTGGCTGTTCGGCTCGAAGGATCGCCCGGCTTCGACCGTGGCCACCGCGGGGCCGCCTGTTCGCCCGGCCCCGCCGGTGATGGTCGGCGTGGGGGCGGACGGCCGGGCGGGGGTGTTGCTCCGCACGGGTCCGCCCGACCTGCCACGGCCTTGAACCGACGTCCGCCGCTCGCACCCGCCGACCTCACACCCGGAGTTCGCCGTCATGCGATTCGCCGCCGTCGCTCTGTTCGCACTCGCCGGGTCGGTGCCCGCCGCGTCGGCCCAGTTCAACCCGCCGCGGCCGAACTGGGGCCAGGGGCCGGCGGCGAACGGCCAGCGGCGGGACGACGACCGCCGCCACCCGGAATACATGAACACCGCCGTCCGGCAGGGCGTGCAGGGGCTGAGCCGGGCCGCCTTCCAGCCGTCGCCCCGGGTGCCGCCGCCGATACCCCATGTGCCTCCCGTCAAGACGGCGAGCCGGTCGGTGTTCTCGGGGTGGGGCGTGAAGGCGGCCGGGTGCGGGTTGATCGCCCTCTTCGCCTGGATCATCGACCTGCTGTGCGGCCGCAAGTCGAACGACCCACCGCCCGCCGCCTGACCCCGATTCGGCTCGGTCGGAATGCTGGTCCGGTGGGACCGGACCAGCGGGCCGCCACAGAGGGCGGCCCCTACAACCGAGCGCCTTGTAGGGGCCGCCCTCTGTGGCGGCCCGCCGACCGCCCCCGGCGGTCGGCATCCGGCAGGATTTCGACCGAGCAACCCGAGTTCCCACCCGAGGAGACCGCCATGCGACCCGCGAAGACGTTTTGGCCGGCCGTCGTGACCGGCTGCCTGGTGCTCGCCGCCGGGTGCGTGAAGGTGCCGCCGAACACCCCCGCCACCACCGTGAAGGGCGGCGCCGCGGTGCCGGTGGCCGTGTCCGGGCCGATCGACCTGCGGGGGGCGGAGCCGCGGGCCGGCTCGTCCGGCCGCGTCCGCCACCGGGTGGCGATGACCGGCGGGCAGATCCGCATCACCGCGGCCGGGCGGACCGACACCGGCACCGTCGATTCGGCGCTCGAGGGCGAATCCGAGTACGAGGTGGCGGCCGTGGCGAACGGGCGGACCACCCACGTGCGGGAGAAGGTGCTGGCGGAGAAGGAGACGCGGACGCTGCGGGTGGGCGGGGAGACGACCACCGACGAGCGGCCGTCGCCGCTGGTCGGGGAGACGGTGGACTACCGCAAGACGGGCGACGACTGGGCGATCACCCTGGCCGGCAAGGCGCCGACGCCCGAGCAGGCGGACGAGCTCAAGTGGTACACCCCGCCGGCCTTCTACCGCGAGCTGCTGCCCGCCCGGCCGGTGGCGGTGGGCGAGAGCTGGGAGGTGCCCCCGGCCGAGCTGCGGCGGCTGCTCGGGTCGCGGGTGCGGCTCGACTCGGGCAAGTGGACGATGACGTTCGCCCGGGTGGTGGAGGTGAACGGCGAGCGGTGCGCCGAGATCACCGAGGACATCGAGTTGCGGGGCGAAACGGACGACCCGACCGGCAAAACCCAGGCGGGGTTCCGGCTGACCGGCACCACCACCTGGGCGTTGGGCGACGGCCTCACCTTCACCAGCCAACTGGACGGGCGGGTGGAGGAGAAGTCCGAGTTCACCGACAACGGCGTGCGGGTGACGACCACCACCACCGGGCCGATCCGCATCGAGTCGTCGCACGCGGTCCGCTGACCGCCGGCCGGGCGGGTCCGCTCACACCCAGCGGATGTCGTCCAGGAACAGGGACGTGTCGCCGACCGCCTCCAGCGCCCGGAACTCGATCGTGTGGCTGCCGGCCGAGCCGACGGTCAGGCCGACGGTGAACGTCGCCCACGCGGTGCCGGTCGGGGCGATCGCCTGCACCAGGGTGCCGTTCAGGTACACCCCCACCCGCTGGTTGAGGGTGGTGCCGGTCTTGAACCCCCGCAGGGCGGACTGGAACGACAGGGTGTACGTGCCGGCCGCGGTGAAGGTGAGCGTCTGGCCCAGGCTGCCGCTCACCCCGCTGTGCCCGGCCCCGCCGCTCTGGAGGAAGGCCGTCTGCGTGCCGGCGGTGGTGTTCGTCCCGCCCCACGCCGACCCGTTCGCCTGGATGCCGGCGTTCCCGGCGAACGTCCACCCGGTGCCGGTGGGCAGGTAGGTGAACCCGTTGGCCGACGTGGTCTCGAAGCTGCCGTTGGCGAACGGCGGGGGGGCGGCGGTGGTAACGGACACGTTGGTGAACGTGGCGGCGCTGCTGGTCGTGTTGTTGTGGGACGTCACCGCCAGCCCGCCCAGGTAGCTGCCGGCGGAGAACGGGGTGGTGTGGGTGGCGATGGTCGTCCAGTTCGTGCCGTCGGTGCTGTACTGGCCGGTGAACGTGTTGCCGGCCTTAATCAGCCGCACCCACTTGTTCAGGGTGGCCCCGCCCACCCGCGTTCCGCTCCAGTTGGCCGACCCGCCGGCCGCGTCCCGCCACTGCATCGCCACCTCGCCGTTGGGCATCTGGATGACCATGACGAACGGCGAGTTGGCGGCGGCCGACTCGCGGAACATCACCCCGGCCTTCGCCCAGTAGTCGGTGTTCGTCTGGCCGGTGACGCGGGCGGTGATGGTGTGGTCGCCGGTGAGCGACTTCCGCAGGTAGTGGAACTGGTCGCTGGTGCCCCAGATGTCGTTCCCGCCGCCGGTCACGGTGTAGGTGCCGGTGCCGCTGTTGAACGACGAACCGCCGGCCACCCCCGGCCCGCCGATGTCGCCGGCGGTGGTGAACGTGCCCAGCCCGGACGACGCCGGGGTGGTGCTGCCGCGGACGACCAGGTCGTTCGCCGCCGTGCCCAGGCCGATGCCGGTGGCGGTGTAGGTGTTCGCCCCCCAGGTGTAGATGCGGAACGTGACCGTGCCGGTGCCGTTCTGGAGCGCGGCGATGCCGCTCAGATCGGCGGTCAACCCGGCGGCGGCGCCGATGGTGCCGGTCAGCGGGGCGTCGGTGAAGTTCGTCCCGTCGGTGCTGTACCGCAGGCCGACGCGGATGTTCGGGTTGCCACCGTCCGAGAACCACGCCTGGAAGTTCAGGGCGGACAGCGACAGCCGCCGGCCGGCGACCGGGGCGACGGTGAACTGGTAGAACTGGTTGCGGGTGACGGCGTCGGCGAGCGACGTGCCCCACACGTTGCCGTTCGCGTAGCCGCTGAACCGATCCGGGAAGTATTGCGTCACCCAGTCGTTCCCCGGCAGCAGCCCCGGGCCGAAGGCGAGCGGACCAACCGTCACCTCGTCGCCGGTCGCCCGCGGGGCCACCGGCGACGGCACCACCGCCCCGCCGGACGCCAGCCCGGTGAACTCCCACCGCCCCAGGTCGCCCGTCACCCCGTCGCCCAGGGCGATGACCGCCCGCGGGGCGGACGGCAGGCTCTCCGCCCCGGCCGCGTTGTACGCCGACACCACGAAGTAGTAGGCGGTGTCGTTCGCCAGCCCGGGGATGCTCCGCGAGGTGGCGTTGCCCACGTCGATCCGCTGGTCGTACTTGCCGGGGGCAATGCCGTACCGCACCACGTACCCGGTCGCCCCGGACACGCTGTTCCAGGTGACGGCGGCGGTGCCGTTGGTCTCGCTCAGCCCGGTGAGCGTGGGCGACGCCGGCGCGGCCTCGCCGACGGCCACCACGTTCGTCACGTTAAACGCCCCGCTGGTCGAGCGGACCTTGAGCGTGTGCAGCCCCTTCGTGAGGAACACGGTGCCGGACACCGCCCCGCCGCTGGTGCCGGCGGCGATCTGAGCGTCGTCGGCCAGCAGCGCCAGCGCCCCGCCGCTGCCGGTGTTCGCGGTGATGACGTACCGCCCGCTGCGGGGGGCGATCACGTTCCAGGTGAACCACCCGCCGGCGGCGGTGATCCGCCCGGCGGTGCGGTCGGCGGTGTCGCTCAGGGTGACGGCCGTGCGGTCGAACGTGCCGGTCAGGAACTGGCCGTTGGTGGCCTCCGCTTCCAGGTTGTCGGAGCGGTTCTGGACGCCCTGCATGATCGGGTAGCTGCCGACGTTCAGCAGCCCCTGCTCGGCGTAGAAGTCGCCCCAGTTCGGCCACTGGGCGTAGGTGCCGAACACGTTCACCTCCCCGCCCGCCTCGGCGTAGTAGTCCATGAACCGCCGCTGGGCGTCGGCCGTGCGGGCGTCCCCGTACTTGGCCTTCAACTGGACGTAGCTGCCGCCGTCGTCCCCGCCGAGCGACCACCCGCTCTCGTAGGCCAGGTGCTTCAGCCCGAACGCCGCCGCCCAGCTGCTCGACACGTTCATCGTGTTGCGGATGTTCTGCCCGGCCGGCTGGCCGGTGGCCTCGCCCCCGCCGGGGATGCCGCCGGCGAAGATGGCGTCCACGCTGGTCAGCCGCACGTCCTCGACGAACGCCGCCTGGTTGGTCAGGCCGGTGCCGGAGATGTCCCCCTGCCCCACCAGCGTGATGGTGTGCGTGCTGCCGGCGGCCAGGTTGAAGCTCTTCGTGTAGTAGTACTCGGAGTCGGTCCAGAACACGTTGCGGGCCTTCCACTCGGGGATCTGGTCGTAGCTCGGCGGGGTGTACCCGTTCCCCTGGCTGTACGTCTTGGCGGTGATGTCCACCTGGTTGGCGGTGCCGTAGTCCAGGTACGCCCGCAGGGTCTGCTTGTCGGCGTCACTCGCCCCGGCCTTCTTCCGGTTGAGCGCCTTGAACGCCACCGCGTACACGTTCGACGTCTGGGTGGCCGGCACGGTGAACGACACCTGCATCCGCCCGGTGTCGGTGACGTACCCCATCTGCGCGGCGTTGAACGCCGGCGGGATGTCGCTGCCGTTGGTGCGGGCGATGCCGGCGGTGCCGGTGAACGTCCAGCTCGTGCCGGTCGGGTTCTGCGTGTACCCGGCGGGCACGCTGGTGGCGTCGAACCCGCTGTTCGGCACCCGGTCGGTCAGCCCGTTGCCGTTCGTCGCCCCGTAGTACGTCGCCCCGCCGCCGCCCCACAGGTACGAGTTGACCGGCACGGCCGCCCCGGCGTAGGTGCTGGCCGGGTCGGTCTTGTTGAAGTAGCGGTCGGCCCACGGCAGGGCGCGGTCGGCGGTGCCGTTCAGGTTGTCGTACTGCCACTCGTACACCGGGCGGACGCGGGCGTTCTCGTTGTTCCCGTTGCCCGGCATGGCCGCGTTCCCGTACACCCCGCGGAAGATGTCGCTGATCTGCTTCGTCCGCAACATGATGTAGCGGTAGCGGGTGGTGCCCAGGTCGGTCACCCCGTCGTAGGTGATGGCGGCGCGGTCGGCGGCGTTCGCGTTGGTGGTGAGCTGGTTGATGTTGTTGTAATCCACGTAGAACACGCCGGCGAAGTTCCACAGCTCGTTGCCGATCTCCAGATACGCCCGCAGGTTCGGGTTGAGCGGCGGGTACACCGGGTTGGCGGTGGGGGCGGTGTACGGGTTCACCCCGTCGCTGCCGTACCGCAGCAGGTTGGCCAGCCGGGTGAGGTAGTCGTTGCTGGCCAGCGGGGGCGTGGACAGCATCAGGTCGCGGCCGGTCTCGTTCGCCAGCATCACCTTGTGCTCCCACGACCAGCCGTTGTCCGAGGTGGTGTCGTACCCGAGCGGGTAGGTGGCGGCGGTGCGGCTGCCCCCGCCCTGGTTGAAGTACCCCGGCCGGGTGCGGTCCGCCCACTCCTTCTGCTGGTTGGCCACGTACTGGTGGCGGACGACGGTGAACTTGCTCATCGCGTCCTTGATGTTGGTGGTGAACTGCTCGCCGGCCGTGTAGTTGTTGGCGGTGGCGTCCGGCACCCGCGGCATGAGCAGCTTCAGGTCGGTGATCCCGCCGGGGCCGCCCGTCACCCCGGTGCGGGTGCTGTTGCGGAACTGGAAGTACGAGGCGTTGATCCCCTTGTTGGCGACCAGGAACGAGCCGCTGGTGGTGTTCGTGCCGGCGGTGTAGGTGGAGGTCAGACTGGCCGCCTCCACGTTCCCCCACACGCTCACGTCCGCCCGCCCGGTGAAGCTGAACTGCACCCGCCCCCGCGTCAGCGGGTCCACGTCCAGCCCCTGGTTGAGCGACTCCTGGAACACGTAGCTGCCGTTGCCGGTCGGCCACCCGTTGGCGTCCGTCCCCGGCCGCGGCCCGCCGTCGATCGGCTCCCAACTGTTGCGGGCGCCCTTCACGATGTCGGTGAACGCCGCCCGGCTGTCCGGGTTGTTGATGCCCGACTGGTTCACCGGGTCGATCACCTCGGCCGGGGTGGACGGGCTGGACCAAAGCAGTCGAACCGCCGCGTTCCCGGTGAACTCGCGGAAGCTGATCCGCACGTCGTACCTCTGCCCGGCGGTCATGGCGTAGGTGCCGGAGAAGTTCACCCCGGTGTTCGCCGTCTGGTCCACCACCGTCGTGTACGCCGTCGGCCCGGCCGGCTTGATCTCCAGCTTGAACACGTCGTCGGCGAACCCGCTGAACGTGTACGTCTCGCTGAACCGGGGGATCAGTTGCCCGCCCCAGCGGGCCGAGAAGTTGTCCGTGCCCACGTCCCGGTAGCCGGGCGAGGTGGACCCGCCCGGCCGGATGGTGCTGTCCCAGTTGAAGTCCAGCCGCACGTCCTTGCGGGTGAACGCGGCGGTGGTGAAGTTGTTGTCCGAGTAGTAGGTGCCGGTCAGCCCCTGGTCGGTGAACCCGCCGCCGACGCTCGGCGTCTCGCGGGCCTCCAGCCGGTCCACCCCGAGAACCGCTGTGGGCCTGGGCTGATACCGCTCGCGGAAGCGGATCAGGTTCTCGAACGTGCGGGCGCAGCGGGACACCAGCCGGGGGAGAGCGCGGCTCATGCGAGGCTCCGGAATGGGACCGCGGCGCGGATCTGGGCCGCGGTCGGGAGAGAACGCGAGTACCACCCGGCGAGACGAGGAGAGCCGGGTGCGTAGGAGCGAGTTGCGCGGGACCGCCGGCGGGGGTGCAGGCATTTTTCCGATTTCCCGTTCGCCCGCACCCTTTGGCGGAAAACCGGACACTATCTATGGGCGAGGTGTTCCGGGGCGTCCGATGAACCGCCGCGACGTTGAATCGCTCATCCGCGTGCATCAGGCCGAACTGTTCCGCTACCTGCGGTACCTCGGCGCACGGCCGGATGCGGAGGTGGAAGACCTGGTGCAGGAGACGTTCCTGGTCGCCCTGCGGGGGGACGGCCCGCGGGCGACCGACGAGCGGCAACAGGCGGCGTGGCTCCGCGGCATCGCCCGCAACCTGTTCCTCGCCCACTGCCGCAAGGAGCGGACCGCCCGCACGCACCTGACGGCGGACGCCATGAAGCTGGCCGAGCAGGTGTGGGCGGACGAGTTCCTGGGCGACGGCGACGGGTTCGACTACACCGCGGCGTTGCGGAAGTGCCTGGACAAGCTGCCGGCGGGCAAGCGGCAGTTCGTCGAGCGGCGGTACGCCGACGGGTTCACCCGCGAGCAACTGGCGGCCGCCTTCCGCCTGACCGCCGACGGGGTGAAGACCGCCCTGCGGCGGATCCGACAGCAACTGGCCGACTGCGTCACGGCCACCCTGGAGGCGGAGCGGCGATGAGCACCCGGCAGGACTGGTTGGACCGGCTGATCGACACCCTGCTCCGCGAGGAGGTGGGCGGGGAGCGCCCGCCCGACATCACCGAGCGGGTGACGGCCGCCGCCCGCAAACGGCGGAAGAAGCCGACGCGCGCCCGCCGCTGGTGGGCGTGGGCGGGCGGGGTGGTGGCGGCGGTGCTGCTCGTCGGGATCGGGTTCGCCCTGTTCGGCCCGCCGCGGAAGGGCGAGTTGACCGCGAGCGGGCTGACGGTGGACGGCGGCGGGCCGCTCGCCCGCGGGGCGACGGTGCGGACGGCGGGCGGGAAAGGGACGCTCACCCTCGGCGGGTACTGCTCGGTCGAGTTGCAAGCGAACACGGCCGTCCGCATCGACGGCACGGCGGGCGACGAGCGGGTGGCGCTGCTGGCCGGCGAGTTGGCCTGCGCCGTGCAACCGAACCGCGGCGGGTTCGCGGTGGGCACCCCGCAGGGGCGGGTGACGGTGTCGGGCACCCGGTTCAACGTGCGGCTGCACCCCGGCCGCACGCCCGACGGCCGCGTCGCCGAGTGGACCGTCGTGCAGGTGGAAGAGGGGTCAGTCAGCGTGGCCGGGGAGTGGGGCGACGTGACCCTGGCCACCGGCGACTACCGCCGCTTCCCGCTGCCGGCCGACCCGTTCGCCGCCCGCGTCGCCGCCCTCAAGCCGGGCGAGCGGGCGGCCGCCGTGATGGAGCGGATGAAGGAGCTGAACCCCGGGTTCGACGGCCGGCACAAGGCGACGGTGGCCGAGGGCGAGGTCCGCAGCCTGGAGTTCGACACCGACGCGGTGGCCGACATCTCCCCGCTGAAGGCGGTGCCGTACCTGTGGGAGTTGGTGGCGGCGCCGTCGCCCGGCCGGCCGGGGAAGCTAAACGATATCAGCCCGCTGGCCGGGCATTGGGAGCTGGCCGCTGTCAACCTGAAGAGCAACCCGGTGGACGACCTCACCCCGCTGATCGGCAAGCCGGTCATCTCCGCCATCCTGAACGACACGCGGGTGCGGGACGTGTCGCCGTTCCGCGGCGGCCCGCTGCGGGTGCTGCACGTGAACGGCTGCCCGCTCCGCGACCTCACCCCGCTCCAGGGGTTGAAGCTGACCGAACTCGGATGTGTGCCCGAGGGCGGGCGGGAGTTGGACCTGACGCCGATCGCCGACGCCCCGCTCGACCGCATCTGGTGCGCCGGCCCGACCGGGAACAACGCCGCCGTCCTGCGGCGGATGCCCGCACTCCGCATCGTGAACGACCGGCCGGCGACGGACGCCTTACGGGACCGCTAAACAACGCGGCCGGCGGGGGTGAGCCCGCCGGCCGACGTCTCAGAAAGGGTGGCTAACGGGACTCGAACCCGCGACCTCCGGAGTCACAGTCCGGCGCTCTAACCAGCTGAGCTATAGCCACCGTACCCGATGAATCATACCCCCGCCGGTGGGGCTGGCAAGGGCCGGCGGGGTGTCGGAAACTCCGCCCGCGGGGCGAACCCGCGCTGTTCCCCGGTCCGGGTCGGGGTTGTGCCGGTCGAGCTGTCCGGGGTAACACACGCTGCCCGACATTCACGGAGGGATTCGGATGACTCGCAACTTCGTCTGGGCGGTGGCCGCGACGCTCGCGGCGGTGGCAACGGCCGCCGCCGAGCCGGTGCCCGTCGGGGCCACCCCGCCGGCGTGGACCCTGGGGTCGGTGGTGACCACCCCGATGGGCACGGGCGAGTTGGAGATGGGGCCGTTCACCGTCACCAACTCGGCCGGCGTGCCGACCACGATGATGGCCATCGCCCCGATGCCGACCGGCCTGACGGCCGCCGCCATGACCGGCGACGCCACCGGCCTTCGGGTGGCGACCGCCAGCAAGAGCGGGTATACGCTGGGCGAACTGTTCCCGGCCGACGCCCGCGACTCGGTGTTCACCGTCACCCTGTCGCTGACCGACGCCGCGTCCGGCCAGACCGGGGAGATGGTGTTCACCGGCCTGCCGACGCTCACCCTCGGCCCGACCCTGGACTCGCCGGGCGCGCTGACGCTCGGGTTCGAGGGGTCCGGGGTGCAGAGCGTGACGCTGGGCGGGCTGCGGTACGACGTGCGGCTGGGCACCGGCGGGTCGGACACGGAGAGCTACCTGACGGCCGACGTGACGTGTACCCACGACGCGCCCGAGCCGGCGACGCTGGCGCTGGCCGTGGTGGGGTTGCTCGGCGCGGCCGGCCTGCGGATGCGGCGGCGGGGGTAACGTCCGAAGGTTTTCGGGGCACAAGGCGGGCCGTCAGGTCCGCCTTGTGCCGTTTCCGGGGTTTGGGTTAACTTGTCACCTGTTCGCCCGTCCCCGGAACGGAGTCCGACCGTGACCCGCCTCTGGCCCGCCTTCGCCGCCGCCCTCCTGCTGGTGGGCACCGCCGCCGCCGAACCGATCCACTGGACGTACACCCCCGCGTTCGCCGGGAATCTGGGGTCGCAGTACGTATCGACCGGGTCCAGCGGTCGGCCGGACGCCAGCGAGCCGACCGGGTTCCGCGCCTACCAGGGGTACACGCGGCTGACCGCCGCCCCCGGCGGCGACCGGACCGGGGCCGGGCTGCTGACCGTCGGCGCGGTCGCGCACGGCGACTTCTACTGGACCGGCACCGGCGACCCGCCGCCGGCGTTCCCCATCGACCCGCAGTTCCTGGCCGCCGTCACCATCACCGACGCCGCGTCCGGGGAGAGCGGGACGGCCAGCATCTTCGGCCAGGCCGCCTCCCAGGACTCGTGGCTCGGCGCCCCCGCCGACGTGAGCTTGCCGGACGTGGGGCAGATGTGGGGCGACCCGAGTTGGGTGCAGGAGCTTGTCCTCGGCGGCAACCGCTACCGGGTGGTGTTCGGCGGGCGGAAGACGAACCCGCGGGACGGCGGGCCGTTCGTCGGCGGCATGTGGGACGCGCTCGACGTGGTGGCCGACGTGCGGGTGGTGCCGGACGCCCATGCGCCGGAGCCGGCCACGCTGGCCCTCGGCGGGCTGGGCTTGCTGGTGGTCGGCGTGGCCCGGCGGGTGCGCCGCCGGAGTTGATTGGCACCTATTGAACTGAGGTACACGATGACCCGATTGGTTCTGGCGATCACGACTCTGGCGGTGTGCGTGACGGCGGCGTCCGCCGAGCCGCTGAACTGGACGCACACCGCCACCCTGTCGGCCGCGGGCGGGGCCGACCACCTGCTCGTCGGCTCGCAGCGGCATCCAGTCGGCCCCGATGACGACACCTGGCCGGAACACTACTTCCTCATCCCGGTGCGGGAGTACCCGACGGTCACGGGACAGGTTTACCCCGGCGAGTGGAACAACTCGCTGTTCCAGTTCGGCCCCGGCGGCCCGCTCGAGATCGTCACCACCCTGCCGCCCGACGTCGGCACGGGCGCGTTCGAGGTGGTGATGACCTTCACCGACGAGGCGGGCAACACCGGCACCGTCCGCGGCACCGGCGGCCTGTCGGCGTCGGGGCTGCTGACGAGCGGCACCGGCAACTTCAACATCAGCTTCCGCGGCAGCGAGGAGCTGATGCTCGGCGGCCGGCGGTCGCGGGTGACATTCCAGGAGGGGTACTTCTCCGAGTCCGGCGTGTACACCCAGTTTCTGGTCGAGGATCTGGGATCGGCCCAGGTGCCGGAGCCGGCGACGCTGGCGCTGGCCGCGGTCGGGCTGGTCGGGTTGGCCGCCGCCCGGCGGCGGCGAGCGGGTTGACGCCCGCGACACCCCGAACCTTCACAAGGCGGACCGGCCGGTCCGCCTTGCTCTTTTCCGGCCCCTGCCGTACCCTCCGCCGCCCGAAACGGACCCCGACCGGAGTGTCACCGTGCTTCGCCTCTGGATCGCCCTTGTTGCCGCCGCGGTGGTCGCCGGCACCGCCGCCGCCGAGCCGGTGGAGTGGAACTACACCGCCAGGTTCCGCGGCGTCGCCGACACCCAGACCATCCTGCTCGGGCAGGAGGTGTACACCGAGTTCAACCACGACACGCGGGTGGAGACGACCACCAACTACTACATCCTGCTGAACGTGGGCGAAGGGTGGACGCGGACCGGCACCACCACCAGCGGCGAGTGGCAGGAGTTGTGGTCGTTCGGCAACGGCGACTGGACCCTCTCGACCGAGCTGCCGCCGAACGTGTCCGACGGCCAGTTCGTGTTCGAGCTGACGCTCACCGACGCGGACGGGAACGTGGGCGTGTTCTCCCCGCTGGTGAGTCACATCGGGGCGGGCGGGGTGTTCACCACCGGCACCGGCAACTTCAGCATCGGGTTGAGCGACAGCCGGAACGTGCAACTGGGCGGCCGGGGGGCGCGGGCGATCTTCGGCAACCGCCAGTCCGAGTCGTTCAGCCGGGTGACGTTCCTGGTGGAAGATCTGGGGCCGACCCAGGTGCCGGAGCCGGCCACGCTGGCCCTGGCCGGGGTCGGCCTGGCGGGCGTCGGCCTGCTCCGCCGCTGGCGGGCGTGAGCGGGGTTGTCTCCGGTCGCCGGTTCGGGGTACATACGTCTCGCCCACGCACACACCCGGAGTGCCCATGCTGCCGCGCTTCGTCCTCACCCTGTCCGTGCTGGCGGTCGTCGCGGGGTTGGCCCCCGCCGAGCCGATCCGCTGGGGGTATACGCTCACCTCGTCCGACGGCGAGGTGCTCGGCTCCCGGACGGGGATCACCGGCTGGGACGCGAACTTCGCGCTGCTGCCCGAGCCGATGCTACGGTCCGGCCCGGCCACCCCCGACGACCCGGCGCACTTCCCGGACGTCCACGTGGTGGGGGCGACCACCACCGCCACCCTCACCCTGACCGACGAGGTGACGGGCGTGAGCACCTCGGCCGAATTGTTCTGGACCAAGTACGAGTCGTGGCTGCTCACACCCGGGCCGGCCGGCGCGGACCCGCAGGTGCAGGACAGTTGGGACGAGTCCGGCCCGCGGGACACCTCCGCCGCCCGGCGGGCCGGCGGGCTGCGGTTCCAGGTCGTCCAGCAGGACCCTCTCACCCTGCTGACCGCCGAACCAGCCGGGGTGCCGGAGCCGGGCACGATCGCGCTGGCGGCGGTCGGCCTGATGGGGCTGGCCGCCGCCCGCGTCCGCCGGCGGGCGGTTTGACCGCCCACGTTCACCTTCCCTCCGTTAGCCCGACGCGCGAGCGAGGGTCGAGCCGCCGGCCCCTCGCTCGCGCGTCGGGCTAACGGACACACCCGATTGAAGTCACCCGATGCAATTGAAGCACCTGTTGGTTGCGCTCGTGACGGCGGCGGTCGCCGCCACCGCGACGGCCGGCCCGCTCCCCGGCTGGACGTACACCGCCGCCGTCGCCCCCGCCGGCGGGGCCGCCGCCATGCACCTGGACGAGGGGGTGCGGGTGGAACTGGACCCGATCACGTTTGAAGAGCGGTCCATCCCGTACACCATCATCGGCCGGGTGAACACCACGACCTCCGGCACGGTCGATCTGGGCGCGGCGGTGGCCGTCCACAAGTTCGCGGACCTGGACTGGGAGGTGTACGACGGGCCGTCGCCGGTGCAGCCGTTAGGGGCCGGGTTCACGCTGAGCGTGCTGTTCACCGACCCGGACGGGAACACGGCGGTGGTGTCGGCGGACGGGGCTGCGGCCGCCGCCCCGAAGTTCATGGGCGGCACCGGCCAGTACGAGATCGCGCTCCGGCAGACCCGCTCGTTCGAGCTGGGCGGGCGGCGGTTCCGCGTGGCGTTCGACGACACCCCCGGCGAGGCGGGAACGGACGTCGGGTTCAGTGTGACCTCGGAGAGCGTCGAGACCCCGGAACCGATCACGCTGGCCCTGGCCGTGGTCGGCTTGGCGGGGTTGGCCGTCGCCCGGCGGCGGAAGTGACACGGCCGCCGGCGGGGCGCTTCCTCCCCGCCGCCGCGTTCCCCGGTCACTGCATGTCGGCGACGAACCCGGCCATGTAGTTCATCTTGCCCGTCAGGTCGTCGAACTGGTTGTCGGCCAGCACCGACTCCTCGCCCATCTGGTGCAGCCAGTACAGGCCGAAGCACTCGGCGAAGTCCTCCCGCGGGTTCTCCCGGCCGTAGTCGCGGGTGAACCGGGCGGCGGTCAGGTGAACCCAGTCGCCGTCGCGGCTGAGCGAGTACCCCGGGGTGTCTGCCAGGCCGGTGTCGCTCGACCACCCGCTGAGGGCGCGGAAGTCGCCGACCGAGGCGTTCCGGTTCGACTCGTCCCAGTAGTGCCCGATCTCGTGCAGCACCACCTCGGCGGCCAGCACCGGGTTGCCGAAGCAGTCGCTGATCAAACTGATGGTGTCCGAGTCGTTGTTCCAGCCGAGCGCGTCGGACCCCTCGCCCGACCCGCGGACGAAGTCGCCGGTGATGCGGATGCGGAGGTCGTCCCCGTCCCGCCGCAGGAAGGTGGCGTCGCCCATCGTCTCGTGCAGCACCGCCAGCGCGCGGTCGGCCGCCAGCACCCGCTCGTCGTCCCAGTACGCCCAGTCGTACTCCTCCCCGTCACTCCGCTTGTACCCGTCCGGCGAATCGACGAACACGGTCGTCACGTCCACGGCCGACTTGTCGAGGATGAAGTCGGCCTGGGCGCCCTCCCGCTGGAGGAAGCGGTCCGACCCCGACCCGCCGACCAGGGTGTCCAGGCCGGCCCCGCCGAACAGCCGGTCCAGGCCGGCCCCGCCGGACAGTTGGTCGTTCCCCGCGTGCCCGAACAGCTTGTCGTTTCCGCCCCCGCCGGTGAGCTGGTCCGAGCCGGTGAACCCGACCAGGGTGTCATCCCCGCTGCCGCCGTTCAGCACGTTCCCGGCGTCGGTGTCGGACTCCAGGGCGGGCGTGCGGTAGTACCCGTACACGGCGTCGTTCCCGCCCTCCCCGAAGATGAAGTCCTGCCCGTTCCCACCCTGGATGAAGTCGTCCCCGCCGCCGCCGTAGATGGTGTCGGCGTGGTAGGTGCCCCGGATCGTGTCGTGCCCGTCCCCGCCGTCGATGTACGCCCCGTCCGCGTTGCTCGCGTCGATGAAGTCGTTCCCCGCCCCGCCGGACAGGAAGCCGTTCCCGGCGTCGTCCGCCAGGGTGTCGTTCCCGGTGCCGCCGACGAGGGTGTCGTTCCCCTCCCCGCCGGCGAGGTCGTCCGCCCCGGCGTCCCCGCGGAGGGTGTCGTTCCCGATCCCGCCGATCAGCTCGTCGTCGCCGTCCAGCCCGGCCAGTACGTCGTCCCCGTTCCCGCCGTCCAGGGTGTCGTTCCCGGCCCCGCCGTTCAGTTCGTCGTTCCCACCGCCGCCTTGCAGCAGGTCGTTCCCGGCGTCCCCGTGCATGAAATCGTGCCCGCCGCCGCCGTTCGCCTCGTCGTTCCCGTCCCCGGCCCGGATTTCGTCGTCCCCGTCCGCGGCGAGGATGTAGTCGTCCCCGCTGCCGCCGTCGAGCAGGTCACTCCCGCCCCCCCCGAAGAGGACGTCGTTGCCCAGCCCGCCGCGGAGTACGTCCGCCCCGCCCCCGCCGTGGAACTCGTCCCGCCGGGTGCCGCCGTTCATCACGTCGAGGCCGGTGCCGCCGTTCACCGTGCTCGGCAGGTTGGTGCCGTTCACGAAGCTGTTGTTCGCGTTCCCCAACTCGGCGTGGATGCCGACCAGGTCGTCGGCGGCGGTGTTGAAGGTGCGGGTGTCGGTGAACGGGGTGTACCCGAACAGCGGCAGGAAGCGGGCACCGGAGTGGGTGACGGTGATGTCGAACCCGCCGCCGCGACTCTGCCGGCTGGCGACGGTGACGGTGTCGTTGAAGTTGTTCCCGGTGACGGTGATGACCCCGTCGATCAGGTCGATGGCCGGCACCTCGCGGGTTTCCAACTGCTGGAGGCCGAGGGCCGGACGGCGAATCGTTGCGGTCGGTTGGGGGGCGAGCAGCCGGCGGGCGAACGAGCGGAGCGAAGGCATGACCGAGTCCCCGAAGGTGTGAAGTGATTCCGGGGGGAAGTGCCACCAGCCGGGGAAAGCGTTACCGGAAAAGTGCATCCCGTGGGACATCTCAAGGGAATTTCACCGTCACATACCGCTGGCCCCAGTCGCTCACCGTCAGCCGCTGCGTCCGCTTCTGGTCGAACCCGTCGGAGCCAAGCCCGCTGCTCATGTATTCGACGGTCACGTCGTACTCGCCGCCGGCCATCGGGACGGTGCCGGAGAGCGAGAACCGCCCGTTGCGGACGGTCCCGGTGAACGCGGTCTTGCTGCCGACCAGGGCGAAGGTGATCTTCCCGGTCTTCACGTCCTGCCCGCCGACCGTCACCTGGCCGGTGGCGCGGATGGTGGGTTTGCGGGTGATCCCGCGGCCGCACCCGGTGACGAGCAGCAGGACCGCACAGGCGGCGAGCAGGTGTCGGACGGCGGTGGACATCGGAGGGGCTTCCAGGGGGGGTGGTGATCACCAGCCGAACAGGAGGCGGTACCCGTCGAAGAAGCCGTCGGCCACGTCGTTGTCGATCCGCTCCGAGTCCTCCCAGATGAAGTCGAGCACCTCGTCCAGGTTGTAGTCGTTGCGGCGGGCCAGTTCCCGCTCGGCCGCCGCGATCGCCGCCAGCACCGCCGAGTACGACACGGCGAACCCGCTGCCCGAGCCGAACGCCACCCCCTCCCGGTGGTCGAACGCCGTCCGCTCGAACACGAAGTTGCCGGTCATCCCGAACCCGACGATCCCGCCATCGCCGCCCGGCCCGCGGCCGGCGACGATCACCGCCTTGCCCCCCGCCCCGGCTGTACTCACCGCCACCGGCGTGCCGTGGGTAAGCTGGGCGGTGTCGGCGAAGAACCCGCCGCGGGCCGCCCCGAACTGGTCGAAGATGCGGACGTGCGGCCCGCCGCCGGTGCCCGCCCCGGTCACCACCTCCGCCTTCCCGTCCCCGTCCAGGTCACCGGCAGCCACGTGCACCCCGCCGGCGAACCCGGGGTCGTAGGCGAAGTAGTCGCGAAGCGGGACGCCGGTCGGGCTGAAGTACCGCACCCGCGGGCCACCGCC
Source organism: Fimbriiglobus sp. (assembly GCA_022841795.1). Taxonomy (GTDB): domain Bacteria; phylum Planctomycetota; class Planctomycetia; order Gemmatales; family Gemmataceae; genus JALHQU01. The sequence goes on from JALHQU010000069.1 coordinate 21,313, forward strand.
TTTCGGGGCGGCGGTGACCAGTTCGGCCCGCCCGTCCCCGGTCAGGTCGGCGGCGGCCACATGCACCCCGCAACTGAGGGTCGGCTCGTAGGCGAACAACTCCATCCGGATCGACTGGTCCAGGCCGAACACCCGCACGTGTGGGCCGCCGCCCACCCCGGCACCGGCCACGATCTCCGCCCGCCCGTCGCCGTCGAAGTCGGCGGCGGCCAGGTTCACCCCGCCGCGGAACCCGGCGTCGAACGCGAAGAAGTCGGCGATCACCCGGTCGTCCGCCCCGTCGAACACCCGCACCCGCGGCCCGCCGCCGACCCCGGCGGCGACGATCAGGTCGATCACCCCGTCCCCGGTCACGTCGGCCGTCGCCGCCTTCACCCCGCCGCGGAACCCCGGCTCGAACGCCAGCCGCTGGCTGACCACCGTGCCGGCGGCGTCGAACACCTTCACCGTCGGGTCGCCGCCCACGTCCGAGCCGACGGCGAACAGGCCGGCGGCCGGGACGGTGCGGTCTTCGAGCGTCTCGAACCGGAGTCTGGTGGGGAGCCGCATGGCGTGCCTCTCGTGGTGGCCGGGCGAGAGGGAGGTGCCACGAGCCGGGGAAAGCGTTACCGAAAAAAAGGCGGCGGACACCGAACGTGTCCGCCGCCCGCGATCTGGTGTCAGATGATCTCGTCCTCGTCCGGGTCGAAGTCGGAGAAGAAGCGTTCGAGCCAACCGAACCGGAACGAGTCGCGGCCGGCCCCGCCGATCATGATGTCGATGACGTTGTCCTTGCCGCCGTCCAGGGTGTCGTTGCCGTTCCCGCCGTCGATCACGTCGGTGCCGGTGCCGCCGTTCAGGTCGTCGTCGCCGGCGCCACCCGCCAACGTGTCGTTGCCGGTCCCGCCGTCGATCACGTCGTCGCCGGTCCCGCCGCGGAGGAAGTCGCCCCCGTCCCGGCCGAACACCTGATCGTTCCCGTCGTCCCCCCACACGCTGTCGCCATCGGCCCCGCCGTCCAGCAGGTCGTCCCCGCTGCCGCCGAACAGGATGTCGATGCCGGCCCGGCCGTAGAGGGCGTCGTTCCCGGCCCCGCCCTCCAGCCAGTCGTTCCCGCCCTCGCCGTCCAGCAGATCGTTCCCACCCAGGCCCTCCAGCCGGTCGTTCCCGCTCCGCCCGCTCGTTGTCGAGCCGCCGTACAGGATGTTCGCCCACTCGGTGCCGACGATGTAGTCGCTGAACTTGCTGCCGATGACGTGGTCGATGCCGTTCTGCACGGCCAGGGTGAGCGTCAGGTGGTCGGGGTTCACCACCTGCGGGGTGGTCAGGCCGAGGTTGAGCGACACCGACCCGGCGAAGTCGCCCACCCCGATGCCGGTAAAGTCGCTGAAGATGAGGACGTCGTTGTTCCCGTCGGCCACGTCGCGGATGGTGTCGCTGCCCAGGAACCCGCCGCTGAAGAAGTAGCGGTCGATGATCGAGCTGCCGACCAGCAGGTCGTCCCCGCCGCCGCCCTCAAACGAGTTGAAGATGCCCACCCCGCCGCCGATGAGCGTGTCGTTCCCCGGCCCGCCGTCCAGGGTGAACCCCTGGAACGGGCTACTCACCCCCCGAGTACCCAGGCCGTTGATCACGTCGTTCCCCCGCCCGCCGAACACCCGGTATTCGAGGAACTCGCCGGTGGAGATCAGGTCGATGTCGTCGTCCCCGTTCAGGTTGACCGCCCGCGTGGCGCCAATCAGCCCGAGGTCGATGGCGTCGTCGTCGGGCGTGCCGAGGATGGTGAGCGTGTCCTGCGGGGTGTTGCCGGAGTCGATGACGAACCCGATGTCCGGCAGGCCGGTCGGCTCCGGAACAGGCCCGGCGAACGCCCCGCCGCTCATGTCGATGGTGATGACGTCGTTCGCGTCGCCGGTGGAGATGTACACCCGCTCGGTGTTGGCGACGGTCGGCCCGCCGGCCACCAGCAGGCCGTTCACCCGGATGTCGTCGCCGAACCGCCGCACGTCCACGTAGTCGGTGAACGGGGTGCCGGTGATGGTGAGCGCGCTGGTGGCCGGGTCGAACACCGCCGTGACCGGGTTGAGGCGGTCGTCCAGGCGGTCGAGGGCGAGGGAGCGGCGCGAAGGCATGACAGGTTCCCCGGGTGGGTGTGAGGTGAAACCGGGGGGAAGTGCCGCGAGCCGCGGAAAGCGTTACGAAAAAAAGCGGCGGGGGAACTTCCCCCGCCGCACCGACGTTCGTACTCGGCAAGTCACGGCACGGTGAAGTCGATGGCGTCGCGGCCGAACCCGCCGAGGCTCACCCGGTCCGTCCCCTGCCGGTCGTACCCGCCGCGGCCGGTGCCGGTGGTCGAGTACTCGATGGTCACGTCGTACCGGCCGGCCGGCAGCGGGGACCGCCGGCGGATGCCGTACCGGCCGGCCGAGATGGTGTCCGTGAACGCCGGCCCGCCGCCGACGGGTCGGAACGTGATCCGCCCGGCCTTCACCGGCTGGCCGGCCGCCGTCACCGTGCCGGACACCCGCGTGCGGGTCTTCCCGGAGCGGCAGCCCACGCCGGCGACGAGGAACAGGCAGACGCAGACGGCGATCAGGGTGCGAGCGGTGCGGGACATCGGCGGGGTCGGCCTCCGGGGTGGGTACGGAGAGTTCATGCGAATCGGCGTCGGCCGGCGGCGGAAATCCGCCGGCAACTGGGCATGCCCCGACCCCGGCCGGGTGTTACACCGAAAAAGGCCGGGGGCGGGCGGGGCCGGAGGTTTCCACCCCCGATCCCGCCCGCCCCCGGCCGGTTTGCCACGACCCCTCCGGGGTCGCTTAGTACCGGTAGTGGTCGGTCTTGAATGGGCCGTCCTTCGACACGTGGATGTACGCCGCCTGCTCGGGCGTCAGCTCGGTGAGCTGCACGTTCAGCTTCTTCAGTTGCAGCCGCGCCACGTGCTCGTCCAGCTTCTTCGGCAGCACGTACACCCCGGTCGGGTACTTCTCCAGGTGCCGCCACAGCTCGATCTGGGCCAGCACCTGGTTGGCGAACGACGAGCTCATGACGTAGCTCGGGTGGCCGGTGCCGCACCCCAGGTTCACCAGCCGCCCCTTGGCCAGCAGGATGATCCGCTTGCCGTCCGGGAAGATGATGTGGTCCACCTGCGGCTTGATCTCCTCCCAGCGGTAGTCTTCCAGGCTGGACACGTCGATCTCGTTGTCGAAGTGGCCGATGTTGCACACGATGGCCTGGTCCTTCATCTTGGCCATGTGCGCGTGGGTGATCACCTTGTGGTTGCCGGTGGCGGTGACGAAGATGTCCGCCTTGTCGGCGGCGTACTCCATGGTCACCACGCGGTAGCCTTCCATCGCCGCTTGCAGCGCACAGATGGGGTCGATCTCCGTCACCCACACCTGGGCGGACAGCGCCCGCAGCGCCTGGGCCGACCCCTTACCCACGTCCCCGTACCCGGCGACGACGGCCACCTTGCCCGCGATCATCACGTCCGTCGCCCGCTTGATGGCGTCCACCAGCGACTCGCGGCAGCCGTACAGGTTGTCGAACTTGGACTTCGTCACGCTGTCGTTCACGTTGATGGCCGGGAACTTCAGTTCGCCCTTCTTGTGCATCTGGTACAGGCGGTGGACGCCGGTGGTCGTCTCCTCGGTCACGCCCTTCACCGCCGCCAGCCGCTCGGAGTACCAGGTCGGCTCCGCCGCCACCTTCTTCTTGATGGCGGCGTACAGCACCCGCTCCTCTTCGCTCGTCGGCTTGTCCAGGACGTGGATGTCCTTCTCCGCCTTCGCCCCCAGGTGCAGCAGCAGGGTGGCGTCCCCGCCGTCGTCCAGGATCATGTTGGTGAACCCGCCGTCGGCCCACTCGAAGATCTTGTGCGTGTACTCCCAGTACTCGACCAGCGACTCGCCCTTGTAGGCGAACACCGGGGTGCCGCCGGCGGCAATGGCGGCGGCGGCGTGGTCCTGGGTGCTGAAGATGTTGCACGACGCCCAGCGGACTTCGGCCCCGAGCGCCTTCAGCGTCTCGATGAGGACGGCCGTCTGGATGGTCATGTGCAGGGAGCCGGTGATGCGGGCGCCCTTCAGCGGCTGCTTGGCGGCGTACTCGTCGCGGATGGCCATCAGGCCGGGCATCTCCGTCTCGGCGATGGCGATCTCGCGGCGGCCCCAGTCGGCCAGCTTGATGTCGGCGACGTGGAAATCGGTGAAACTGCTGGGCTTTTTGGCAACTGCGGTCACGTTCAGAGTCTCCTGACTGATGAACGGGCGCCGTTGAAATTTCCACCCTTCCGAGCCTGGCAGGAACGCCCGAGCGTCCCGTCGCAGCGCCCCTCGGCGGGGTGGTGTGCGGTGATCGGCCTGAAATTCAGGCCTGTTTAACCGGCGGACGCGGGATCCCCCTCGACAGAAATCGGACGGATCACTGACCGAATCATCCAGAAATTATTAACCCCAACGGCCCCGGTTGGCCACCCCAAGACGCCACTTCCTGACCGCCAACGCCCGGCCGGTTGGCCCGTCTGTTGCATTAGGTTCTGTAAGTCCGACCCGCCCGGTCGGTATCCATTTACGCTTCGCCTTTCAACCATGAGGTGCCCCATGACCCTCCGACTCCTGGCCGCGACGCTCGCCGTAACTGCTGTCGCCGGCACCGCTTCCGCCCAGTACCCGCTGTACAACTACACGTTCACCAACCCGTACACCGGGTACACCACCGGCTCATCCGCCGCGTACAACCCGTACACCGGCGGGCTGGGGTTTTACAGCAGCGGGTACAACCCCTACACCGGGTTCGGCACGCGTAACGTGCAGTACACCAACGCTTTCGGCGGGTTCTACAACAAAAACGCGGCGTACAACGCCTACACCGGCGCGAGCATCTACAACGCCCGCGGGTATAACCCGTTCTGGGGCAACAGCTTCTATCGCTCCGGCGCCCGCCCCGGCTACGGGTACGGGTACTGGCGATAAACTGAACGCGGCATGGCTTGGCCGGACTTCTACCCCACCGACTACCTCACCGCCCGGCGGCGTCTGCGTGACGCCGCCGGGCGGTTCGGTTGGCACACCGAGTCCCACCCGATCGCCGCCCGCGGGCCGGGGGGTGGTGAGCTGGCCCTCGACGTGTTCACCTCCCCTCGCCCCGCCCCGGCCACCCTCATCCTGAGCAGCGGCGTTCACGGCGTCGAAGGCCCGTTCGGGTCGGCGGTGCAGCTGTTCGCCTTGAATTCGTGGGGAAATTCGCCGCCTGTGCGGGTGGTCCTCGTCCACGCCGTCAACCCGTTCGGGTTCGCCCACCGCCGCCGGTTCAACGAGGACAACGTCGATCTGAACCGCAACTTCCTGCTGCCTGACCAGCGGTACACCGGCAGCCCGCCCCGGTACGCCGACCTCGACCCGCTGCTCAACCCGCCCGTCCCGCCGGCCCGCCTCGACCCGTTCCCCCTGCACGCCGCGTGGAAAGTGCTGAAACACGGGCTTCCCGCGCTCAAGCAGGCCATCGCCGGCGGACAGTACGACCACCCCCGCGGCATCTTCTTCGGCGGGCACCGGCCGGCCGAGTCGGTCCAAATATGTGGTGAACAGCTTCGCCACTGGTTAGGTGAATCGGGGTCCGTTTTCCACCTCGACTTCCACACCGGGCTGGGGCCGTGGGGGTCGTTCAAGTTACTGCTCGACATTGAACCGACAGCGGATCAGCGACAGTGGCTGACCGACCGATTCGGGGTCGGGTCGTTCGAGGTGTCGGAACAGAATGGTGTGGCATACGAGACGGTCGGCGGGTTCGGCCCGTGGTGCGCCGCCCGCCGCGGCGACCGCGAGTACCTGTTCGCGTGCGCCGAGTTCGGCACCTACGGGCCGATCACGGTGCTGACGGCGGTGAAGCGGGAGAACCAGGCGCACCACTGGGGGACGGCGGGGTCGGCCGCGACGGAGCGGGCGAAGCGGCGACTGGCGGAGGTGTTCGTGCCGGCGTCGGCGGCGTGGCGGTCGCGGGCGCTGGAACAGGCGTGGGAGTTGGTGGACTCGGCGGCACGGGGGTTGGCGAGCCGAGCGACGTGAGCCGCCAGTTCTTCGCCAACCGGGCGCGGCGAAAGCGGGAAGAAGCTTTGGGGTCCAGGCCATCGGGAATAAGATGTGAATGAAGGTGGAGCCCAATCCGTGAGCCGCCGATGCCCAGCGACATCGACATCCTGGAACGCCTGTCGATCGCGTTCGAGCCGAACACGCCGGTCGGCCCGGACGACCCGCGATTCGTGAACCTGGACGAGGTCCGCGGGGATAGTGTGGTTCTCGAACTCGCCAAGTCGATCCGGCTGGCGGGCAGTCACCCGGACAACATGAAGTGCTACCTGTTTCCGGGCCACCGTGGCGTCGGGAAGACGACCGAGTTGCTGCGGCTGAAGAAACTGCTCGATCAGGACCGCTACCAGGTCGTGTTCTTCGACGCCGACCGCGAGTTGGAGGCGAACGACCTCGACTTCCCCGACCTGCTCGTCCTCATCGCCGCCGAACTCCAAACCCAGCTCCAGGCGGCGAACATCCCCGGGTTCACGGCCACCAACCAACTGCTGCGGAGCTGGTGGGACGACATGAAGTCCCTCCTGTTCGCCGAGGTGACGGTCAAGAGCGCGGACGTAAACACCGGGTTCGGCAAACTCGCCCTCGAACTGAAGACACAGGCCACCGCCCGCGGGGAACTGCGGAAGAAGATCGAGAGCCGGTTGAGCGGACTGATGGGGGCGGTGAATGCGCTCCTCAGCGAGGCGCACGCGGCCCTGGCGAAGGCCGGGAAGCGCGGGCTGGTGGTCCTGATCGACGGGCTGGACAAGATGAGCCGGCGGGAACTGGCGAAAGACCTGACCACGCACGACCGCCTGTTCCGCGACAGGTGCGACCATATGGCCGCGTTGCGTGCCCATTTCGTTTACACGGTGCCCATCTCCGTCGTGTACTCGCCGCAGGCGGAGTACATCCAGCACACGTTCGGGTGCTACATCCGCACCATCGCCATGGTCCGCACCCGCGGGGAGAACAAGACCGACCCGAATGCGGACACCCCTGGTATGCAGAAGTTGTGGGAGATGATCGACCTGCGGTGTAAATACGCCGGCTTGGAGACCGCCAAGGTGTTCGACGCCGACGCCACCTGGCAGCATTTGTGCCGCACGTCCGGAGGCGACCCGCGGCAGTTGATGATGATGACCCAGGCGGCGATCGTGAAATCCGAAAGACTACCGATCAACCGCCGGGTGGCAGACTTGGCTGTGCGGGACCACGCGAACAGTTTGAACCGAACCGTGCCCCCGGAGTTCTGGCCCATACTCCGCAAGTTCGACACGCCGCAGTTGGATATCCCGAAGGACGACCCGCACCAGAAGATGCTCTTCTACCTGTATCTGTTCGAGTACATGAACGACCACCAGTGGTACGAGGTGAACCCTGTCCTCCGAACTCTTAACCTGTTCCGACAACCCCCGGCCGGCTGACGAAACGGCCGACGGGTTGCGTACCCTCCGCCGCGGGATCGCGATCGGGGAGGGGCGGTTCATTCTGTTCATCGCCGAGTGCAACCAGCCGGCCGAGCGGGACCGGCTGATCCGCGAACTCGAAGCGTCGCTGCCCGACCTGCAGTTCCGCACCGTCCGCCTCTCCGAAAACACTACTGACCCGCTGGACGACGTGTTGGCCCAGGCCGGCGACCCTCCGCCGGGGCCGGTGATGGTGGTCGATTGGGACCGCGCCCTGCCGTCCGACAAGCCGTACCACCCGGTGTTGCAGGCGCTGAACATGCGCCGCCCGGTGTGGCCGCAGAAGGTGCCGCAGCCGGTCGTGCTCTGGGTGCCCGAGTACGCCTTCACCATCATCGGTCGCGAAGCCCCGGACTTCCTCGACTGGCGAAGCGGCAGCGTGTTCTTCCCGACCATGACCGAGGGGGATTTGTTACCGTTGCGGTCGGACGTGTGGGAGGGAGGGCTGAACACCAGCCTGAACAAGGAGGACCGAGAGGCACGGATACGCGAACTGGAGTCGCGGCTCAAACTCTACGGAAACACATCCACCGATCGACGAGTTCAAGACGCCCGATGCAACTGGCTGACTGAGCTGGCAATTCATCATCATCAATTATCTAAATTAGATATGTCTGTCCAGTATCTTGAAGAGGTTATCGCGATTGCCCGTACTACCGGAGATCGACTTAGCGAAGGCAAAGCCATGAGCAATATCGGATTGTGCTGGCTATTCCTCGGTAACCCACGGAAAGCCATTGACTGTTTTAATCAAAGCATTCTAATTGCACAGTTAGCTCTGGATAGGCTTGCCGAAGCAAGGGCGATTGGCAACTTAGGAAGTGCGTGGTCTAAGCTCGGAGAACATCGCAGGGCAATTCAATGCTTCCAGCAGACACTTCAAATCCATCAGGAAATGGGTGACTTGCGTGGTGCTGGTAACTCGCTAGGCAGCCTGGGCATCGCTTGGGCAGCCCGTGGTGAGTATCAGCTAGCTACTAGCGCACTGAATCAACGCCTTGCTATCGCTCGCAAGGTTAATGATTCGCGTGGTGAGAAGAACGCCCTGAATACATTGGGGCAGATTTTGGTTGAACAAGGCAACCCAAGAGATGCAATAGATCGATTTGAACAGAGCCTTGCTATTGCAGAGCGCGCTGGCGACAAGCGCGGTGAAGAGGAAGCAATTGGCAATATCGGATTTGCATTGACTCGATTGGGTAATCCTATGGCCGCCCTCGAATTCTTTCATCGAGCAGTCGGCTTGGCTCGTGAAATTGGCGATAAGGATGGTGAGGCTGTCGGCAATTGGCAGATAGCTGTGACACTAAATGCTATCGGCCAGCGTGCAGAAGCGGTGACAACAGCGGAATTGGCACTTGAATACTACGAGCAAATAAAACACCCGTATGCGGATGGGGTTCGCAAACAGATCGAAGACTGGAAGGCCACGGCGGGGTGAGGTGGGGCACGGCGGCTCTTGTTAGCCCGACGCGCCAGCGAGGGGTGCGTGGTTCCCCTCGCTGGCGCGTCGGGCTAACAAGAAGTCGGCGGGGAAGTGGTGTCGCTGGAGTAGTGGTTCGTTGCAATTGAAATGTGGGGCGGAAGCCCACACCCCTCCCCGTTGGGGAGGGGTCGGCGAGTACGAAGTACGAGCCGGGGGTGGGGTCGGACTGGCCCGCAACCCCTCCCCCGCCGCCTTCGCTCCGCTCAGGTCGGCGACCCCTCCCCAGCGGGGAGGGGTGGGGGTCACCGCCCATCACCTCACCCGCTGAACCCGCCCATCA
>JALHQU010000070.1 GCA_022841795.1 Fimbriiglobus sp.
ACAAGACAACCACCTGTAGGGGCCGCCCTCTGTGGCGGCCCGCCGATCGCCACCGGCGATCGGCTTCTCACCCGCCCGCCAGCCGCGTGAGCGCGTCCGCGGCGGCCTTCCGCACGTCGCGGTCCGGGTCGGCGAGCAGTTTCTCCACCTCCGGGATGGCGTCCTTCGCCGCCGGCCCGAGCCGGCCCAGCCCGCGGACGGCCAGCAGCCGCACCCCGTCGTCCGGGTCGGCGAAATCGATGACGTAAGCCTGGATCATCTCCTTCGTCGGCCGGGCGTCCGGTTGAATCCGCCGGACGGCCACCAGCGCCGCCCGCCGCACGTCGGCGTCGCCGTCGGCGAGGGCGATGTTCAGCGCCGCCAGCGCGGGCACCGCGTCCCGCTTCAATTCGCCCAGGGCCTTCGCCGCCCGCAACCGGGTGCCGGCGTCGCGGCTGGCAAGCTGCTGCATGAGCGATTTCAGGTCGCGGGTGTCGGACGCGGTGAGGATGTCGGAGGTCGCCCGCTTCGCCGCCTGTTCGATGTCCAGCGAGCGGTCCGGCAACAGCGCGAGCGTCGGCAGCGCCACCCGCGAGGCCGAGCCGATGCTGGCGAGCGTTTCGACCACCGCCTCCTGGAGCGGTTCGAGTTCGGCACCGCGGAGCCGGCGGAGCTGCGCGATCAGGTCCGGCACCACGAGCGCCGCCTGCGGGCCGAGCTTGCCCAGCGTGCGGGCGGCCTCCACCCGCTCCCGCACCCCGAGCCGGGGGTCGCGGACCATGCCGACCAGTTCCTTCGCCAGCTTCTCCGTCGCCTCGTCCGCCGGGGCTGGGGCGGTGAAGTGAAGTACAATGGTGAGGGCGAAAAGAACGCGGAACATAGCCCCTGCTCTGAATTTGCGAAGCCGCAAGCGGCTTCGGTTCTTCGCCCGAATCCGCGGTCCTCGCTCGCAAAATTCGCCCGTTCGGATTCGATCATTCGGGCACCTCCCGGCGCTGCCGACGCATCCGTCGCTCCGGGCACAAACCGAACTTGCCCGGTTTCCCGTGCCGACGTATACGCTGCGGTCGGGTGCGGGAACCCGGTCAAGGGCGGTGACATGAGACGTGTGTTCCTGGGATTGTTGCTGCTCGGGTTCGGATCGCTCGCCGGCATCGGCGGCGACCCGATCCCAAAGCTGCCCGGCGTTCCCCCGATCTCGGCGAACCCGACCTGGGGCGAGCCGGCCGTCGTTCCGGACTGGAAAAAAGCCGCCCACGCATCGGACGAGCCGAAGCCGGCCGCGAACCCGCCGGCCGTGCTACCCAGGCCGCGGGGCGTGAGCGACAGCAAGCCGGCAGACGCGAAGGCCCTGAAAGACGAGATGGACAAGCTGCTGAAGCTCCGCGAGGAACTTCAGCCGGAAGCTGGAACGGACGAGCGGACCAAACTCCGCGGCCAGTTGAACGATCTGCTAAAAAAACTGGATCAACCCAAGCCGAAGCCGCCAGAGAAAGACAAGCCGCACGCCCCGCCGCCGAAGGTACCCCTGCCGGAGGGCGGCAAGCCGATCGACACCATGCGGTTCGCCATCAACGCCTACAAGGCCGGCGACGTGAAGGGGGCGCTCGACGCCTTCCGCCTGATCGACCTGGCGAAGATGAGCGGGGAGGAGCGTGCGTTCGCCCAGTACCTGACCGCGTGCTGCCTTCGCCAGACGGGCAAGGTAGCCGAAGCCACAGCCATTTACCGTGAGATCACGGACGAAAAGGCCGACCCCCTCCTCACCGAGTGCGCGCTCACCCAACTCGGCCTGATCCGCTCCACCCGCGAGCTTGACGCCCAACTCGAACAACTCAGGGCCCGGCGGAAACCCAGGTAAAAAATGCCCCGATTTTCGTTGGGGGTGTCAAGATGAGAGCAATTACAGTGCTAGAAGAACTGGCGGCCGAGATCGCCGACGCGTGCCGGGCGGCCGAACAGGTGCCGCTGCGGTGTTCGCGGGGCGAGCCGGTCGAGGCGGCGGTGGCCGAACTGGAACAGCGGCTCGGCACCATTCGTGCGATGCTGGGTCAGGACACGGCACTCGCCGACGTTGCCGCCCGCCCGCTCCGCGACCTGGCCGACCGCCTCCACGCCGCCACCACCCGCCTGGAGGGGATGAAGGTGGCGGTCGGGATGGAGTTGGAATCACTCACCCAGAGGAGTCGGGTTCAACGGGCTTACGCCCGCGGCCCGACCTGACCCGATGGCCGACGTGACGATCGGACTCCTGAACCTGCTCCCCGGTGTGCCGGCCGTCGGCACCCTGGCGCCGGGCACGACTACCGGAACCGACGGCCTCTCGTTCACCGCTCTGCTGAGTACGCAAATCACCCAACTCGGGACGGCGGCGGCGCCGACCGGCGACGACCTGCTCGATCTGGAAACGACGACCGAAGACACCGCCGAAACGGCGATCACCAACCCGCTCGCCCTGCTGCTCGGCGGCGTTCTGCTGCCGACCCCGCTCCCGCCTGTTCAACCCACGCCGACCGAGACCACCACGGCCACAGCCACGACCGGGGCTTTGCCGAGCGTAACAGCACAACTGCCCGAAGTTGCCGTCGCTCCGACCCGTGTTGACGCCAGTCGCGTCGAATCCCTGCGGTTCGAGGGGACGGCCAACCCGATCGCTCCCGCCACGCCGAATGCGGTCGAAGCGTCCACCGACACGCCGGACGTACAGCCCGCACCGACTCCGACCGCGACCCGAACCGCTTCGCAGCCGGTCGCCCCGACCCCGCCGCAGAACACGACGCCGACCACCATCGAGCCGACGCAGGTGCCGCCGGTTTCGCGGGTGGTCGTGGCGCAAACGCCGGTCGTCAACGACCGCACGCAGTCACTACCGCCCCCGCCGGTCGAACTCCGGCCCGTGCCGGTTCAGCCGCCGGTCACGGAGCCGGAACCGATCGTCGGCCTGCCGCCGGTGGTCGCCGGCCAGCAGCCCGCGATTCAGCAGCAGCGACCGACTGTCGTTCCGCAAACCGTACCGACCAAGCCCGACGCCCCGTTCGCCGACGTGGTGAAGCAGGCCGTCGCCACGCCGACCCGCCCGGCCCCGGTCGCGATTCCGCAGGCCGCCAGTCCGGATGTCGTGCCGAATTTGACCGCCGGCAGCGTGATCGGTTCGGTTCGGCCGACGGTCGCCGCGTTCGAGCAAGAGTGGAAGCCGGCTGTGACAGCCGACGGCACGCAGGCCGTGGACTCGACGCGGGTGCAACCCCACACCGTGCCGGTTCACACGAACCCGACCATCTCGCCGGACCGGGCCGTCGCTGACACCCGGCCGTCACTGACACCGGCTTCCCAGATTGGCGACACCTGGATCACCCACGCCGAGGTCCAATCACGGGGCGGGGATCACGAGTTCCGCCTGCGGCTGGACCCGCCGGAGCTGGGCGAGGTGCGGGTCCGCGTGCACTCGTCCGCCGACGGGGTGCGGGCCGAACTAACGGTGGCCAGCGACGCCGTTCGGGCGATGATCGAGAGCCAGATCCCGGAGCTGCGGCAGCGACTGCAGGACGGCGGGGTGTCGGTGTCGCAGTTCGACGTGACCACGAACACGCCGGGCGGAGACTCGTCCGCCCGCAACCCGTACCGCGAGACGGCGCCGCAAGATGTTCGCGTTGAAAGTGCCATGCCCGCGGCCAAGCCCGGTCGCACCCGCGACCCGACCGCCGCCGTCGGCGGCCTGTTGGACGTGACCGCGTGACCAAGCCACCACTCGCGGAGCGAGTGGAACACTCCACCCCCTCAGAACGACCAGCGGAGGACCGATATGAGCGCGATTTCCGGAGCCGGCGGGGCGATCACCCAGGACCAGTTCCTCACCCTGCTCATCGCGCAGCTACAGAACCAAGACCCGCTCAGCCCGGTGGACACGAAGGACTTCACCACGCAGTTGTCCCAACTGTCCACCGTGGAGAGCCTGCAGACGCTGAACGCCAGCTTCGGCGAGATGCTCAAGCTGCAACAACTGACGAACGGCGCCGGGCTGATCGGCAAGACGGTGTCGTACACCGGGGCGGACGGCCTGCCCAAGTCGGGCGCGGTCGGCTCGCTGTCGGTCGAGAACTCGAACGTCATCCTGGTGGTCGGCAAGGACCGGATCGGCCTCGACCAGATTTTATCGGTCAAGTAACCCCGCCCCACCGCACACCCACTCCTCAGAGGTTTCACCGTGGCTCTCACCGCCCTGTTCACCGGCGTGTCCGGCCTGGCCGCCAACTCCACCGCGCTGGACGTGGTCGGGCACAACCTGGCGAACATGAACACCACCGGGTTCAAGAACCAGCGGGTGCTGTTCAAGGACCAGGTGTACCAGCTGATCGACTTCGGGTCGTCCGGCACCGGGTCCGGGGTGGGCGGGACGAACGCCTCGCAGATCGGGTACGGGGTGGGCATCGGGCAGGTGGACACGCAGTTCATCCAGGGGGCCATCACCCCCACCAACCGCGACCTGGACGCGGCCATCCAGGGCGGCGGGTTCTTCGTCCTCCGCACCGCCACCGGCATGTCGTACACCCGCGCCGGGTCGTTCGGGGTGGACGCCGCCGGCTACCTGGTGGACCCGAGCACCGGGGCGCGGGTGCAGCGGACCGGCAGCACCGGCGAGCCGTCGGCCACCACCATCGGGTTCCAGGCGGCGGGGAACAACGACATCCGGGTGCCCATCGGGGCGGGCGCCCCCGGGGTGCCGACGGCGAACATCATCTACCAGGGGAACCTGAACAAGAACATGCCGGTCGGCGGCACCGCCGTCACCGGCATCCAGGTGTTCGACAGCCAGAGCGGCCCGCAGAACTTGAACGTCACGTACACCAAGACGGGGGTGAACACGTACACGATCACCGCCGCCATCCCCGGCGCGACCGTCACCGCCCCGCCGACCACCATCACGTTCGACTCGGCCGGCCTGCTGGTGTCGCCGGCCAGCATCCCGATCACCGTCACCGGCATCCCCGGGGCGGCCACGCAGACCATCAACCTGCAACTCGGCACCCCCGGTACGGCGAACGGCATCAGCCAGTTCGGCGGGGAGAACTCGATCGGCGCGATCACCCAGGACGGGCTGGGGGCGGGGGTGCTGGTGAACGCGGTGATCGACAACAGCGGGTTCGTGCAGGGCAAGTTTTCGAACGGCCGCACCATCCCGCTGGCGTCCATCGCGCTGGCGTCGTTCAACAACGAGGGCGGGCTGATCCACGAGGGGCAGAACTACTTCAGCACCGGCCCGGCGTCCGGCGAGCCGCTCATCGGCGCGTCCGGCACCGGCGGCCGCGGGCTGGTGCAGGGGGCCAAGCTGGAGGGGTCCACGGTGGACATCGCCATCGAGTTCAGCCGGCTGATCATCGCCCAGCGGGGGTTCCAGGTGAACACCCGGACGATCTCGGCGGCGAACGAGACGCTGCAAGAGCTGGCCAACATCATCCGGTAAGCAGGCGGAATCGGGAGTGACCGGGTAGGCTGAGAAGCCACCCGCCGACGCCAATGCTGTGGCAGGGTGAGGTTCACTTGGAGGCCTGAAGGTCCGGTCTCCCTCAGCCCAGGGCAAGTGAGCCGAAGGCGAACGTCGCCCTGGGTAGCAATCCACCAAACACTCAAGCCCCGAAGGGGCGCCCTGCGACAGGGCGCCCCTTCGGGGCTTGTTCCTATTCCAATCGTTTCCCAGGCCTGCGCTCGCTACGCTCGCTCCGACCTGGGCTGAGGGAGACCGGCCCTTCGGGCCTCCGGACACCCGCAATCCTGTCCACCCGGTCACTGCGTTCCCGGTTCCAATACTCCTCAGCTGCCGATCGCCCGATGCGGGGTGGTCCAGTTCGGCTTGAACTCCTCGTCCTTCTGCTGGCGGCGGTTGAGCGGCCCGGCCAGCAACTGCACCGCCTGACAGCGGACCCGCAGCGCCTGCACCCAGTCGCCCGCCTTCTCCTTCGCCGCCGCCGCTTCGCTCAGCTTCTGGTACGCCGCCCGGTCGATCGTCACATCACCCGCATCCACCGCCTTGAATGCTGCGTCCTGCTGCTCCTGGAACCGGCCGCACAGCACCTTGTCGATCTGGAACGAGTGCGTCTTGTACACCCGCAGTTCGCGGTTCACGTCGGCGGCCACCGTCGCGCCGGCGTCCATCCGCCGTCGCAACTGGAGCGCCAGCCCGCCCACTCCGGCCAGCGTCAGCACCGCCGCCAGCACGAACGCCGACGCCGCTACGAACGACGGCGCGTTCTCCAGCTTCAGCCAGATGGACAGGCCGACCAGCCCGCCGCCGGTGGCCAGCAGCGTGACCGGCCAGGTGACGTGCTGCCCCCACCACGCCAGCGCGTTGGCGACCGCGCCGGGCGGGGCCGGCTTGCCGACCATCGGGCTGGTGTTGCCGTCGCCGCGGGGCACCTGCACGATCAGGCAGGTGATGTTGTCCGACCCGCCGCGGAGGTTCGCCAGCTCGATCAGGAAGGCGGACGCCTCGGCCGGCTGCATGGCCGACACCACCGCCCCGATCTCGTCCGCCTTGACGTGGTTGGTCAGCCCGTCGCTGCACATGACGAACGTGTCGCCGGGGTCCACCGGGTAAGGCCCCTCGATGTCCACCTCGACTTCCGCCTCCGGCCCGAGCGAGCGGATGATCACGTTCCGCTTGAAGTCGCCCAGCTCGTCCGGGTCCACCCCCTGCCGCTTGGCGATCTCCCACACCCACGAGTGGTCGAACGTCAGCTGCTCCACCAGCCCGTCGCGGACGCGGTACGCCCGGCTGTCGCCGACGTGCCCGACCCACGCCCCCTCCGGCCGCACGAACAGGGCGGTGCCGGTGGTGCCCAGCCCCTTAAACTCCGGGTTGTTCGTGCCGATCTGGTAGATGCCGGCGTTCGCCTCGGAGAACGCCCGGCGGATGGCCGCCTCGGGGCCTTCGGTGGACACGTGCTTCTGGTACGTCAGCGGGATGTCGCGGACCGCCTTCGCGCTCGCCTTCTCGCCGACCGCGTGCCCGCCCATGCCGTCGGCCACCACGAACACGTGGCCGACGGTGGCGAAGTGCTTCTCGTCCGGGGCGGGCTGGGCGGCGCAAGCGTCCTGGTTGTGGCTCCGCTTGATGCCCACGTCCGTCTGGTTGGCGAACCGGATTTTGTGTGACACCGCCACAACCGGAACCCCACGGGAGGGGGGGAGTGTTCGCAGCATTGTATCCGCACCGGGACGGCCGGGCGAGGGAACCTGCCCCGCAGGGTCCCCCTTGACCCCGGCGGCGGCGGCGGCTATCCCCGGCCGTTCGCATACCCTAGCACGCGGCCCGTCCACGGGCGAAACCGAATGCACTCCGGGCGTAAAGTTTCTGTGCTGGTCGCCGCCCTGGCCGCGGCCGCCGCCGTCGGCTGCGTGGACCGGCGGTTCGTCGTCACCTCGAACACCCCGGCCGCCCAGATTACGGTGGACGGCGACCAACTCGGCCCCACCCCGGTGGACGCCCGGTACGAGTACACCGGCGTCCGCGAGTTCCGCGCCCACGCCCCCGGCTACGACCCGCTGGTGCAGCGGATCAAGTTCGAGCCGCGGTGGTACGACTACCCCGGCTTAGACCTGTTCGCCGAGGTGTTCTGGCCGTTCCGCATCGAGGACGTGCGGCGGGTACACCTGGAATTGCAGCCGGCGACTCCGGTGCCGGTGGAACAGATCCAGGCGTCGGCCGAACAGCTCCGGCAGCGGGGGATGAGCCTACCCCCGCCGTCGATCCCGAACGACCAGCCTGATGCGCCCGGCCCACGGCCGACCGCCCCGGACCTGTACCCGTCCACCACCGGCAGCACACCCATCCCGCCCCTCGCCACCGGGCGGTTCGGCGGAAGGTAGTCGGCACACTCCGTGTGCCGATCTCGGAATCGGCACACGGAGTGTGCCGACTACCTTGACTACCGCTCCGCCCGGATGATCGGGTACTCGGCGTACAGCTTCTGGAGCTTGACCCGCACCACGTCCGCCGACCGAGTGCTCGGGGCCAGTTTCACCGCTTTCTCGTACAGGGCGATCGCCTCCCGCCCGCGGCCCTTCGCTGCCCACGCTTCCGCCAGCGCCATGTACCGGGCCACCGTCCGCTCGTCCTGCTGCTCCACCGCCGCGGCTAACTTGTCCGTGTCGGCCTTGATGGCGAACGCCACGTTCATCGCCTCCTCCACTTCCGGCGTGCCCTGGTGCTGGGCGGCCAGCACGTCCACCAGTTCCAGGCTCTCGGCGAACCTGTCCGCCGTGTGCAGCGCTTTGACCGACGCCAGCAGTTCCTTCGCCCCGCTCGCCCCCTTCGGTGCTTCGGACGGGCCGACCGCCTTCACCGCCGTGGGCGGCTTCACCTCCGGCTTCGCCCGCGACGCCAGCGTGGCCGCCTTCTCGAACGGCTTCTCCGCCGGTGGGAGCAGGGCGACCGCCTTCTTCGACAGCTCCAGGAACTGGTCCGGCGCCTGGTACCCGGCCAGATAGGCGTACACCTTGCCGTCCGGCCCGGCGATGACCGTGGTCGGGTACACCGTCACCCGCATGGCGCGGGCGAACTCGGCCTCCTTGCTCGCGTCCAATTTCAGCGGGATGAACTTGCCGGCCACGAACTCCGTCACCTGCCGATCGACGAACGTGACGGTCTCCTGCTTGCGGCAGTAGAAGCACTGGTCGGTGCCCACGACGACCAGCAGCGGCAGGTTCGCCTTCTCCGCCTCCTTGCGGGCGGTGGCGTAGTCCGTCCGCCACGTCGGCGGGTCGGCGGCGGTGGCGGCTCCGAGCGTGAACAGGCAGACCGCAAACGCCGCCCGCGGGGTGAGGTGGGTCATGAAGCGTCCCAGAACGGGATGAAGACAGGCCGCCGGTCCGTGCGGGGTGAGGCCAACGGTCCGTGGCAAGCTTCGCAAGTGACAAGTGGCAAGGAACAAGGGACAAACACGGCCGAACGGACCGCGATGGCGGCCCGGGTTTTCCCTTGTTCCTTGTCCCTTCCCACTTGTTCCTTGGTTCACGCCCTCGGGTGGGCCTTCTGGTAGCTCTGCTTCAGCCGCCTGGTCGAGACGTGGGTGTACACCTGGGTGGTGGTCAGGCTCTTGTGCCCGAGCAACTCCTGCACCCCGCGGATGTCCGCCCCGTTGTCGAGCAAATGGGTGGCGAAGCTGTGCCGCAGGGTGTGCGGGGTGGTCCGCGGGTCCAGTCCGGCTCGCCGCAGGTGTTTCATCAGCAGCCGGCCGACGCTCCTAGAGCTGAGCCGCGTACCGGATTTGTTCAGGAACAGGGCGTCGGACTCCCGGCCCAGCCCGGCGAGCAGTTCGTCGCGGTCGGCCAGCCAGGTGCGGATGGCGGCGACGGCGTGCGGGCCGACCACCGCCAGCCGCTCTCTTTGTCCTTTCCCGCGGATCGTCAGCACGCCCTCGCCGAGCGAAATGTCGCTCAGGTTCACGCCGACCAGTTCGGACACCCGCACGCCGGCCGAGTACAGCGTTTCCAGCCACGCCCGGTCCCGCCGGCCGAGCGGGTGCAGGGCGGACGGCGTCGCTAGCAGCTTTTCGACCTCGTCGAGCGTGAGGAAGTGGGGCAGCTTCTTGCCCACCCGCGGGCCGCGGAGGGCGGTGGCCGGGTTCACCGCCAGCACCCCCTGCCGGCACAGGAACTTGCCGAACGACCGCACCGCCGCCAGCCGCCGGGCGATGGTGGTCTTGGCGTACTCCTGGTCGTGCAGCCACGCCACGAACGCCCGCAGGGTGCGGGTGTTCCAGTCGGACGGGGGGACGGACGAATTGTGGCAGCGGTCGCGGACGAACTGCAACGCCTGGGTCAGGTCCTCCCGGTACGACTTGACCGTCTTCGGGGAGGCGTTCTTTTCCAGCCCGAGGTGGGCGAGGAACTCGGCCAGACCGTGTTCGAGCGTCAAGGGTGTGGACTCGCGGTCGTCGTCACATCCTGGACGGGTGTTCCTCTTCGGCCTGGGCCATCTGCCGGCGGGCGCGGTCGGTGAGCACGGCCGCGTCGAACCAGTTGAGCGACACCACGGGGTCGGCGGCGTGGTCGCGGATGGCGTCCAGCACCTCCTCCCGGCTGTCGTCGTCGTACACGAACACGAACCGCTCCGCGCCTTTCAGCAGGGCTAGGACGTTCAAGTCGTGCATGGGCGCGGCCTCCGGCCGGGGGTCTCCACCGGAAATCGGCCGCGGGATGAAACAACCTGAGTGAAAGTGACCCGCCACCGGCGACCGGCCCGACGGACAACCCGCACCACCGGCCCGGCCGTCACAAATCCCCGACGATCAGGCGGTTCCGCCTCGTCGGGTTCGCCCCTTTTCCGTAGACAGGCGGCAAACTAGGCGGGTACCATCCGCCATTCGACCGCGTTCGACACACTCACTCAAGCCGGGCGTCGCGATCCCCCGCGGCCCCGCCCCCGCTCGGAGTCCGCCACCGATGGCATCGACCTACGCCCCGCCCGGGGCCGCCGGCACCTCCCCCGGCCTGAACGAGAAACTGCTGTTCTGGGCCAGCTTCTTCACCCTGATCGCCGCCGGCATCGGGTTCTCCGTCCGCGGGTTCATCCTGAAGGACTGGGGCAACCAGTACGGGTTCACCCAGGCGGAACTGGGCGGCATCAGCGGCGGCGGGCTGATCGGGTTCGGCATCGCCATCATCTTCTTCAGCTTTTTCGCCGACCTGTTCGGGTACGGGAAGATCATGCTGGTGGCGTTCCTGCTGCACGCCTCGTCGGCGGTCATCACCCTGTGTGCCACCCCGGTGTACAACGCGGCCGGCAAGGACGGGGCGTTCATCTGCCTGAACGTGGGCATGTGGCTGTTCGCCCTGGGCAACGGCACGTGCGAGGCGGTCATCAACCCGCTGACGGCCAGCCTGTTCTCGCGGAACAAGACGCACTGGCTGAACATCCTGCACGCCGGCTGGCCGCTCGGCCTGATCCTCGGGGCGGTGATCGGGCTGGTGTTCAAGCAGGTCGAGACGCCGGAAAAGCCGATCATGTGGGAGATCAAGCTGGGCCTGTTCCTGGTGCCGGTGCTGATGTACGGGCTGATGATGTTCAACCGCCCGTTCCCCCGGTCGGAGGCGCAGTCGGCCGGGGTGTCGGTGCCGAACATGATGGGCACCGTCGGCCTGCTCGGGTTCGCGGTGGCTGCCGTGTTCCTCGGGTTGGCCCTTCCCAAACTGCTCGGCGACCTGGGGGTGAAGAACGTGCCTACCTGGGTCGGATTCGTGGCCGCCGGGGTCATCTGGGTGGCGTATACGGTGTACAGCAAGTTCGCCCCCGGCAGCCTGCTCATCGCGTTCATTTACATCCTGCACGCACTGGTCGGGTACGTCGAGTTGGGCACCGACAGTTGGATCACCAACATCACCGCGCGGGTGCTGAAGGACGAGAACACCGCGCTCATCGCGTTCATCTGGACGAACGGGCTGATGTTCACCCTGCGGTTCTTCGCCGGGCCGATCGTCCACAAGATCAACCCGATCGGGCTGCTGCTGGTGAGCGCCGTGCTGGGCGCCCTCGGCCTGTACCTGCTCGGCCAGCCGGCCACTAACACCATGCTGCTGTGGATGGGGGCGGTGACGATCTACGCGCTGGGTAAGACGTACTACTGGCCGACCCTGCTCGGGGTGATCTCCGAGCGGTTCCCGAGGGGCGGGGCGCTGGCCCTCGGGCTAAGCGGCGGCATCGGCATGTTGGCCGCCGGCCTGTTCGGCGGGCCGGGCATCGGGTATAAGCAGGACTTCGCCGCCGTGGACGCCCTGCAAGCCAAGTCGCCCGGCGCCTACGACCGCTACGCCTCGCGGGACGACGAGGGCAAGCTGAAGCCGAATGGGTTCCCGGTCGTGTCCGGCATCAAGCCGGACATCGCCCCGCCGGTGGCCGGGCTGGACAACGCCAAGCTGAAGGTGTTCGACGACTACGCCGCCTACCGGAAGATGGAAGCGGACGAGAAGAAAACGAAGCCGCTGCCGCCATTCAAGACCACCCTGGAGGCGGAGCTGGACATGGTGGCCAAGAAGGCGGCCGAGGGTAAGGACGTGGGCGAGGGGCAGAAGAAGAGCCTGAACGACCTGAAGACGTGGTGGGAGAAGGAGGGCCGGCCGAACTTCATTCAGGACGAGGAGCCGCTGAACGAGGCCCGCGACATCGGCGCCCGCACCGCCCTGTTCTGGACCGCCGCCGTGCCCACCGCCCTGGCCATCGGGTTCCTGATCCTGCTCGCGTACTACGCCGCCACCGGCGGGTACAAGCAGATCCACCTGGACGACCACGGCGGGAACGCCGAGCGGGCGACGCCACAGTGACCGTGGCGAGCCGGAAGCGTGGTGGCGAGCCGGGAGCGTGAGCGACCGGAGTGCGGAAAATTCTCCGGTCGCTCACGCTCCCGGCTCGCTAAGACAACTCCGAAACCCCGGCGTGACCCGCCGGGGTTTCGTTCTAAAATGCCCCGATGAGTCCCCCGCCGCGGTCGCTCACCATCCTCGGGTCCGGCACGTCCATGGGCGTGCCGATGATCGGCTGCGAGTGCAAGATCTGCACCTCGCCCGACCCGCGGAACAGCCGCACCCGCAGTTCCGCCTTGCTCACCGTGCCCGGTGGCACGATCCTGATCGACACCAGCCCGGAGCTGCGGCTGCAACTGGTCCGCGAGCGGGTGAAGCTCGTCCACGCGGTGCTGTACACCCACTACCACGTCGATCACCTGTTCGGGCTGGACGACGCGCGTGTGTTCCCGCACATGCTGAAAGGCCCGCTGCCCATCTACTGCACCGACGACGTGGAAGAGGTGATCCGCCAGGCGTTCAGCTACGCCTTCCACCCGCCGGCCGACCCCAACATGGCGTTCGTCCTACCGCAGTTGCAGTTCCACCGCATCACCGCCGAGCCGTTCGACCTGCACGGCCAGCGGATCACCCCAATCCCGCTCGTCCACGGGCGGTTCGACGTACTCGGGTTCCGGTTCGGCGACCTGGCGTACTGCACCGACGTGAACAAGATTCCGGACGCCAGTTGGCGGCTGCTGGAAGGTCTGGACACGCTCGTGTTAGACTGCCTGCGGCCGGGCGAGGCGCACCCGTCGCACTTCGGGCTGGACGAGGCGCTGGGGGTGGTCAAACGCTTGCGGCCGCGGCGGACGTACTTCACCCACCTGTCGCACAAGTGGGACTACGACGCCCTGCCCCCGCTCCCGCCGGGCGTGGAACTTGCACACGACGGGCTAAGAATTCCGTTCTGAGTGTGGTCCGCACACGCCGTGTGCGGTCTGCTCGAACCCGCACACGGCGTGTGCGGACCACACTGGAGTCGCGTATGACCTCCCCGCCCACCGACCTCGTTCACCGCCTGCGGCGGCACCGCCAGGAGCATGTGCTGACCGGCTGGGATCAGATGTCCCGTGCCGCCCGTGCCCACCTGGTCGATCAACTGGCCGGTGTCGATCTGGCCGAACTCGACCACCTGTACACCCGGCGGGACGAACCGCACACCGCCCTGCCCCCGCGGGACCGTATCGCCCCGCTGCCGGTCGAACCGCCCACCGAGACCGCGGTCGCGATCGGCGAGGAGGCGTTGCGGAACGGCGAGGTGGCGGCGCTGGTGGTGGCCGGCGGACAGGGCAGCCGGCTCGGGTTCGACAAGCCGAAGGGCCTGTTCCCGATCGGCCCGGTGAGCGGATCGACGCTGTTCCGCATCCACGCCGAGAAGGTGCTGGCCCTGAGCCGGCGGTACGGCCGGGCCGTGCCGTTCCTGGTGATGACCAGCCACGCCACCCACGCCGACACGGTCGAATACTTCGAGGGCGAACACCACTTCGGCCTGTCGCCGGAGCAGGTGCAGTTCTTCCAGCAGGGGACGATGCCGGCCCTCGACCTCGCCACCGGCAAGCTGCTGCTAGAAAAGCCGGGCGAGCTGTTCCTCAGCCCGAACGGGCACGGCGGCACGCTCACGGCCCTGACCGACACCGGGCTGCTGCCGGAGCTGAAGGCCGCCGGCGTGAAGCACGTGTTCTACTTCCAGGTGGACAACCCGCTGGTGAAGGTGTGCGACCCGGCGTTCGTCGGCCGGCACATCGAAACGCAGGCCGACGTGTCGAGCAAGGTGGTGTTCAAGGACGACCCGGCGGAGAAGGTGGGCGTGCTGGCCGAGATCGACGGGCGGTGCGGGATCATCGAGTATTCCGACATGCCGCCGGAGATGAACGAGGAGCGAACGGCGGACGGCACCTTGGCGTTCCGCGCCGGCAACCCGGCCGTCCACTGCTTCAGCGTCGAGTTCCTGGAGCGGGTGACGACCGGGGCCGACCGACTGGCGTACCACATCGCCCGGAAGAAGGTGGAACATCACGACCTCGCCACCGGCGAGACCGTCACGCCAGAGGCGGTGAACGCGCTCAAGTTCGAGCTGTTCGTGTTCGACGCCCTGCCGCTGGCCGACCGCTGGCTGGCCGTGCAGACGACTCGTGAGGACGAGTTCGCCCCACTCAAGAACGCCGCCGGGAACGACTCGATCGACTCCTGCCGGCGACTGATGACCGACCGGGCGCGGCGGTGGCTGACCGCCGCCGGCGCGACGGTGGCGGACGGGGTGGCGGTGGAGATCGCCCCGACGTTCGCCCTGGACGCGGCCGAGCTGGCGGACAAGCTGCCGCCGGGCTTGGTCGTCGATGAGCCGATGTATTTCAACGTGTAAACCCGACCAAGAGATTCACCGCCGAGGGTACATGAGGGCGCGGAGAAAAACAGAATTTGAACCACAGAGGCACAGGGACACGGAGAAGACAGGTGATAGTTCTCAGAACAGGGGTTGTCACCTTCTCTGTGTCCCTGTGCCTCTGTGGTTAGTTTTCCTTTCTTCCTCCGCGCCCTCATGTGCCCTCGGCGGTGAATCGCCCTTCGTGAGTCCGATATGCTCCACGCGATGATCATGGCCGGCGGCGGCGGGACGCGGTTCTGGCCCCGCAGCCGGAACGCCCGGCCGAAGCAGTTCCTCACGTTCGCCGGCGAGCGGTCGCTGCTGCAAGGCACGCTCGACCGCACCGCCGCCGTCATCCCGCCGGAGCGGACGTGGGTCGTCACCGGCGCTGCGTATGTGGACGAAACCGCCGCCCAGTTGCCGGAGGTGCCGCGGGGGCAGATCGTCGGCGAGCCATTCCGCCGCGACACCGCCCCGTGCGTCGGGCTGGGCGCCGCGCTCGTCGCCGCCACCGACCCGGACGCCACCATCGCGGTGCTGCCGGCGGATCACCTGATCGAGCCGGAGCGGGAGTTCCAGCGGGCGCTGCACGCGGCCGAGCAGTTCGCCGCCGAGTTCCCCGACTACCTGTTCACGTTCGGCATCCGCCCGACGTTCGCCAGCACCGGGTACGGGTACATCCACCGCGGGGCGGCGGCCGGCGAGCGGAGCGGGGTTCCGCTGTTCAGCGTGCGGGAGTTCATGGAGAAGCCGACGGCGGAGGTGGCCGATCAGTTCGTGGCGACCGGCGAGTACGACTGGAACAGCGGCATCTTCATGTGGAGGGCGAACACCATCCTCGGGCAGTTGAAGGCGAACCGGCCGGACATCCACGACGCCTGCGTGCGGATTGCGAACGCCTGGAACACGCCGGACCGGGCCGCGGTGTTCACCAAGGAGTACGAGGCGATCAAGGGCACGAGCATCGACTACGCGGTGATGCAGGACGCCGGCCGGGCCGGGCGGGTGCGGGTGCTGCGGGCGCCGTACACCTGGGACGATGTGGGCAGTTGGCTGGCGCTGGAGCGGCACAACCCGCAGGACGCCGCCGGCAACACCACTCAGGGACGGACACTGCTGCTCGACTCGGCCGGGTGCGTGGTGTCCGCCGAGGGTGATCACCTGATCGCCATCATCGGGGTGAACGACTTGCTCATCGTGCAGGCCGGTAACGCCACCCTGGTGGCCCGCAAGTCGGACGAGGCGCGGGTGAAGGAGATCGTCGAGCGGCTGAAGAAGGAACGGGGAGAATACCTGTGACCGGCCGTCTGTTGGGGGTGGACACCGGCACCGTCCGCGTCGGCCTCGCCGTGTGCGACCCGGATCGCACGCTCGCCTCCCCGCTCGAAACGTACACCCGCAAGTCAGCCGAGAAAGACGCCACTTTCTTCGCCCGGCTGTGTCAGCAGGAGTCAATCGCGGGCATCGTGGTCGGGCTGCCGGTCCACATGAACGGCGACGAGGGGGTGAAGGCGAAGGAAGCGCGGGAGTACGGGGCGTGGCTGACGGGCGTGACAGGATTGCCGGTGGCGTTTCACGACGAGCGCTGCACCACGGCCGCCGCCGAGGAGATGCTGTGGGCCGCCGGGCTGACCCACAAGCAGCGGAAGGAACGGCGGGACAAACTCGCGGCGATGCTTATTTTGCAGGCGTACCTGGATGCCGGGCAAGTTGGCGAGCCGGGAGCGTGAGGACCGGAGGTTGCTGGTACTCCGGTCGCTCACGCTCCCGGCTCGCCAATCAAAGGGCGCGAACTTCCGCCCACCCGTCCGCGTCCTCACTTCTACACACCAAGCGCAACAGGAGATTCGCCCGTGCCGAAACTGAACCAGATCAACGCCGTCGTAAGTGGACGGAAAGGGGACACCGAAAAGGCCGTCACCGAACTGTACAAGCTGATCCAGAAGGACCAACTGTTCGCCGGCCGCGAGCGGACGTACCGCCCGCTCGACGAGGTGAACGGGCAGAAGCTGCCGCCGGAGAGCCAGCGGGTGCAGCAGCGGGCGGACGACCTGATCCGCCAGGCGGTGGCCAAGTGGACCGACCTGTGGAACCTCATCTACACGCAGGACGCGGGCAACCAGCAGGCGAAAGCCGACGTGGTGGTGGACGGGCAGACGATCCTGGCCGGGGTGCCGGTCACGTTCCTGCTGTTCCTGGACAAGCAGGTGAACGACCTGGAGACGTTCATCAGCAAGCTGCCCACCCCGGACCCGGCCGAGGAGTGGAGCCACGACCCGAACAGCGGGCTGCTCCGGAGCAAGGCGACGGAGAGCCTGCGGACGAGCAAGGAGCCGACCGTCATCGTGAAGTACGCGGCGACCGAGGAACACCCGGCCCAGACGGAGCTGTTCACCAAGGACGTGCCGGTCGGGACGTGGACGCAGATCCTGTACAGCGGGTGCCTGCCGACCGACCGCAAGAACACCCTGCTGGAGCGGGTGAAGAAGCTGCAAGACGCCATCAAGCACGCCAAGGAGCAGGCCAACCTGCTGGACGTGCAGAAGCAGAAGGCGGCCGAGGCGGTGTTCGCGTTCGTGTTCGCCAACTGATCCGCTCGAAGCCCACCCACGGCCGTGGGTGGGCTTTTTCTCGCGCTTCCCTTGAACCTTCCGCCGCCGGCTGGCATCATTCCTATCGCACAGGCGTGCAGAACTCAGCGTCAGGGTCAAACTCAGCACCGCGACCGTAACAGTGTGGGTTCGAGTCCCACCCCCGCCACTCCCAACCCCGGCGGGGTAGCCCAACGGTAGAGGCTATCGGCGCACCAGGCTCAGGCTGTCCACGCCAGAACTGAAACCCCGTGCCGAGGTGTTCGATCGACGAGCGGCTCTCGACCAGTAGATTGCAGGTTCGAATCCTGTCCCCCAGGCTCACACCGGACCACCAACTGGGGGTGGCCTAACGGCAAGGCGACTGGTTCTCAGGCTGAACGCCGCCGACCGGAAGACCGCGAACACACTGTCCCTGAGACGGCACACCGGAAACCCGAAAGGGATTCGGTACCAGTCCCGGTAGGAGTGCCATCCTACCGGGACGCTTTTTTGGGCGCCATGACCGAGCGCGAGTTCGCCATCGAGGTGGTGTCGAAGCTGCAACGCGAGGGGCATCAGGCCCTGTTCGCCGGCGGGTGCGTCCGCGACGAACTGCTCAGCCTGACGCCCGCCGATCACGACGTGGCCACGTCGGCAACGCCGGATCAGGTGAAAGCCCTGTTCCGCCGCACACACAGTTTCGGCGCCAGTTTCGGCGTGGTCGAGGTGCTCGGGCCGAAAGACGCCCAGGGTGAGTGGCTGAAGGTGCAGGTCGCCACGTTCCGCAGCGACGGCACCTACACCGACGGCCGGCGGCCGGATTCGGTCACGTTCAGCTCCCCCGAGGAAGACGCCGCCCGCCGAGACTTCACCATCAACGGCATGTTCTACGACCCGCTGGCGCACCGGGTGATCGACTTCGTCGGCGGGGAAGCGGACCTGCGGGCGAAGGTGTTGCGGGCGATCGGCGATCCGCGGCAGCGGTTCGCCGAGGACAAGCTGCGGATCCTGCGGGCGGTGCGGATGGCCGCCCGGTTCGAGCTGACCATCGACCCGGCCACCCTCGCCGCGGCGCGGGTGATGGTACGGGAGATCAAGGCCGTCAGCGCCGAGCGGATTGCCGAGGAGCTGCGGAAGATCCTGACGAACAAACACCGCGAGCGCGGGGTGCGGCTGCTCGGCGAGGTCGGGCTGGTCGAACACATCCTGCCGGAGGTGGACCGCAGCCCGGCCGAGTGGGAGCGGACGTGCGAAGCGGTCGAGCGGTTGCCGGTTCATGCGTCGTTCGAATTGGCGTTCACCGCGCTCATCCGGACGGCCGGACCGGGTATCGGCGCCATCAGACGGCGGCTCCGGTTGTCGAACGACGAGTGGGGGCGCATCTCGTGGTTGTTCATGCAGAACGAGCGCAACTTCTCACGGGACGAACTCAGGAGCAGCCTCTACCCGCTGCTCGCACACCCGGCGGCTCATGAGCTACTCACGCTCCACCGTGCCCAGGGGACCGCCCCGGATGTGCTCGAATACCTGGAGGGGTTGCTCCGCGACCTCCCGCCGGAGACGTTCAACCCCCCACGGTTGCTCACCGGCGACGACCTGAAGGCGATGGGGCTGAAACCGGGGTCGCACTTCAAGCGGCTCATCGACACCGTGCGGGATTTGCAACTCGACGGCGTGCTGACGACCCGAGCCGAAGCGGAGGACAAAGTGCGGCAGCTGCTGAACGGCTTGTAGGGTGGGCACCGCCCACCGCCACGAACGAAAACGGTGGGCGGTGCCCACCCTACGAAAGCCCTTCACCCCCAATGCCCTCGATCACCACCGCCGCCGAGTACCACTGCGGGGCGTACCCGAGGTAGCGGTAGCGGACGCCGTTCGCCCGCACGAACTCGGCGAACGCCCGGAACTCGCCGTCCTCCCACCCGGGGTAGTTGAAGTACTCGTCGAACACGATCACCGACCCCGGCATGAATCGATCCTTCAGTGCGGCCAGCACGCACGCCGCCGACGAGTACAGGTCGCAGTCGAGGTGAAGGAACGCCACCGGGCCGGGGTGCTCGGCCAGGAACCCCGGCAGCGTGTCCTGGAACCAGCCCTTCACCAGCCGCACGTTCGCCTCCACCGCCGGCAGCACCCCGCCCAGATCGAACGCCCCCTTCACCTGCTCGTGGAACCAGTCTTCCGGCAACCCCTCGAACGAGTCGAACCCGTACACGGCGGCGTCCGGGAACCGCTTCGCCAGCCGGTTGATCGTACCCCCGCCGTGAACCCCGAACTCCAGCAGCAGGCCGGACGTGCGGACCTGGCCGGCGGCGAAGTCGAGCAGGTCGCGCTGGGCCGCCACGTCCCCGCGGGCGGGCAGGTGCGGGGTGCGGAACACCTGCGCCCCGGTCATGTGGGAAGCGATGTACGCGGCGGTCGTGCGGGACGCCTCGTGATACCCCGAGACGTAAGCGTCGTTCAGCTTAGACTCGATCACCCCGCCGAGCTGGCTCACCAGTTGGGAGGTGTCCGGCGTCGATGCCGGCACTCGTGCCAACAGTTCGCGGAGTTCGGCGTTGTGCCGCGCTTCGACCGCCAGTCGGATTTCCACTTCCCGCAGGCGAGACGAGCGGACCAACTCGGCGTCGGCGACGGCGAGCAGCCGGTTGATGGCCCGCACGGCGAACCGCAACATCAAACACACCTCCGGTTCGCCGTGGTCTGTTAGCCCGACGCGCGAGCGAGGGTCAAGCGGCCAGGCCATCGCTCGCGCGTCGGGCTAACCAGACAGCACATGTGGCCGGTCGGAGGGTATCGGTCTGCGGAGCGGGGGTCAACCAGAACCGTTCCCGTGCTGATGTCGGGTCAGAAAAAGTGATGATGCGACACCGACACGCGATCAGACCGTTCGACCCATCTCTTTGCAATCGAATCAGTTACGCGATTTCAGCCGCAGCAACTGAGACACCGTCTCATCTAAATGGCACTAGTTCTGTCCCATTCCACCCCTATAACTCGATAGACGATCTCTCCCATCGCCCGGACCGAGCGCGAAATGACGTTACTCAGCCGCAAAGCGGACTACGCGCTCCTGATCCTGCACTACCTGCACGCGAACACCAACGGCAACGCCCGCACCATCGCCGAGAAGTTCGGGCTGAGCCGGTCGTTCGTGGCGAACATCCTGAAAGAGCTGGGGTCCAAAGGGTTCGTGTCCAGCACCCGCGGGGTGAAGGGTGGGTACGTGCTGGCCCGGTCGAGCGCCACCATCACGCTGGCCGAACTGCTGGAGGCGGTCGAAGAGGGGTTCAAGCTGACGGTGTGCAACGACCACACCCCGGCCGGGGCGTGTGAGGTGGAACACGTGTGCCCGGTCAAAGCCCCGATGATCGAAATCCATCGACGCATCATGGACGTGCTGCGGGCGATCACCCTGGCCGACGTGTTCGCCCCCGTCCCGACCGTTCCGCCCACGCTCGCCACCCTCGGCATCATCACCCGCACCGAAGCGACCACCAATACCACCGCATGAATCCAAGCAGGACTAACCACAGAGACACAGGGACACGGAGAAGTCAGGAGAGTTGGAGTCGGAAGAAGTCGTCGGTTGTTTTCTCTGTGCCCCTGTGTCTCTGTGGTTAGCCGGTCTTCACCCGAACGGAACGCACCATGTTGAAGCTGCCGATTTACATGGACAACAACAGCACCACCCGCACCGACCCGCGGGTGGTGGAGGCGATGCTGCCGTACTTCACCGAACACTACGGGAACGCCGCCAGCCGCAACCACCCGTTCGGGTGGGCGGCGGAGAAGGCGGTGGACGACGCCCGCGACCAGATCGCCAAGCTGATCGGCGCGACGGGCAAGGAGGTCATCTTCACCAGCGGGGCCACCGAGAGCACCAACCTGGCGCTCAAGGGCGTGGCCGCCATGTACAAGAAGAAGGGCAACCACATCGTCACCCAGGTGACGGAGCACAAGGCCACGCTCGACACCGCCAAGCGACTGGAACGCGACGGCGTGCAGGTGACGTACCTGCCGGTGGACAAGTTCGGCCGGGTGTCAGCCGACCAGGTGCGGGACGCGCTAACGGACAAGACCATCCTCGTGTCGATCATGATGGCGAACAACGAGATCGGCACCGTCCTGCCGGTCGCCGACATCGGCAAGGTGTGCAAAGAGAAGGGCGTGCTGTTCCACACCGACGCGGTGCAGGCGGTGGGCAAGCTGCCCATCGACGTGCAGGCGATGGGCATCGACCTGCTGTCGCTCAGCGGGCACAAGATGTACGGGCCGAAGGGCATCGGCGGGCTGTACGTGCGGAAGAAGGACCCGCGGGTGCGGCTGGAGCCGATCATCGACGGCGGCGGGCACGAGCGGGGGATGCGGTCCGGCACCCTGCCGGTGCCGCTCATCGTCGGACTGGGCAAGGCCGCCGAGTTGTGCCGGGCGGAGATGGCCGACGAGATCAAGCGGACCTACGCCCTCCGCGAGCGGCTGCGGAGCCGCATCATGGACAACCTGCCCGAGAGCTACCTGAACGGGCACCCGACCGAGCGGCTGCCGGGGAACGCGAACATCAGCTTCGCCTACGTCGAGGGCGAGGGGCTGATGATGGGCATCAAGGACGTGGCGGTGAGCAGCGGGTCGGCCTGCACCAGCGCCAGCCTGGAGCCGAGCTACGTGCTGCGGGCGCTGGGCGTGGGCGACGAACTCGCCCACAGCAGCATCCGGTTCGGCCTCGGCCGGTTCAACACCGAGGCGGAGGTGGACTTCGTGTCCGACCTGGTGGTGCGAGAGGTGACCCGCCTCCGCGAGATGTCGCCCCTGTACGAGATGGCCCAGGCGGGCATCGACCTGAAGTCGATCCAGTGGGCGGGGCACTGAGCAGAGGTCAGAGGCCAGAACTCAGGGATCAGGAAAGAACACCAAACCGAATCCGATACAGGGAGCAGCCATGCCGTACAGCGACCAAATCCTGGAGCATTACAACAACCCGCGGAACGTCGGCAGCTTCGACGCCAAGGGCGAGAACGTGGGCACCGGCCTCGTCGGCGCCCCGGAGTGCGGCGACGTGATGCGGTTGCAGATCCTCGTCAACCCGACCACCGGGGTGATCGAGGACGCGAAGTTCAAGACCTTCGGCTGCGGGTCGGCCATCGCCAGCAGCAGCCTCGCCACCGAGTGGCTGAAGGGCAAGACGCTCGACCAAGCGATGGACATCAAGAACACCGAGATCGTGGAAGAGCTGGCCCTGCCGCCGGTGAAGGTCCACTGCTCGGTGTTGGCGGAGGACGCCATCAAAGCGGCGGTGAAGAACTTCCAGGAGAAGCAGGGGGCGAGCCAGCCGGCCGAGGCGGCCGTCGCCGGCTAACGTGTTCCACTCGCTCCGCGAGCGGGTTTCGGCTGGCCACTCGCGGAGCGAGTGGAACACGGGCGTCCCGTTCTCCGACACCGCCACGAACTTCCCCCAGAGGAACCCGGCCACCCGCGTTGACCGCCCCCCGCCGTCGGGTACCATGCCACGGCCCATGCCGCACAGCAGGAGGATGCCCGCATGGAACCGACCCTGGTGGTCACCCCGCCGCCCCGCTCCAACGCCGGCCACCCGCTCGCCCGCGGGCTGAAATCCGTCCTGGTCGATCACAAGCTGCCGTTCCGGGTGGCCCGCTGGAAGGACTCGCTGTGCCGGTCGGTCGGGTGGAAGCACCGGACGGTGGCGATGGACGGCCTGCGGTTCCGCGTGCGGCGGGGGACGTGGGCGGACGAGTGCATCTTGAACCACGTGGTCCGCGACCGCGAGTACCACCCGCCGGGGTACGAGATCGGCCCGGCGGACACGGTGATCGACATCGGCGGCAACATCGGCGGGTTCGCCGTGTCCGCTTCGCGGGCCGCCCAGGACGGGTGGGTGTACGCGTTCGAGCCGGAGCCGGACAACTTCGCCCTGCTCGAACACAACCTGGACCGCAACCGCTGCCACAACGTGTCCGCCGTCCGCGCCGCCGTGACCGCCTCCGCCGGGCTGGTGACCCTGAGCGTGAACGCGGACAACTCGGGCGGGCACTCGCTGCACCGGCAGCACGGCGGGCCGAGCGTGACCGTGCCGGCCGTGACCCTCCGGCAGATCTTCGACGAGTACCACATCACCCGGTGTGACTACCTGAAGATCGACTGCGAGGGGGCCGAGTACGACATCCTCCACGGACTGCCCGAGCGGTATTTCGCCCGCATCCGCCGGATTGTGCTGGAGTACCACGCCGAACCGGCCGAGAAGCGAGTGCGGGCGGACGACCTGGTGGATCACCTGAGGGGTGTCGGGTTCCGCATCGATCAGTACACCGACATTGTCGGTTCCCGCGGCGGGCTGGTGTTCGCCACCAACGAGGCCGAATCCGACCCGCCGCGAAAGCCCGGTTGACCGGGCGCGGTATACTAGAGCAACACCCTGTCCCGGAGTGATACGCCGATGGCCACCGTTCTCGAACCGACCGCACTGGGCGTGAAGACCGAGCCGACCGCCGCTCCGCCCTGCCCCGTCACCCTGACCGAGCGGGCCGCCAGCGAGGTGAAGCGGGCGATCGCCGACTACAAGGCCGGGGAGGACGCCCCGGAGGGCGACATGCACCTGCGGCTGCGGGTGCAGGGCGGCGGGTGCTCCGGGTTCCAGAACAAGCTGGACCTGGACCCGTCGTACAACGAGAAGCTGGACCACATGTTCGAGGTGAACGGGGTGAAGGTGGTGATCGACAAGCGGAGCATGCTGTACCTGGAAGGGGCGACGGTGGACTTCCACGACGACCTGAACAAGCGGGGGTTCAGCGTCACCAACCCGCAGGCGAA
The DNA here is from genome assembly GCA_022841795.1 of Fimbriiglobus sp. Classification (GTDB taxonomy): domain Bacteria; phylum Planctomycetota; class Planctomycetia; order Gemmatales; family Gemmataceae; genus JALHQU01. Next base: position 24,079 of record JALHQU010000070.1, read on the forward strand.
GGGCACCTGCGGGTGCGGCAGCTCGTACTCCATGTAAGGGGAGCGATCGGCAATCAGCTTTCAGCAATCAGCCGGATGTACGGCCGCTGACCGCTGACCGCTGACCGCTGACCGCCATGCAAGACCACTTCGAGCGCCTCGGCCTGCCGAGGCGCTTTTCCGTTGACGCGGGCGAACTGGAGCGGGCGTACCTGGCGCGCAGCCGGGCCGCCCACCCGGACTTCCACGCGCTGGGCGGCGACGGCCAACTGGCCGCGAGCGAGGCCCACGCGGCGGCGGTGAACGAGGCGTACACCACGCTGAAGGATCCGTTCCACCGGGCCGAACACCTGCTCGCCCTGCTCGGCGGGCCGACCGCGTCCGAGATGAAGGACATCCCGCCGGCGTTCCTGATGGAGATGATGGAGGTGCGGGAGGCGATCGAGGCGGCGGACGCCGCCGGCAAAGAGCGGCTGGAGGCCGACATCCGCGACCGCTACGCCGCCGTGTTCGACGGCATCGACACGTTGTTCGCCAAGAACGACCTGACCGGCGTGCGGAAGGAGCTGAACGCGGCGAAGTACCTGAAGGGGCTGCTCCGCGACCTGCGGAACGGCTGATACAATTCCCCGGTAGTGATTCGTTAGCCCGACGCGCGAGCGAGGGGCCAACCACTACCGGCCCTCGCTCGCGCGTCGGGCTAACGAACACCCGCCGGACGCTTAGCTCAGCGGTAGAGCACTCCCTTTACACGGGAGGGGTCACAGGTTCGAACCCTGTAGCGTCCATTCCGCCGGTCACTTGTCCTTCTTCTCCGCTTTGCCGGGGGTGAACTCCTTCAGTTCGGTCGTCATTTCGCGCCCTTTGCCCACGGTGCTTACGATCTTGATGAGCCCGACGCCGCGGGAGTACCAGAGTGAATCCTTCTGCGTGAAATCCCCAGATTCACATTCGAACTCCACCCGCAAGGCCAGGAACTTGCCAGCCGGCACGTCCACCTCCTCTTCCTTGCCCATCGTGTATGTCAGCTTCGGCTGCTGTCGCCAGGTCCCTTCGCTGTCCACGTCGTGCCGGGTTTGGCCGCCAAATCGAGCAACGGCTGCGAGTCCTCCTTCGAGCCGCCGGCCGGGGGTCGGAACAACCCATTTCCTGACACCTCGACCACGAACTCCCGGTTGCTCACAATTGGAGGTTTCGCCCGCCCGTTGGCCACCGGGAGGTGGTTGATCTCCTCCTCCGCGACCGTCACTCGGTGTTTGCCGTCCTTCTCGTCCACCCGGATGACCTCTTGGACGGTTTCCACCACCACCGGGCCACTGGTCCTGACCAGCACCCGCTTCGCCCCGACGGTGGTCGGGTAGTACAACTTCGCCTCCTTGACCTTCGGCACCGGGGCGGCCACGGCGACGGACGCGACGAACAGGCTGAGGGAGGTCAGGCGGAACATGGGCCACCTCGGTAGAAACGCTCAGATTGACATCGTAGCCGAACGGTTGTGCCTGTCGATATTGATTTCTGGACGCGAGTATATCGCTGGCATTCCCCGAACGCTCTTTATTCCTGTACCACACTGTGTTACACTTCTAGCGTGGCCCAGTCGCCCACGATTCGCGTCTTTTGGTTCGGCGAGATGCCGGGCTTTCTCGACCGCTGGCACGACTGCGGGCGGGACGACACGGACCTGAAGTCGCTCCAGGCGTTGATGATGCTGGACCCGCTCGGCGAGGGCGTGATCCCGGATACGGGCGGGGTGAGGAAATGCCGCTTCGCGCCGGTCGGACGGGGGAAGAGCGGGGCGTTGCGAGTCTGGTACCACTACTTCCCGAAGTACGCGGCCATCATGCTCATCACCGCGTACCTGAAGAACGAGACGGAAAACCTGTCGGCCGCCGCGAAGAAGAGGATGCGGCAACTGGCCCCCGCGATCGAAGCTCGTGTGGCTCGCCATTTCAGTATGAGGAGGAAGAAGTCATGAGCGTGCAGAAGAAGGGCCGCACGGTGAGCGAGAACGCGCTCGCGGCGATGGAAGCGTTCCTGGCCGAAGACACCCTGACCCTCCGCAAATTCACGCTGCGGATGCCGAAGCCGACGCTGACGGCGGACGAGCTGAAAGGCGTTCGGGAAGCGCTGCAACTCAGCCAGCCGCTGTTCGCCGAACTGCTGTGCGTGTCGCCGGCGGCGGTCAAGGCGTGGGAACAGGGGCAGCGGAAACCGCAACCCGTCGTGTGTCGCCTCGTGACCGAGATCCGCTCCGACCTGCCGCGGTGGAAGAAGCGGGTGAAAGCATCGCTCGTCGCGACGAGTTGATCGTCGGCCATCTACTCAACTCGCTTCGTCCACCCCCGCATAGCTGTCGTACACCGGGCAGCCGATGGCCCACGGCTTGAACTGGCTCCAGTAGTGGTTGATGTGGACCGGGTACACGTCCGGCAGGCCGGTGGTGAGGCCCGTCCAGCGGCCGGAGCCGTCGCGGGTGATCGTCGTCACTCCGGCGCAGCTGTTCCACCCGTGGCCGACCAGCGGGTGCGTGTAGTCGTACCCGATCGTCGTGAAGTAGCGGAACATCACCGCCTGGTCCGCACCGGGGCAGGCGAACATCTCCTCTTTGGTGAACTCGGCCGCCCGCCTCAGCGGGGCCGCCGCCTCTTGTACTGCCAGGATCGCCCGCAGGTCGTAGAAGTTCGGGTCGCCGACCAGTTGCACCCCGGAGTTGAGGAACGGACTACGGTGCGTCCGCGGGTCGGCCGGCACCCACTGGTGGTTCACCCCGACCCACGGCTTGTCGTGCCGCCGCGCCCACAGCGGCCGCAGGTCGCTCAGCGTGACGGTGTCGGCGTCGAGGAACAGGAACGGGTGGTCGAGCGACGCCAGGTTCGGCAGCTTGAAGCGCAGGTTGAAATGCGAGTGGCCCACGTCGAACGACCGGCACTGCCGCACCTCGATGTCCGCCAGTCGCCGGTGTTCCGCGCTCACCGCCGGTGGGTGGTCCTCGAACAGGATGGTGACGCTCTCGCCGCCGTTGGCAATCACCGTGTCCAGGAAGGCGTGGCACATCCGCCGGTACCGCAGGTCCGGCGGGTAGTTCATGATGGTGACCACCTTCACGCGGTCGTCGGCCACGGCGGGTCTCGGCGGGGAGCTGCGTCGGCGGGGGGGGTGCCACCATTCTACGACGCGCGGGTGATACAATTCCCTCACCCCGCCGGAGGGCGAACCGTGTCGCTAGCCGAAGTCCTCACCGCCGCCCGTGCCCTGCCCCGCGACGAGCGGTTAGAGTTGGTGCGAACTCTGGCCGAGCAGAACTCGGCGGAACTCGCGCAATTCCCGCAGTTCTTCCGCGACTGGATCGCTTCGGGCGAACCGCTCGAACTGAACCTGCCGATCCAGGCGCCAGAGGCGGCCGCTGTGCTCCAGCAACTTCTGGCTCAACACGAACGGCCCACGTCATGACGACCCCGCTCACGGTGCCGTACACTCGGGTGTCCGCGCCGTTCCCGACCCTCCGGCCGATGCTCCCGGTGCGGCTCGTGTCGAGTACGGCCGTTGTCGACGCCGAGGCACTGGTCGATTCCGGGTCAGACACCAACGTCCTTCCGTGGGATCTCGGGGTTCGATTGGGACTGAACTGGTCTCGGGCCCTGCCGTTACCGCCTGTCAGCGGCAGTCTCGCATCGGTCGCATCACGGGCGGCACTCCTGACCGTCGGCGTCAGCAACTTTCCGCCGGGCTACCTCGCGTTCGCATGGGTCCAGTCGAACACTGTGCCGCTGATCCTCGGTCAGACAAACTTCTTCCTCGAATTCGACGTGTGCTTCTACGCCTCCCGTGGCGAGTTCACCGTCGCACCCCGCACGCCATGACCACCCCCACCGTCGTCGGCATCGATCTGGGCACCACCAACAGCCTGGCCGCGTACATGCGGGACGGCCGGCCGGTCGTCGTGCGGGATGACACCGGGGTGTCACTGGTGCCGTCGTGCCTCAGCTTCCACCCCGACGGCACGGTGCTGGTCGGCACGGCGGCGCGGGAGCGGGCGCTGGCCGACCCGGAGCACACCATCTTCAGCGTGAAGCGGCTGATGGGCCGCACGCTCGCCGACCTGGAGCCGGAGCTGAAACACATCCCGCACCAGATCGTCGAGCGGGAGGCGGAGGCCGGGCGGAAGGTGTTGCGGGTGCGGGTCGGCGGGCGGGAGTACACGCCGGAGGAGCTGTCGGCGATGATCCTGCGGGAGGTGCGGCAGCGGGCCGGTAACCCGACGAAGGCGGTCATCACCGTGCCGGCGTACTTCGACGACGCCCAGCGGCAGGCCACCCGCGACGCCGGCCGCATCGCCGGGCTGGACGTGCTGCGGATCGTGAACGAGCCGACCGCGGCGGCGCTCGCCTACGGGCTGGACCGGAACAAGAGTGGCACGGTGGCGGTGTACGACCTCGGCGGCGGCACGTTCGATTGCAGCATCCTGCAACTGGCCGACGGCGTGTTCAAGGTGCTGAGCACGAACGGCGACACGCAACTCGGCGGCGACGACTTCGACCACCTGCTGATGGCGACGGCCGCCAAGGAAATGGGGCTGACGCCGGCCGGCGATCCGCAGTTGTTACAACACCTCCGCGACGCGGCGGAGAAGGCAAAGATCGCCCTGAGTGCGGCGGACACCGCCGTCATGCAGATCGGCGACCGGGTCCACACCGTCACCCGCGGCGAGTTCGAAGCCCTCATTGCCCCGCTCATCGACCGCAGCCTGGACAAGTGCAAAAAGGCGCTCCGCGATGCCGACCTGACGCCGAAAGACGTGGGTGAGGTGGTGCTGGTCGGTGGCAGCACCCGCATCCCGTATGTCCGCCGGCGGGTGGGCGAGTTCTTCGGTCGCACCCCGCACACCGAGCTGAACCCGGACGAGGTGGTGGCCATCGGGGCGGCGGTGCAGGCGGACATACTCACGTCCGGCCGGCGGGACCGCCTGCTGCTCGATGTCATCCCGCTGTCACTGGGCGTGGAGACGCTCGGCGGGGCGATGGACCGGATCATCGAGCGGAACACCACCGTCCCCTGCACCGGTACCACCCGGTACAGCACGCACAAGGACAACCAGACCGCCATCCTGGTGAACATCTACCAGGGCGAGCGGGAGGTGGTGGCGGCGAACAAGCTGCTCGGCCAGTTCAAGCTGAGCGGCATCCCGCCCATGCCGGCCGGATTCCCGATCGTGCTGATTACGTTCCGGGTGGATGCGAACGGGATGCTGAAGGTGACGGCGAAGGAGGAACGCAGCGGGGTCGAGGCGGCGGTGGAGGTGAAGGCGGCGCACGGGCTAAGCCAGGACGAGGTGGAGCGGCTGGTGCTGGAGAGCGTGGAACACGCCCACGAGGACTTCACCGCCCGCCGGCTGATCGAGTTCCGCCGCAAGGGGGAAGCGAACCTGGAACACATGCGGAAAGGGCTGGCCCAGCAGGGCGACAAGCTGACCGCGGAGCAGCGGACGACGATCGACACCGCCGCCGCGAACCTGACGGCAGCGATGGCCGGCAACGACGTGGAGACGCTGGACCGTGCGGACAAGGCGTTCGCCGCCGCCACGCTACCTCTCGCCCAGTTCGTGATGGACGCTGCGGCGAAGGGGTACTTGGGCGGGAAAACCGAGGGCGATCTCGATTCGGACGCGATGTGATCCCGCATCGTAGGGTGGGGGGTACCCACCCGACGAAAGCCGTCGCTACTGGGCAGCGCCCCGCTCCTTCGCCAGCCGGGCCGCCTGGGCCGGGGTCATCCACAGCGGGTCGCCGTCTTGATAGCCCCGCCCGCTGTGCCGCTGGAACAACACCGTCCCGCCCTGGGTGATGTGGTACGGCGGGTCAATTTCGACCAGGATCGGCAGTTTCTGCGGGTCGGTAATGTCGGCGCACAGCCGCTCGATCTCCGTGTATAGCCAGGCCCGCCACTCGACCGTGTATGCGGGTGTGTTGAACTCGGCGGTTAATCGGTCTTCGCCCTCCCACCGAAGCCGAAGGCTGGACACCTCCATCACCCCACCCTTTGTTTCCTTCACCGCCGAACACGCCACGATGAAGTCCGCGCAGGTGTGCGAGGCGAAGGAGCCGTAGTGCAGCGCTCCGGCCGGGAATTGCGTGAACAGGTCGATGACCTTCCCCGGCCACCAGACGGTAACAACTGGGCTGACAGTCGCTAACCCGGACCCGAAGAAGACGAACGTGCGGTACACACCCACCTCCGATTCGCCTGTCTGCCGACCGGCAGGGTAACGCCTCCGCGTCCGGGAAGCAATCGGGTGGCCGCAGTCGGCGAATTGTAACAACCACATTGACACCTGTACACTTTGCCCGGAATAATACATCCGTTCATATGGTCGCGTGCGTCCCGAGCGCGGCCGCCGCACCTCACCCCACCCCACAGGGCTACCGCACTACATCAGCCTGTAATCCCTTGCAATACTTGCAACAGGTATTCGTCATCCCAACCGGCCCTTTTCCGCTTGGTCGGGGTGGTCGC
>JALHQU010000071.1 GCA_022841795.1 Fimbriiglobus sp.
CGTGAGCGACCGGAGGGGGTGAATCCTCCGGTCGCTCACGCTCCCGGCTCGCCAAGATCCCGGCTCGCCAAGATCCCGGCTCGACGACTCGGTCACTTCCCGGCTTTGGCCTTCGCCAGCAGTTCGTCCACCTTCTTCCAGTTCACCACGTTCCACCACGCATCGACGTAATCCGCCCGCTTGTTCTGGTACTTCAGGTAGTAGGCGTGCTCCCACACGTCGCACCCGAGCAGCGGGACGTGTCCGTCCATCAGCGGGCTGTCCTGGTTCGGCTTCTTTACCGCCGCCACCTTCGCCCCGGCCGGGTCCCACACCAGCCAGCTCCACCCGCTGCCGAACTGCGTCAGCGCGTTCTGCTTGACCGTGTCCTTGAACTTGGCGAAGTCGCCGAACGCCGCCTTGATGGCGTCGCCGATCGCCCCGGTCGGCTCGCCGCCGGCGCTCGGGGCCATGACCTCCCAGAACAGGGCGTGGTTGTGGTGCCCGCCGCCGTTGTTGATGACCGCCTGGCGGACGGCGTCCGGCACCGTCTTGATCTCGCGGAGCAGGGTGACGATGTCCTTCGCCGCCTGGTCCGGGGCGGACTCGAGCGCCTTGTTCAGGTTGTCCACATACGCCTTGTGGTGCCGCTGGCTGTGGATCTCCATCGTCTGCGCGTCGATGTGCGGTTCGAGCGCCTTGAAGTCGTAGGGCAGGGCGGGCAGGGTGTGTGCCACGGTGATTCTCCGGTTGGGGGAACGGGCGAGCCGAACGCGGGTAGTGTAGGCGGGGCGGGGGTTCGACGGCGAGCCGGGAGCGTGAGCGACCGGAGGATTTGGAACCTCCGGTCGCTCACGCTCCCGGCTCGCCAGCTCACGCCTCTGACCGCACCCCGCCGGTGCGGTGCGACTCTTCCACCTCCAACACCGGTTCCGGCACGCTCAGAAGGGCCTCTGCCTTCCACCGCCCGTTCGCCAGCGGCACCAGTTCCGACACCGCCACGTTCGCCGACCGGCCGAGCCGCTGCCACCCGCTCACGTCCCACCCGTCGAGCAGCGACAGCAGCAGCACCTTGCACACGATGCCGTGCGCCACCACCGCCACCCGCCCGCCGGGGTGCGCCGCCACCACCCGCTCCCACGCCGGCAGCAGCCGCCCGGCCAGGTCGTCGAACGACTCGGCGCCTTCGGTGGTGAACGCAGTGTTCCCGGCCGTCCAGTGCCTCACCGTGTCCGCCCACGGGCCGTCGTGCAGGGCGAACGGCTGACCGGCCATCGGCCCGACGCGGCGCTCGTGCAGGTCGGGTTCGAGGTGGTGCGGCACCCCGCAGGCGGTGGCGACGGGCGCAGCAGTGGCGATCGCCCGCCGCATCCCGGACGACACCACGGCGGTGAGGCCGTGATCGCGGAACCAGCCGGCGACGGCGGCCGACTGGCGGACGCCGAGTTCGCTCAGGCCGACGTCCGACTCGGCCCCGTTGAACACGTGCGGGGCGGACGTCTCGGCATGACGGAGGAGCCAGACGCGCTCAGGGAAAGCAGAGGCGGGCACGGCGGACGAACCTGGGGAAAGGGGCGGGGGCGGTTTGGTTTAACACCGACCGGCCCCGCCGTGTTCGGCCATCAACTGTTACTTCTCGTACCAGTCCCGCGGGCTGCGAACGTACGGGTGTTGCGGGAACACCAGGGTGCCGGGCACGCCGTTCGGGTACGGGTTGAACCCGCTCCCCTGGCCGGCGCAGTTGCCGCCGAGGCACCCGCCGCCGCCGCACCCGTCCTTACCGCCGAGGCCGAACTTGCCCCTCAGCCCGCACGTCCCGCACTGGTTGTCCTTCTTCCAGAACGCCAGCCGCTGGAGCAGCGGGTGCAGGCCGAACCGCTTGTTCCGCTCGCACTCCGCGCACCCGTCGGTGCCGAACAGCCCTTTCAGCGGGGCGGCGGCCGTGCCGCACCCGCCGCCGCCGCAGTCGCCGGTCGCCCGGCCGGCGATCGGCCCGTTCGCCGCCGCCACGCCCATCAACCCGACGGCCGCGATCGCCGCCAGCAGCATCCGTTTCATGTGTGCGCTCCTTCGCATGATCCCGTTCCGCACGGGTGGTCTGGTCCGCGACCTTGTCACGGTCGTCACGACCAGAATCGGCGAGGCGGACGGTGGAATCGGGGGAAAACGGCGGCGGATCGCGGCGGGGGCGGCGGCCGGGGGCAGCAGGACGGGCCGATCCGATCGAACCGACCCCGGCGGAATAACCGGCACAGGTTGACAGAGTAGGTGCCGCGAGCCGAGCGGCACCAACCTAAAACCGCACGTACAAGATGTACAGCAGCAGGCCGACGAGCATGACCACCGTGAGCACCGACCCGCCGGCCAGCAGCGACAGCCACGCCGCCACCGGGTTGTCCGGGGCGGACGAGCGGTCCAGGTCGGCCCGCAGGTGCCGCTCGATCTCCTCCCGCTCCCGCGGGTGCGGGCACAGCAGCCGGATCGTGACGTGCCGGGTGCCGGGGAACGGCATCAGCTTCACCAGCTTGCGGCTGTCCGCCCACACGTTGCCGGAGCGGACGGCGGTCAGCCCGGCCTGGGCGAGGGCGTACTCGATCGCGGATTCGGCCGTGTTCGCGTCCACGTTGTACACCGCCAGGGTTTGCCCCCGCCCGCGGACGCCGGACAGCACCGCCATCCCGATCACTGCGAAGTACCCGCCGAACAGCGCACGCCACCAGAACCACTGGGTCTCGAACGTCGCCTTCAGCTTGTCGAACCCCTTCGCCTGTCGTAGTTCCTCGAACAACTCCGGGAACAGTTGCGGGTGATTCCGCACCACCCCGAGCAGGATCGACCCGCCGACCAGCAGGAACCCGGACAGGGCGGCCAGCACGCCGACGAAGTCCCACGCCCCGCCCACCACCGTCGGCTTGTCGCGGCGGTTCACCGCCGCCAGCCAGCACAGGTACAGGGCGACCGGGGCCAGGCAGAACAGCCCCTGGAAGCAGATGGCGATGACGACGGAGGGGTGCAGCAAAGGGTGCGCTCGGGGCGGGCGGGGGAGTGTTCCACTCGCTCCGCGAGTGGTTCGGCGGCCACTCGCGGAGCGAGTGGAACACGACGGTAGCTTATGTCACGCCGCGGGCCGGGGTATATTTAACCCCGTGCCGCCGGTGTGTGCGTGTGGTGGCCCCACCCCCGCCGCCCTCGCTCCTCTCGGGCGTCGACCCCCCCCCGGCGGGGAGGGGTGTAGGCTGTTGCTCGACGCTTGCCGGGTGGCCCCACCCCTCCCCGTCGGGGAGGGGTCGCCGGGGAACGCAGTTCCCGGCGGGGGTGGGGTGCCTTTACGACAGCGACTTCCCATGATCCCGACCAACCTGATCACCGGCTTCCTCGGCGTCGGCAAGACGACGGCGGTGCTGGATCTATTGAGGCGGAAGAACCCGGCCGAGAAGTGGGCGGTGCTGGTGAACGAGTACGGCACGGTGTCCATCGACGACGCCTTCATCGAGGGGGAGGCGGCCGACGGCGTGAGCGTGCGGAGCGTGGCCGGCGGGTGCTTCTGCTGCACCACCGCCCCGATGCTGCCGGTGGCCCTGCACTTCCTGTTACAAGACGTGCGGCCGGACCGCCTGCTCATCGAGACGTCCGGCCTCGGCCACCCGGCCCGGCTGGTGGACACGGTGCGGGCCGACTACGCCGACCGGCTGGACCTGCGGGCGACGGTCGGGATCGTCACCCCGAGCGACTTCGCCGCCCCCGGCATGATCGACTCGAACCCGGTGTTCCGCGACCAGGTGCAGATGAGCGACGTGCTGGTGCTGAACAAGGCGGACACGGCCACCCCGGAACTGGTCCGCGACTTCCAGGCGTGGGCGAACGCCCTGTACCCGCCGAAGCTGCTGATCGCGGCGACCACGCACGGTCGGCTGGAGGAGGGGTGGTTGGATTTGAGCGGTGCAGACGAAGTCCCGGTGAACCCCGACCGCAAGGGAGGGGGTGGTGCGACCGACACCCACGGCCCTGGCGGGCCGGGTTCACAAATACCCCCCGCCGCCCGCGGCTGGGTCTTCACCCCCGAAGTCGTCTTCGACGAACCCCGCTTGCTGGCCGTACTCCGCGCTCACCCCGAGATCGTCCGGCTGAAGGGCGTGTTCCGCACCGTCAACGGCTGGATCTCCGTCAACCGCCGGGATGCCGAAGTCAGCATCAAGCCGACCGCCTACCGGCGGGACAGCCGGGTGGAGGTGTTCACGGTCGAACTGCCGGGCGGGTGGACCGGATTCGAGGCGGAATTGCTCGCGTGCCGGGTCGAATGACCCCAAGGGTCGGGTCGTCCGCCTTGTGCCCGACGTGCCGCCGGCGCCGGGTGCGCCGGCCGGTCGTTTGCCGATTCGCACCCCCCGCCCGTTGCACCTGCGGTAGCAGACGCTAGAATTTGCCAAAATTTCCCACCCGTCCGCCCGCCCGGCCTCCCGGCTGGCGCGGACAGCATCGGGCCGGAAAGGGCATTCATGGAAAAGGGCATGTGCTACGCGGCGCTGGGGGCTGCCGGCCTGTTCGGCCTCCTGTTCCTGCTGGACATGTTCGTCGGCTATCCGTTCGGCGGCGGGTCGTTCATCGCCTTCGACATCCTCGGGCTGATCTGCGCCGGCATCGTCGGCTACCTGGGGTTCAACGCGATGAAGGATCTGAAATAACCTCGTCCGCCGCCAGCCGCCGCACCGCCTCGATCAGCCCGTCGACCGTGTACACCCCCGCCTCCGCCGCCACCGGGTAGCCCAGCTCGCGGATCACCCGCCCGGTCTCCGGGCTGATCGCCACCAGCTTCATCTCCCCCCGCTCCACCCGCCCCCGCATGGTGTCGTCGAACCGGGCGAGCAGCGCCCGCGCGGCGTTCGAGCTGCTCAGGGTGATGAACTCGATCTCCCCCCGCCGCAGGGCGGCGAACGCCTCCGCCTCCGGGTCCACCGCGTCCACCTGGTCGTAGGCCGTCACCTGTTCGACCGCAGCGATCTTCGCCAGTTCGACCGGCAGGTGGTCCCGCCCGCGGTTCGCCCGCGCCAGCAGCACCCGCTTCCCGGCCACATGCTCCCGCAGCGACTCGACCAGGCTCTCGGCGATGAACGCGATCGGCACCACGTCGGCGGTCAGGTGGTACTCCCGCAGGGCGGCGGCCGTCTTCGGGCCGATGGCGGCCAGCTTCACCCGCCCCAGGTCGCGGAGGTCGCGGCCGAGGTGGGCCAGCCGGCGGACGACGGCGTGAACCCCGTTCGCGCTGGTGAACACCAGCCAGTCGAACCCACCGTCCGGCTGACGCAGTTTCGCCAGGGCCGCGTCGAGCGGGGCGGGGTCGGCCGGCGGGTGAATCTCCAGCGTGGGCAGGCTGAACGGCACCGCCCCGAGCCGCTCGAACGCCCGCATCATCCCCTCGGCCTGGTGCCGCGGGCGGGTGACCAGCACCCGCCGGCCGAACAGCGGGCGGGCCTCGAACCACGACACCGGGTGGCGGTGCCCGGCGGCCTCGCCGATCAGGATCAGCCCCGGCGCCTCCAGCCCGGCCGCCCGCCGCACCCCCTCCAACTCGGCCAGGGTGGTGGACACCGACCGCATCTGCCCGGTGGACGCCCGCTCGCAAATCACCGCCGGGGTGTCGGCCGGCTTGCCGTGCTTCACCAACTCGGCCACGATCACCGGCAGCCGGGCCATGCCCATGTAGATGACCAGCAGGCCGGGGAAGCGGGCGAGCGTCGGCCAGTCCAGCTTGGTGCCCGGCTTGTTCGGCAGTTCGTGCCCGGTGATGAGGGCGACGGCGGAGGTGTGGTTGCGGTGCGTGAGCGGCAGGTCCAGGTACGCGGCGGCGGCCAGGGCGGCGGTCACGCCGGGGACGATCTCGTAGGGCACCCCCGAGTCGCGGAGGGCTTCGGCCTCCTCCCCGCCGCGGCCGAACACCAGCGGGTCGCCGCCCTTCAGCCGCACCACCCGCCGCCCGGCCTTGGCCGCGTCGATCATCCGGCCGTAGATGAGCGGGTACTTGTCGCCCGGCTGGGTGGGCAGGTCGCGGACGCACACCGCCTCGGCCGCCGGGTTGGCGAGGTCCAGGATGCGGCGGGGGACGAGCTGGTCGTACAGGATCAGGTCGGCGGCGGCGAGCAGTTCGGCCGCCCGGCGGGTGAGCAGGCCGGGGTCGCCGGGGCCGGCGCCGACCAGGGCGACGAGCGGCTCGGAGGGGTCGGGAGTGGTCACGCGGGCATTTTACGGACCAGCCCGTTCTTCGCCGCGACCTACGGGAGCGGAGTATGCTCGACCGCTCCCGTAGGTCGCGGCGAAGACGAGAGCCTCAGTCCGTCCCGGTGCCGGTGAACCCGAGGACGATCCGCACGATCCCGCCGAGGATGAGTACGCCGGCGCAAATGAGCATGTACATGAACCCGCACGGGACGAACAGGGAGACGACCAGCACCACAAGCCCGAGCACCACGCTGATCGACCCCTGCACGATACCGGGGCTGATGGCCAACCCGCCGCCGCGGCTGCGGCGGGCTTCTTCCTCCTCCAGGTCGGCGTGCGCCTTCTCCATCAGCGACATGGCGTGTGCGCCGCCGGTGCCCTTCTTCACCTTGTTTTTCTTCTTCCTCCGCGGTCGGTCGGCGTCCTCGTCGTCGTCCAACCGGGCCTTCTTCTCCGGCGGGGTGGCGGCCGGCTTCGACGCCGGCTTGGCCACCGGCTTACCGCCCGGCGGCACGGTGAGCGCCTTCTGGCAGGTCGGGCACTCGACCCCCAGGCCGACGTGGGCGTCTTCGGCGGCGAGCGTCTCGCCGCACGGGCAGTTGAACGTGATGGGCATGGCGAACCCGCGAATGAACCCGGCAGGGTGGGGAGAAAGTTACCCGGCCGGAGCCGGACGGGCGAGGTGCGTTACACAGATTTCACACGGCGAGCCGGGAGCGTGCTTGGCGAGCCGGGAGCGTGAGCGACCGGAGGTTCCAATCCTCCGGTCGCTCACGCTCCCGGCTCGCCACAAACACCCGGCTCGCCCACTCACACCGCCACCTGCGCCTCGGCCTCGGCGTCCTCGTCCGCGAACCACGGCTTGGGCGGGAACCAGTAGCAGATGAGGATGCCCAGCAGGTACAGGCCGAACATGGGCACGAACAGGTACAGCATGGTCACCACGTCCGGGGTGGGGGTGATGACGGCCGAGAACACGGCCAGGGTGAACACCGCCGTCCGCCAGTAGCTCAGGTACACGTCGTAGGTGAGCAGCTTCAGCCGGCTGAGGAAGAACATGACCAGCGGGGTCTGGAACGACACCCCGAACACCACCGGCAGGATGAGGGCGAACCCGAGCCACTCGTTCATCCGCAGGTCCGGGTCCAGGTCGATCCAGTCGTTGAACCCGATGAGCGCCTTCACCGCCCCCGGCAGGACGATGAACTGGCACAGGACCGCCCCGGCCACGAACAGCCCGACGCTGGCCGGCAGGTACAGGTGGACGTACCGCCGCTCGTGCGGGTACAGGCCGGCGGCGATGAACGCCCAGAACTGGTAGAACAGCACCGGGCTGGCCAGCACCGCCCCGCACAGCAGGCTCACCTTGAAGTACACCATGAACGCCTCCTGGGCGCTCTGCGTCTTCATGAACTGGCGGTTCTCCAGCAGCGTCTCCCCTTTCTGGTTCAGGAAGTGCAGGTGCTGCGGGTACGTCTCGATGGTCACGTCCAGGTGCGTCTGATCCGGGTCCGCCCGCTTCAGCCCGAACGCCTTCTCGAACTCCTTCAGCGGGATGCGGACGGGCAGCGGCTCGGGCGCCCCGCGGAGCACCCGCTTCTCGTCGTCGGTCAGCTTGCTCAGGTCGCGGTCGGACTCCTCGAACTTCTTCCGCACCTGGTCCAGCACGGACTGGTCCGGCCGCTCGGCCAGCAGGCGGACTCGCGCCCGCTCGTTCCGCCGGTCGTAGAACGCCCGCACCTGAGCCTCCGCCGGCTCGGTGATGACCTTCATCATCGGCCGGCCGATGCCCAGGCCGGGCATGCCGATCTGCTCGCCGGTGTAGTCCAGCAGAAACCCGATCATCATGCAGAAGCCGAGGCCGTACAGGGCCTTGATGAGCCGCGACCGCAGCTCCTCGATGTGGTCGCCGAACGACATCCGCGAGTTGTCGAAGATGTCGTCCGGGTATTCGTGGCGGGGCACGGCGAACTCCGTGGCGCGGGGGAAGTTCCCAACCACGCGGCGAAGGTGCCCGGTCGGTGGGAGGCGGGGAAGGCGGGTGTGCGGGTATCTTAGTGGGCCGGCGGGCTGGGCACAAGTTGCCGTACACTACTCCCCATGACCCGCCTGCCGCTCCTCTTCGCCGCCCTGTTCGCGGTCGCCCACACGCAGTCGCCGCTGTACTACTCGAACCAGAACCAGTACTTCCTGCACGGGGCGGCCCACGCCGGGGTGGGGGAACTGTCGGCCGACTGGCTGGCGAACACCGCCGACACGGTGCCGGCGTTCTCCGCGTTCGTCGCGTTCTGCCTACGGCACGTCGGGACGTGGCCGTTTCATGCCGTGTTCTTCGTCGCCCTGATGGGATACTTCCTGGCCCTGCGGTGGCTGGTGCGTGGGCTGCCGTTCGGCCCGACGACGGTGGGCGGTGAGGTGGCGTGGGCGGCGCTGCTCATCGTGTCCCACGCCGGCATCGTGCGGTTCGCCAGCGACCGGCTGCTCGGAGCGGACTACCCGTGGTTCTTCCACTGCGGGTTGGCGAGCCAGTACGTGCTCGGGCCGGGGTTGCAGCCGTCGGTCATCGGGGTGCTGCTGGTGGCGGCGGTGGCGGCGTACCTGAACGAGCGGCCGATCCTGGCGGCCGGGTTGGCGGCCGGGGCGAACCTGATCCACGCCACCTACCTGCTGCCCGCGGCGATGTTCATCACCGGATTCCTGGCTCACGAGTTAATCCAGCGGCAGTGGCGGACGGCGGCGGCGTCCGCGGGGCTGGCGGTGCTGCTGGTGCTGCCGGTGGTGGTGTACGACCTCCGCACGTTCGCCCCGACCAACGCGGAGCAGTTCGCCGAGGCGCAGCGGATTCTGGCCGAGGTCCGCATCCCGCACCACACCCGCCCGGCCCGCTGGTTCGACTGGGTGGCCGGCGTGCAGGTGGGGTGGATGCTGCTCGGGCTGATCGCCGTCCGCCGCACCCGGCTGTTCGTCCCGCTGGCGGTGACGTATTCCCTCGTGGCCGCCGGCACGCTGGCGGTGGCAATGACGAACCACCCGACGCTGTCGCTGCTGTTCCCGTGGCGGGTGACGGCGGTACTGATGCCGGTGAGTACGGCGGTGCTGGCGGGGTGGGCGGCGGGGCGAGTGGGACAACTCCGGTCTTCATTCGTTCGATTCGTGTTATTCGTGGTTCCCCTTCTTCTCGCCCTCAGCGGCATCGCGGTCATGACCCTCGGTCTCGGCTACCGCGAACTGGAGGCCGAGAACGCCGTCCTCGACCATGTCGCCCGCACCCGGCAGCCCAGCGACCTGTACCTCGTGCCGGCCAAGTTCCCGAAACCCTCAACCGCCCGCGGGGTGTACTCGAACACGTTCGTCCGCCCGCCGGACCCGAACCGGCCGGGCATCTTCGAGATCGCCCGCTTCCGGCTGGCTACCAGTGCCCCGATCTTCGTCGATTTCAAATCCATCCCGTACCGGGACGACGAGGTGCTGGAGTGGCACAAGCGGGTGGGCATGGCCGAGCGGTGGTTTGCCAACCCGGACTGGGATGCGACCGGGGCGATCGACGAGGTCATTCGCGAGGGGATCACCCACGTCGTCGCCCCGACCGCCGTGCCGTTGAAGTCCGCCCGGCTGGAGGTGTCGGCCGAATGCGGGGCGTACCGGGTGTACCGGGTACGGTAGCTCAATCGCAAACGGTCGCGTATCGCTTGCTCCGGCATGCCCCACCTCTCCCCCGGAGGGGGAGAGGTCGCCGAGAGTTGCGAAGCAACTCCGGCGGGTGAGGGGTGCTGCCCCTCACGGCGGCTGACCGGATCACGGGTGACCCCCCCCTCACCCGCGGTCGTCGCTTCGCTCCCGACCGCGACCTCTCCCCCTCCGGGGGAGAGGTGGGGTGTCTCCGCATGTCGCATTCCGCATTCGTCAGAGGCTCATTTCGCCCGCGCCCGCCGCGCCCGGTTAGATACAATATCCCCCGTCCGAACTCCGGCCGCCGCCATGCCAGCCGTCACCAAAGAAACCCTCCGCGCGTTCCTGCACGACTCCTTGCCCGACGGCGAGGCGGCCGAGGTGGAGCGGCAACTCCGCGACGACGCCAAGCTACGTGCACAATTCGAGCAGGTGCGGTTGGAGGAAGACCGCGGCGAACACTCGGTCGGGGCCATCTGGCGGCGAGACCACATCTCGTGCCCGTCGCGGGACCAGCTCGGCGGGTACCTGCTGCAAGCCCTTGACCAGGATTTGATCGACTACCTGGAGTTCCACCTGACGGTGGTGGGGTGTTCGTTCTGCTCGGCCAACCTGGACGATCTGAAGCAGAAGCAGGCGGAGGCGGCGGCGACCACCAAGACGCGGCGGAAGAAGATCGTCAACTCGTCCGCCGGGATGCTGAAGGACGTGACGAAGCCGGCGTGACGGTTTCTGGTGAACCCCGACCGCAAGGTCGGTGGGTACGGGGAACCTGGCTCGCACCCACCGACCTTGCGGTCGGGGTTCACCATTTACTTCCGGATCACCACGTCCACGCCCGGCGCGGTCGGCGGCACCTTCAGGTCCCGTTCTTCCCCGCCGCCCACCTGCCACCGCACCGCCGCCGGCAGCTCCGCCCGCAGCACGTTCTTGCTCGGCAGCGTCACCATCTGCCCGTCGATGGTCAGCAGCAGGTCGCGGTCGGACTTGTTGATGAACCCGATCGTCCGCTTGGCCGATGGTGATGTCGGGGCCGGGCCGTCCACCGGGTACACGTCGAACGTCACCTCCCGCCCGCCGCTGATCGGGCTGGCCTTCGCCACCACCGGCTTGTTCGCCTCCACCGGCTGGGCCGGCGGCGGGGCTTTCGGGAAGTCGATGTCGAACGCCGGCAGCGACCCCGGCGCGTTCACCTTCGCTTCCCCCTTCGGGGCATCGGTCTTCGTCGGCAGGGGCAGCGGCGGGATGGTGTCGGTGGCCTTCGGCAGCTCGGCCGGCGGCGGGGGGAACTCGAACGCCGGCAGGCTCGGCTTGGCCGCGGCCGGCTCCGGCTCCTTCGGCTTCGGGGTCGGCGTCATCGGCACCGCCGGCGACGGGATGGGCGGCGGCGGCACGTTCCCGCCCACCGGGGTCACGTCCGACTTCGACTCCGGCTCGGCCGGCTTCGGGGTGGCGAACTCCCGTGGGGCGGCCGGCGGCTCGGCCTTCGTCTCCTTCCGCGGTTGTTCCTTCTCAGGCATCCGCTCGGGGATGATCTGCGGCGTCTTCTGTTCGCCGGACGTACTCGGGGTGGCCGTCCCGATCACACCCAGGGCCGGCGGGCAGACGCAGGCGAGCGGCGGGCAGCACACCACCACCGGCAGCGGCACGTGGTACACCGGCGGGCAGTAGGCCGGATACTGGGCGGACGCGAGGCCGGCGGCGACCAGCACGGCCGCCGACGTGAGCAGGTGTCGGACCACGATGAGACTCCGTTCCGGGGTCGCCCCGAATCGTCCTGGGCGGCCGAACCGTCGGGTTCGGCTCGCGTTCGGGGGGACGTCAGGGTAACTTTAACGAATTCCCCCCGCCGGGTTCAAACCGAATTTCGGAACCTCCCCGATGCGCACCACCACCGTCCTCTTTCTGCTGACGGTCGCCACCCCGGTTCTGGCCCAGCCCGAGCGGTACGAACTCGGCCAGCGGCTGAAGGCGTTTGAGGCGGCATGGGACGCGCACACGGATTCCGCGGCCCGCAAGCGGGCGGTGGCCGCCGTGGACAAGGTGACGCAGCAGTTCCTCTCGTTCCGGCTCGGCGAGGCCGGCCGCACGCTCGACGAGGCCCGGTTCGCGCTGGAATCCGACAAGCCGCCGAGCGACGACCTGAAGTGGGCCACGTCCCTGTATCCGGACGTGCCGAAGCGGGTGATCGACGGCTCGGCCGACCTGACCGTGGGCGTGAAGGCGTTCTACCCGATGAAGGCGAAGCGGCCGGACGGGCTGAGCGTGCGGCTCGCGCTGGGCACCGGCAAGCCGGTGACAGCGACGCCGGACAAGCTGCCCACAGTGGTGAAGGTGCCGCTCCCGCCGGCCGGCGACGAGAAGCGCCGCGACGACCTGACCCTGACGATGGAGGTGCTGTTGGCCGACAAGCCGGTGGTGAAGCGGGCGGTGCTGGTGTCGGTGATCGACGGGGTCGAAGCGCAGGCCAACTTCGGCACGACGGGCGAGAAGCCGACGCTGGAATGGGCGTCGATCCGCGACCGGGCCGAGCTGCTGAAAGACCTGGCGAAGGACACCATCCCGGAGACGGACGTGCCGGCGGCGAAGCGGCTGGCCGAAGCCCAGGAGATGCTGGCCGCGGCGAAGGCCGGCAAGCCGTACTTCACCGCCGACCGCCCCGGCGACCACTGGATCACCGTGCCGACCGGCGACAAGGACACCACCGCGTGCCGGCTGTTCGTGCCGAAGGGGCTGGACGCCAAGACGCCGGTGCCGCTGGTGGTGGCGATGCACGGGGCCGGCGGGTCGGAGAACCTGTTCTTCGAGGGGTACGGGGCCGGGCACGTCGTCACGCTGTGCGAGCAGCGGGGGTGGCTGCTGGTGGCCCCGCGGGCCGGGCTGGCGTTCGGGCTGGGCGGGTCGGTGCCGGTCGGCGAGATCATCGACAAGCTGGCCGAGCGGTACCCGATCGACCCGAAGCGGGTGTTCGTGGTCGGGCACTCGATGGGCGCCGCCGGCACGATCGACGCGGCGCAGAAGTACCCCGGCAAGTTCGCGGCGGCGGCGGCGCTGGGCGGCGGCGGGCGGGTGCGGAAGGGGGATGCGTTCGCCGACCTGCCGGTGTTCATCGGCGTCGGCGAGCAGGACTTCGCCCGGAAGAACGCGAAGGCGCTGCACACCGCCCTCACCGACGGGAAGGCGAAGAACGTGACGTTCAAGGAGTACCCGGACGTGGAACACCTGCTCATCGTCCGCGAGGCGCTGGGGGACGTGTTCGACCTGTTCGATAAACTGGCGGGGCGGTAACTCGGGTGAACCGGCGGCGTGAGCCGCCTGGGTGAATCCCACCCGACGGGCTGACGCCCGCGGTTCACCGCAAGGAGGAGTACATGAATCGGTTCGCACTCACCCTGGCGGCGGTGGCCGTGGCCGTCGGGTTCGCCCCGGCCCAGGACGACGCGGCGAAGAAGGCGGCGAAGGAGCTGGAGGGGGCGTACACGCTCAAGTCGATGTCGATGAGCGGCAAGCCGGCCCAGCCGTTCGTGGACGCGATCAAGGAGATCGTCATCAAGGACGGGCAACTGGTGATGGTGCCGAAGGACGCGAAGGACAAGGAGGAGTCGATGGGCATCAAGCTGGACCCGACGGCCAAGCCGGCGGCCATCGACGCCATCCCGCCGAAGGACAAAACGAACGAGAAGCCGAAGCCGGGCGTGTACAAACTGGAGAAGGGCGAACTCACCCTGGTGTTCGGGATGGAGGACGACAGCAAGCGGCCGACCGACTTCAAGGGCGACGGCAAAGACCAGATGGTGATGGTGCTGGTGAAGAAGAAGTAACTCCCGGAGACCGCCCATGACCCGCCTCGCGCTGATCCTCCTGCTCTTCGCCGTGCCGGTCGCCGCCCAGGACAAGGCGGTGAAAGACCTGGACGGGGCGTACACGGTGAAGGCGTTCGAGCGGGGCGGGAAGGCGGTGCCGGACGAGGTGAAGAAGGGCGTCAGCGCGGTGGGCATCGCCGGCGGCAAGCTGACCCTGGCCGTCGGCGGCAAGTCGCTGGTCGCCACCGTGAAGGTGAACGCCGGCAAGACGCCGGCCGAGATGGACCTGTTCCCGCAGGGGATGGAGTTCGAGAAAGGGCGGCGGTTCCTCGGCGTGTACGAGGTGAAGGACGGCGAACTGACCATCGTGTACGTCGAGGACGGCGAGCGGCCGAAGGACCTGAAGGGCGACGCCGCCGGGGCGACGAAGTTGGTGCTGGTGAAGAAGTAACACGGCGAGCCGGGAGCGTGTTGGCGAGCCGGGAGCGTGAGCGACCGCAGGATTCACCCCCTCCGGTCGCTCACGCTCCCGGCTCGCTTGCAGAACGGCACACGGTGTGTGCCTGCTACTTAGTCTTCTCCAAATCGATCACCACCCCGCAGTTCAGCACCGCCAGCTTGCCGTCCGGCGAGATCGCCGCCAGCCCGCCGAGGGCCGTCCCGCCCAACTCCCCCGCCGCCGCCTTCTTGTCCAGCTTCGGCGGCTTGGCGGCGTCGAGCGTGTACACGCCCAGCCCGTTCGCCGGCAGGCCGGCGGCCAGCAGCACCCGCTTGCCGTCCGGGGTGGCCCGCACGTACAGCGGGTCGCCGTCCACCGGCACCTCGTTGTTCTCCCCGTCCGGCTCGGCCACCACCAGCCGCACCGTCCCGCCGGCGTTCTCCAGCGCCGCCGGGCGGCCGCCCAGGTAGGCCACGTCCAGCGGGGTGCCGGACAGCGGCACCGACTTCACCCGCCGCCAGTTGACCGCGTCCACCAGCGCCAGCGAGCCGCCCTTGACCACCCCGGTCGGGTCGATCGGCCGCTCCAGGATGGCCAGCCGCCGGCCGTCCGCCGACAGCTTGATCGCCCACACCGGGAAGTCGCACGACGGCAGGTCGGCGGACTTGCCCGACGCCGTGTCGAACCGGGTCAGTTTGCCGCGGTACGCCTGCTTCACCTTGGTGCCGGTGGTGACCACGGCGGACACGAACAGCGCGTCCCCGGACGGCGACACCTCCAGCCCGGACACCTGGGTGAACGACCCGCCGACGGTGAGTACCGACAGCGGCTTCAACTGCTCCAGCTCGCCCACCGACCCGTCGAGCACCTTCTTCAGGTCGTACACGTGGATGTCGCCGGCGACGATGGCCGCCTCCCGCTCCGGCTTCTGCGCGTCCACCGGGGTGGACACCATCGCCAGGTACAGCTTGCCGCCCTTCTCGTCCGCCGCCACCCGGTGCGCCGGCATGTTCAGGTGGTACGTCGCCTTCAGCTTGAAGTCGGGCACCGAGTACCGGCGGATCACCCCGCCGGGCGGGTTGGCGTTCGGGTCGCGGGTGCCGACGGTGACGAACTCGTTCGCCGTCGGCAGGAAGGTGCCCGCCCAGAACGGCCGCACCTTGCCGGCCGCCACCTGGGCCAGCTCGCCGACGCGGGCCATTTCCCCGCCGCCCGCCTTCCCGGCGTCCTCGGTGACGGACCCGGTGCCGGTGCGGAAGCTGTTCAGGAACTTGGCCGCCTTGTCGGCGAACTCCTTGTCCCCCACCTGCTTGCCGAACGCCTCCGACCGCAGCACCTTCAGGGTGAACACCGTGTTCCCCACCGCCGCCGCCCGGAACAGGATGGGGTGGCCGAAGAAGTGCTTCAGCTCGTAGTGCTCGAACGCCAGCCCGTTCACCTTCACCTGCTCGTTGTTCAGAATCGTCTCCCCCCCGCGGAGGCCGTCGGCGATCTTCTGCGCCGACAGCTTCGGGGTGGTCAGGTGGACGGTCACCTGGTAGGTGATGCCGTCCACGTCGGTCGAGTACTCCTTGCCGTTGCTCACGTCCGCCCCGAACCCGAACCCGGCCTGCTTGTCGGTCACCGCGGTGGCGTTCTTCGGCACCAGCACCCCGAACCCGACCGCCTTGGCCAGCGGCACCCACCTCGGCTCGTCCGCGTACGGGTCGGCCGTCTTCGGGTCGAACGCCAGCTTCACCGAGTTCAGGAACTTGTCCGTCCGCTCCTGCAGGGTGGGGTCGTCCTTGTGGAACACGTCCTTGGCGAACACGGCGAAGCAGAACTGGCGGTACCCGAGCTTCACCCCCAGCCCCCGCTGCATCAGCCCGTGCGCCTGCCGCAGGTCCAGCTTCACCCCGTCCTTGCCGTCCACCTTCACCGCCTCGGTGTCCGACACGCTGTTGAAGTGCGGCACCACCGGGTGGACGAGCAGCTTCCGCAGGTCCGGGTCGTAGTCCTTCGGCAGGTCGAAGTACGCCACCAGGTACAGGAACTGGTCGTCCTCGGCGGAGAACTTCCGCCCGCTCACCCGCACCCCCTGCTGCGGCTCGACCAGGAACGGCTCCGGCTTCGCCCCGCGGAACGCGGCCGGGGCGAGCACGCTGAACCCGCTCTTCGCCTCCACCACCTCCCACGGCTTTTCCACCGGCTTCGGCTTCACCGGGTCGCCGAAGTCCGGGACCCTGGGCGGCTTCGGCTTGACGGCCAACTGGTCGTCGTCAAACCGGCCCTCGACGATGCGGATGGACGCCAGGAAGTCCTCCTTCTTCCGCTCGCCGTCGGCCACCGCGTTCTTCCACCGGATGCGGAACACGTACACCTTCGTGTCCTTGGCGGTCATCAGCACCACCCCGTTCTCGTGGTTGATCTCCTTGGTGGTGAACACGATGCCGGGGTGGCCGTGCGGCATCTCCCGCACCCCCTCCACCCGCTTCACGTTCCCCGCGTCGTTGAACGTGCAGGCGGCCACGAACTCCGGGGTGAAGTGCTTCACCACCTGTTGGGCGCCGATCTCCCAGGCGTGGACCTCCAGCCCGTCCCCCTCCCGCGCCTCGTACTTGTCGCCCGTAAAGTTCTGGGTGTCGTGCTGGAACTTGTGGTCGCCTTTCGTCATCCGCGCCGGGGCGAGCAGCTCGAACCCCTTGCCGCGGAAGTTCACCCACCCGCCCTTGTTGGCCGGCGGCTTGCCCCCGCCGCCGTCGATGCCGCCGCCGAACGGGTTGAAGTCCCCGCGGCCCGGATCGCCGCCGACCTTCGGCTTGGGCGGGTCGAACGGGTTCTGGAAGTTGTTGTTGCCCCCGCCGGCGACCCTGCCGCCGTTGTCCCCCGGCGCGGGGCCGGTGTCCGTCGTCTCGTCGCCGGTCCCGCGGAGCAACAGGTACGCCGCGCCGGCCACCCCGATCGCCAGCACCAGCCCGAGGCAGATGAACGCGATCAGTACGCCCTTGCCGCCCCCGCCACCGGACGTGGTGCGGGTCGGCCGGTCGTC
This sequence comes from Fimbriiglobus sp., assembly GCA_022841795.1. Classification (GTDB taxonomy): domain Bacteria; phylum Planctomycetota; class Planctomycetia; order Gemmatales; family Gemmataceae; genus JALHQU01. Next base: position 17,132 of record JALHQU010000071.1, read on the forward strand.
GTCGTCATCGTCGTAGTCGCGGGTCTTGTACTTCGGCTTGTCGCGCTCCGGCTTGTCGTCGTCCCGGCGGGAGCCGTACCTGTTGCCGCCGACCGGGTTCAGGGTGGCCGGCTGGACCGGCTGAGCGGGGACGGGCTTGGCGACGGGAGCAGCCGCGGGCAGGGCCTGCCCCGGCACCGGCAGGGCTTTGGCGACCGGCGCGGCGGTCGGCGGCAGCGGCTTGGCCGGCAACGGCTTGGCGGCCGGCGGGGGCACGACGCCGGACCCCTCCGCCTTCGGCACCGGCACGTCGGCCCAACAGGTGCCGCACTTGATGGTGGTGCCGCGGTCGGCGTCCTCGGCGAACACGGCGTCGGTGCAAGCCGGGCACTTCAGTTTCACGGGCATGGCGGGCAACTCGTATCGGAACACGAATCGAAAAGATGAAAGTAATACGTTACCCGCTTCGGCGGCGGTTCGCAACGCCCGCAGCGGCGAGTCGGACGGCCGCACCGGCGTCCAGATTAGGGACGGGCAGAGCCACCGAGGGTGTGGGGCAGAAAGTGACCCTCTTGACCCCCTTGCCCTTTTTCAGCCGTTTTTGCGGGAGCCATCGTCCGAGCGAAGCGGTTGTTGGCAATGTTCGCCATTCCGCCAATCGTCCGGAGCGATCCCGAATTGTAACAGCGCGACGGATTCGTCGTCTATCCGTGGCACCGGCGGCCCGCCGGTGGGTTTCAATCACCGGCGGGCCGCCGGTGCCACGGAAGAAAAAGACCCACCGGCGGGCCGCCGGTGCCACGAAGACAGCAGCACCACCGGCGGGCCGCCGGTGCCACGGGGAAAACGTTACCCGCCGAACAGCTTCTTCAGCCCGGCGAAGATCGACCCCTTCGGGCCGGCGGTCGTGTTCACCCCGGCCACCTTCGGCGGCGGGGCGGCGATGCCCAGCCCGATCCACTCGGCCACCGGCAGCCACGGGTGCAGGTCGAACAGCACCTCGTCCATCGTCTGGTACCGCTCGTGCGGCTGGTTGTGCCCCATCGTCTGCACGATGCGGTCCAGTTCCGGCGTCACCCGCGGGTTCAGCTCGCTCGGCCGCGGCACCGGGTGCAGTTGGCGGGCCTTCATCTTCTCCGCCGCGTCGCCGGGGAACGGGGAGCGGTTGGTGAGCAGGGCGAACAGCGTGGACCCCAGGCTGTAGATGTCCGACCGGGCGTCCTGGTCGCACCCCCACGCCTGCTCCGGTGCGACGTGGTCGATCTCCTCCGCGTACTCCTTCGTGTTGATGCGGGTGGTCACCCGCGCCCACGGGCTTTCCAGCATGTGCGTCAGCCCGAGGTCGATCAGCTTCACCCGCCCGTCGGCGGTCAGGCCGATGTTCGCCGGCTTGATGTCCCGGTGGAACAGCCCCTGGGCGTGGGCGTACCGCAGCACCACCGCCACCCGCGCGACGTGCCGGGCGGCGGCGTTCGGGTCGAGCGGGGTTTTCGCCGCCACCTTGTCCAGGGTCGGGCCGGGCACATACTCGGACACCACGTAGTGGGTGCCGTTATGGATGCCGTAGTCGAGCACCCGCGCCACGTTCGCGTGGTCCACCTGGGCGGCCCGCCGCAGTTCGGTGCGGAACGCGGACAGGATGGTCGGGTCGGACGTGCGGTCGGTGGGCAGCACCTTCACCGCCACCTCCTTGCCGCTCCGCGTGTCCTCGGCCAGGAACACGATGCCCACCCGGTCCTGCCGCAGCCCCTCCTTGATCTTGTACGGGCCGAGGATGAACCCGCTGGTGTGCCCCTGCACCAGTTGCAGCGCCTGGTAGCGGGTGAGCAGCTTCTTCCGCACGAAGAAGGTGGCCAGGGCGATCGGGTCGGCGGCCGACTCGTCGGTCAGGTCGTACTGGGCGACCACGCCGATCAGGTCGTCCGGGGAGAGCAGCCCGCTCTTGCGAACCGCGTCGAAGAACGGCGAGCGGGGCAGGCGGATGCGGGTTTTCGTACCCATGGGCGGCCACCGGAGAGGGAGTCCAGTCTGCCGCAGTGTAGAACAGATTTGCCGCCGTCGGGGCGATTCCGGCGGAAGCGGAGGTTTCGCGCCGGACTGTTCGCCCGACGCGCGAGCGAGGGCAGGTCGCGGTTACGGGATTCGCAGCAGGCGGCACACCTCCTGGTAACTCGGTTCCAGCGGCAGCTCGATGCGGTGGTCCGGGCCGAGCCACAGGGGGATGGTCGGCAGCGGCTGTCCGACTACGAGCGGGAAGCACCACAGGTCGAGGACCGGCCTCCGCTTCTTCGGCCTTCGTCCGCGGAGGGTGACGGCGTACAGCGGGGTCGGCGGGTCGCCCAGGCGGGGGTCGGTCTGACCGAACCGGGCGAGCAGTTCGGCGTACAGGTTGGCCTGAGGGATGGTCACGATGTCCACGAGCGACACGCACACCCCCTGCCGGAGCAGCGAATCCACCTTGCTGACGAACTGCGTCCGCGTCTCCGGGCGGTCCTTGTTCGCCGGGCTGACGATCTCAATGGCGGCCACCAGCGTCCGCCCGCGGTCAGCGTCGTACACCCGGATTTCGTACTCGTCCAACTCGGACAGGTCGGCCGGCACGGTGAGCGTGGCCGTGCCGCCCTCCCCCTCGTCGGTCTTCGGCGGGCGGTCGTCGTCCTCGACCATCGACACGTCCACCTCGAACGGCGACCCGTTTTGAATCTTCGGTTCGGCCTGGAACCCGGCCGGCAGCAGGTCGAACAGGTGCCGAGAAATTTCAGCCGGCCACCAGCCGTGGACGGCGTCCCAGCGGTGCTTGTCGTTCACCGGCGAACGGAAGTGATCGCGGAGCGGCATGGCGGACCTCCATTTGCCCCGATTTTACCAGAACCCCGACCGCCGTCACTTCTTCGTCACCCCGCCGCGGACGTGCCGCAGCGCCTGCGACAGCGCGTAGTAGTGCCGGCCGGCGGTCAGGCTGCTCACCTCGTGCTGGTTCAGGCTGGCGGCGAACAGGTACAGCCACACCGCCGGGCCGTCCGCGTCCGGCCGCTCCAGCACCTCGAAGTAGAACGCCCCGTACCGCACGTCGAAGCACACCGTCACGTTCTGCCCCTGGCGGATGGGGGCGACCAACTCGTCCAGGCCGGGCAGCCCGGCGAAAATGTTCCGCCCCTCCGCCTTCCACCGCTCCTTCTGCTCGCCGACGGCCTTCGCCGGGTCGAGGGTGAAGGTGGCGGTGCCGACGGTCGGCAGGCGGCTCACCCCGCGGGCGATGTCCGCGTCCGTCGCCCCATCGGCCAGCACGGTGTGCACCCCGTCCCGCACCTCGCACAGGAAGGCGTAGTCCAGCCCGCCCCGCCACTGCACGTAGTGCGTCAGCGCCCGCCGGTACTCGGCGAACAGGTCCTTCGGGTTCGGGTTGAACGTCTTCGGGTCACGGGGCAGGTGCCACCAGCTCCACCCCCACAGCAGCAGCACCGCCAGGGCGAACACCACGAACGACACCGCCCCCACCGCCTGCGGCTCGGCCGCCTGGCGGGTGAACAGGGCGGACAGCAGTTCGTACTGCGTCTTGCGCGTGTAGTACGACCCCTGGAGCAGCAGCGAGTACGCCCCCCCGAGCAGGCCGACGGCGAACAGCGGCAGGAACCGGCGGTTCGGGTTGATGGCGTCGGTGAGCGGCCGCCCGCTGCCGAACGTGACCGCGTAGTTGAACAGCAGGTACACCAGGGCCGCGTACCCGCACGCTTGGAGGAACTCGTTCATCGGCCGCCCGGGGTGAGTGCGGGGTGATCTTACGGACGGCGGCCGGCCGACGGGGGTTCGTGGCGGTCCCCGGCGAATGACCCCGCCCCCAAAGCCCCGCCTTGTTGTTCACCAGGGGCGGTGGTAAATTTGGGTACGGCCCTGTGATCCGGTCGGGAGGAAACCGATGCCTGCGACCGCACCCGTCTTGAACCGCGAAGACCTCGCCCGGCGGGGTGACGAAGCTTACACCCAGCAGATCCGCCCGCGCCTGCGGCCGGAGGACGAGGGCAAGTTCGTCGCCGTCGATGTGGGGTCGGGGGCGTTCGAGGTGGACGCGGACGACCACGCCGCCGTGTCCCGCCTGCACCAACGGGTGCCGGGGGCGCAAGTGTGGCTCGTTCGCGTCGGGTATCCGGCCACCCACACGCTGAGGCACGGCCGGTGATCCGCGGCTCCGTCACCGCCCGCCGCGAGCCGGTCGTCCGTTTGCGGGTCCGCGGCCCCGGCGGGGACGTGGCGGATGTAGACGTGGTAGTGGACACCGGGTACACCGGGTCGCTGGTGTTACCGGAAGTGGTCGTGAACTCCTTGGGTTTGCATTGGCAATCGGGCGGGACGGCGGTGCTGGCGGACGGCTCGACCCACCAGACGGACTACTTCGAGGCGGAGGTGGAGTGGGGGTCGGCGTGGGTGACGGTGCTGGCGATGTCGGTCGGGCCGGATTCGCTGTTGGGCATGCGGATGTTGGCGGGCCACCGCCTGACGGTCGAGGGTTCGCTCGGCGGGGTGGTGGAGATCGTCCCGTGGCCGTGAGCGTCGAACAACCTCCTCTTCCGCTACCATTTCCCGCATGGCCATCTCCTTCCGCCTCGACGCCACCTGCGGGGCTGCCCGCGCCGGCACCCTCACCACCCCGCACGGGGTGATCGACACGCCCATCTTCATGCCGGTCGGCACCCAGGCGACGGTGAAGGGCCTCACCCCGGAGATGGTCCGCGACTGCGGCGCCCAGATCATCCTCGGCAACACCTACCACCTGACGCTGCGGCCGGGCGACGAGTTGATCCGCGACCAGGGCGGGCTGCACAGGTTCATGAACTGGCCCGGCCCGATCCTGACCGACAGCGGCGGGTTCCAGGTGTTCAGCCTGGCCGAGCAGCGGAAGATCACCGACGACGGGGCGAAGTTCCGCAGCCACATCGACGGCTCGCCGCTGGAGTTGACCCCCGAGAAGGCGGTGGAGATTCAGCAGAACCTGGGGTCGGACATCGCGATGGTGCTGGACGAGTGCCCGCCGGCGGACGGCGACCCGGCCGTGGTCCGGAACGCGGTGCGGCGGAGTGTGCTGTGGGCGGAGCGGTGCAAGCGGCACCACACGCGGGCGGACCAGGCGCAGTTCGCCATCGTGCAGGGCGGGTTGGACGTGGACCTGCGGGCGGAATGTGCGAAACCGCTGGTCGCACTCGACTTCCCCGGCTACGCCCTCGGCGGGTTCAGTGTGGGGGAAGCGCCGGAGGCGATGCACGCCATGCTGCCGGCGTGTGCGGCGGTGCTGCCCGAGCGTAAACCCCGGTACCTCATGGGGGTGGGGCGGCCGGAAGACCTGATCGTGGCGGTCGGGTCGGGGCTGGACATGTTCGACTGCGTCATGCCCACCCGCAGCGGGCGGAACGCCCTGGCGTTCACCAGTTCCGGCCCGGTTCGATTGCGGAACGCGAAACACCGGCGAGATCCGGCCCCGCTGGCGTCCGGTTGCGGCTGCTACTGCTGCGCGCACTACAGCCGGGCGTACCTGCACCACCTGTTCGCCGCCGACGAGATGCTCGGGCCGACCCTGCTCAGCCTGCACAACATCGCGTTCTACCTGCGGCTGATGCGGGAGGCGCGGGCGGCGATCGTGGCCGGGGGGTACGAGGCGTTCGCCCGGAGGACGTTGGCGGGGTTGAAAGGCGAGCCGGGAGCGTGAGCGACCGGAGCTTTCAGAACCTCCGGTCGCTCACGCTCCCGGCTCGTCGGAAGTCGTTGCCTTGCCGTACTCGGAGGGTCGGCCTAAGATGCGCGTTCCGAATTTCAGGACTGGAACTCAGTGAAACTCACCGCGATTATCGCCCAGGCTCCGGACGGGGCCGCCCCGCCGGCCGGCGGCGACCAGGCCAAGGGGCCGGCGCCCGGCGGCATGGGCATCCTGGGCAACCCGCTGTTCATGTTCGCCCTGCTCGGGCTGTTCTTCCTGGTGGTCATGCTGCCCGCCCAGCGGCGGCAGAAGCGGGAGGCGGCGGCCAAGCTGGCGGCGATGAAGGTGGGGGCGAAGATCATCACCACCAGCGGCATCGTCGGCCGCATCATCACCCTGAAGGACGGCGAGGACGAGGTGGTGATCAAGTCGGACGACACCAAGCTCCGCATCCTGAAGACGGCCATCGCCAGCGTGACCAGCGACGACACCACCGCGACCGACCCGAAGGCGTAAGCCGGATTTCTCCCTCTCCCCGCCGGGGAGAGGGCAAGCTCGCCGACAGGCGAGCGGGGGTGAGGGGCGGTTGAAAGACCCCTCACCCGCCGCACTTGCACCGCAAGTGCGGCGACCTCTCCCCAACGGGGAGAGGTGGAAGAAACGCCAACCACAGGCCGGACCAGACATGCGCCGCAACTTCCTCCGCCCGCTGCTCATCTGCCTCATCCCGACGCTGCTGGCCGCCGCGTTCGTCGGGTACGCGGCGTACAAGGAGACGAACGGCGAGGTCGGGTTCCGCCGCGGCATCGACCTGGCCGGCGGCACCATCCTCGTTTACGAGGTGGATCGGGAGAAGGTGGCCCTGAAGGGCGGCGGCGGGGAGCTGACCAGCGACGAGATCAAGACGCTGGCCGAGAAGCTGAAGAAGCGGATCGACGAGAACGACCTGTACAACGTGGTCGTCCGCCCGGTCGGGAACAACCGGGTGGAGATCATCCTGCCGTTCGCCGCCAAGGCCGGCGGCAAGGGGCAGGCGGCGAACGCCGAGTACGTCGAGGACGTGCGGCAGAAGGTGAAGCAGGCCGGGGTGCTGAAGTTCACCATCCTGGCCAACCTGACGGACGACGCGGCCGGCCTGAAGGCCGCCCAGGCGCTGCTCGACGAGCCGTCGGACGACACCAAGAAGAAGCTGGCCGACGCCGCCGACCGCGGGCTGCCACCGCCCGCCCCGGACGAGGAGTTCAACGTCAAGGCGGCCGGCACGGACGAGTACCCGGTACGGTATGTGTGGCTGGAGTTGGGCAAGGAGGAGCGAGAAGACCTGGGTCTCGCCGAACGACACGAGACGGTGGTGCCGACCGGCCGGCGGACCACCCACCTGTGGCCGGTGTTAGCCGGCGCACGCACCGGAGCGGACGGCAAGCCGCTCGCCTACCCGAAGACGTGGGCGTACGGCAACCGCGGGCTGTATTACAGCCGCCCGTTCACCAAGAAGGCGGAGCTGCGGTCGTCGGACGAGAAGGACAAGAAGCTTGAGTACTTCGTGCTCACCCGCCTGTCGGACAAGGACACGGTGGCGGTGAAGGACGACGTGCGGGTGAAGGCCAGTTCGTCGGACAAGAACGGGGTGCCGGTGGTGGCGTTCGCGTTCGACACCCCGGCCGGGAGCAAGCGGTTCCGCGAACTGACCGAACGGAACCGGAAGCAGGGGTTCAACCGGCAGATGGCCATCGTGCTGGACGAGCGGGTGGTGTCCGCCCCGAACCTGAACGAGCCGCTGCCCGGCCAGGGGATCATCGAGGGCGGGTTCACCCAGGACAAGGTGAACCAGCTGGTCAGCCTGCTGCGGTCGGGCAACCTGAACGCCGAGCTGAAGCCGGACCCGGTGAGCGAGAACACCATCGGCGCCACCCTGGGCGAGACGACCAAGCGGAACGGGCTGATCGCCGTCGCCGGGTCGTTCGCCGCGGTGCTGGTGTTCATGGTCATCTACTATCGGTTCGCCGGGTTCGTGGCGTGCGTGGCGCTGTTCGTCAACCTGCTCATGACGGTCGGGTTCATGGTGGCCATGAACGCCGCGTTCACCCTGCCCGGGCTGGCCGGCATGGTGCTCATGCTGGGCATGGCGGTGGACGCGAACGTGCTCATCTACGAGCGGCTGCGGGAGGAGCGGGAGAAGGGGGCGAACCTGACCACCGCCATCCGCAACGGGTACGACCGGGCGCTGCCCACCATCATCGACACCCACCTGACCAGCATCTTCACCAGCGTGGTGCTGTACACGTTCGGGAACGACGCGCTCAAGGGGTTCAGCGTCGCCCTCACCGTCGGCCTGATCATCAGCCTGTTCACCAGCCTGTACATCACCCGCCTGCTGTTCGACTTCTGGACGCACAAGCGGTGGCTGACCGAGCTGCGGATGATGAAGCTGTTCGCCCGCCCGAAGTTCGACTTCATGAAGATCCGCTACCAGATGTTCGCCCTGACCGCGTTCCTCACGGTGGTCGGGCTGGGCCTGTTCCTGGCCCGCGGGGAGAAGGTACTGAACGTGGACTTCACCCAGGGCACCGCCTACGGCGGACGGCTGACCGAGCCGAAGAACCTGACCGAGATGCAGGAGCTGCTGGGCGACGCCCGGCAGAAGGAGCGGCTCCAGGTGACGAGCGTGGAGCCGGCGGTGCTGGCGGTCGAGGACGGCGGCGGGCGGACGGCCGACCAGACGTACCGCCTCACCTACGCCGACGGGCAGACCACCACCGTCGCCCTGTCCAACCCGCCGGAGGGGGCCACCCCGGCCGAGCAACTGGCCAACCTGAAGGCGCGGGCGTCGCACCTGCCGGACACGTCCGTCGAGCAGGTGTTCGTGGGCGACGACTCCGGCAAGCTGAGCGGCGGTAGGTCGCTGTCGTTCACCCTGCGGACGACCGAGCGGGAGAAGGAGCTGGTGCAGGTGATGCTCGACCGCCTGCTGCGGGACGGGCAGAACCAGCCGCTCATGAGCAAGGCGACGGTGACGGCCCTGGCCGTGCCCGGCCCGCTGGCCACGGTCACGTTCGACCGCCCGGTGTCGCCAGCGTACCTGCGGGACTTCGTGCTGCGGGAGTTGCGGATCGCCGGCCGGCTGCCGCAGTCGGTGAACCCGGACACGGTGGTGAAGGTGGTCGGGGTGCCGTCCGCCAACCCGGACGAGGCGGCGGTCGAGGGGCGGGAGTTGAAGTACAAGACGGTGACGGTGGACGTGAGCAAGAACAACGCCGAGGCCGGGTTCCCGCACCTGAGCGACCCGAACGCCAACCCGGCCCGCAAGCAGGAGGACCTGAAGGCGTTCGAGCGGGCGCTCACCTCAGCGAAAGAGGGGTTCGAGTCCCGCCCGGTGCCGGACCGCCTGGAGACGTTCGACCCGGCCCTGGCCAAGGACACCCGCACCAAGGCGCTCGGGGCCATCATGGTGTCCTGGCTGGTCATCCTCGGGTACCTGTGGTTCCGGTTCGGCAGTTGGCAGTTCGGGCTGGCGGCGGTGCTGTGCCTGGTCCACGACCTGTGCTTCACCCTCGGCGCCATCGCCGTCTGCCACTACATCCACGACACCAGCATCGGCTACTGGCTCGGGCTGAAGGACTTCAAGATCGACCTGGCGGCGGTGGCCGCCCTGCTGACGCTCGTCGGGTACTCGGTGAACGACACCATCGTGGTGTTCGACCGCATCCGCGAGGTGCGGGGGAAGAACCCGATCCTCACCCCGCAGATGATCAACGACAGCGTGAACGGCACCCTCAGCCGGACGGTGCTGGCCGCCCTCACCGTGTTCCTGGTGGTGGTGGTGCTGTACCTGTTCGGCGGGGAGAACATCCGCCTGTTCGCGTTCGTGATGGTGATGGGGGTGATCGTCGGCACGTACTCGTCGATCTACATCGCCAGCCCGCTGCTCCTGATCTTCGGTGAGGGGAAGGCGAAGTTCCCGACCGCCGGCGGCGGGCCGTCTGCCCCGACCGCCGCCAAGCCGGGCGACGCCCCGGCGGTGTCCGCCATCGCCTCGTGACGGCTGGCTCTCAGAGGCGGATCCAAAAGCCGACCGCCGGAGGCGGTCGGCGGGCCGCCACAGAGGGCGGCCCCTACAGAACGGGCGGATTTGTAGGGGCCGCCCTCCGTGGCGGCCCGTGGTCCGGCTGAGCCGGACCACTTCTGGAACAGACTCTCATTGATTCCGGCCGGGTGGGGGGACCCCTCGCCGGAATCATCCGCCCTCGGCCGGAAGAAACCGCGTTGGAATGAATTGCCCGTGGTCTGCGAGCGGCCGGGTTTATCCCGGCCGCTCGCCAGTCACACCTTCACTTCCGCCGCCGCTGCCGCCCGCCGCTTGAAGAACGTGTACCACGCCAGCACCCCGGCCAGGGCGACCGTCAGCCCGACGGTGATGGTCAGCAGCCAGCGGGCGAGCGGGTTGCCGATGCCCGTCTTCGTCCGCTCGACGATCTCCCCGCTCGCCACGTCGAGGGTGATGCGGTTCGAGTCCTGGGTGAACAGGTGGAATTTGCCGACGTCGGCGTTCAGCACCGCCCCGGCCGGCCACAGGACGTGATCCGGCGAGTGCGGCAACTTGTCCGGGTCGGTCACCAGTTCCCGCAGCGTGTACTCGTGCGTCAGTTTGCCGTCGGTGAAGCACCGCACCGCCGGGGCGTCGAGTTGAGCGTTCTCCACCTCGGTCGGCAGCCGCTTGCCCGCCGGGTACGCCCTCGTCTTCCACCAGTCGCCCTCAATGCGGACGACATGCCGCCCGTCGGCGGTCAGGTACACCTGGTCGTCCGGGGCGTATCCGAGGAGTGGGCAAACGAGTCCGGCAGACTTGCCCGCCCGGTATACGCCGGGGATCGGACATTTTAACCGGACGGTCTGACTAGATCGGCCCAGACCCGGCCAAGGTAGAACCAAGCGAACGGGTAAGAAGTACGTCTGTCGCACCAATGCGGCGTACTGGCGGGTGGCCGTGTCCTTCAGCTTTGCCTCCACCTCCTGGTTTCCGAACGCCACCAGCACATGCATCCCGTCGGCCGTCGGCTTGGCGTAGCTGACCGGCTCGGGGATGGAGTGGTTGGCCGACCCGCCCGGCCGCCGCACCACGAACGCGACGGTCAGGAAGGTGACGGTCATCAGCACGGTGAGGACGATCAGCCCGAGGCGGAAGCGTGTCATACGGGTAGTGTAGGCGGCCGCCGCGGTCACTTCTTCACAGCCTTGTCCAGGAAGTCGAACACCGCCTTCGTGCCGGGGTCGTCCGGCTTACCCAGGTCGGCGTTGATGCGGCCGTGGGTGGTGTCGCGGCCGGCGTGGACCGTCACCGGCACCCCCGCCTCCTTCAGCGCCGCCGCCAGCCGCACCGCCTGGGCGGACACGTCCGGGTGTTCGGCCACGTGCAACAGCAGGAACGGTGGGATGCCCTTGCCCTTCGCCACGTGCGTGACGGCCGAGAAGTCCTTGTGCCTGGCCGGGTCGTTGCCGAACTTCTCGCGGTGGCCGAATTTGGCCTTCGGCAGTCCGTGCGCCGCCCACCGCGCCTCGGCGGTGGCAATGATGGCCGGCACGTCGTAGGTGTCGCCGTCCACCGGCACGCACCCCTTGATGAAGTCGAAGCCCAGCCCCTCCGCCTTCAGGTGGCGGTCGTCGGTGCAGATGAGGGCGGCCAGTTGCGCCCCGGCCGAGTGCCCCATGACGAACACCCGCGTCGGGTCGCCGCCGTACTCGGCGGCGTGGGCGTGCGTCCACTTCAGGGCCTTCGCCACGTCACGGATGATGTCGCCCATCTCCACGCCCGGCAGCAGCCGGTAGTTGGGGGCGACGAACACGAACCCCTTGTCGGTGAACGCCTGCGGCTTCAGTTGCACCTCCTTCTTGTCCCCGGCCTGCCACCCGCCGCCGTGGATCCAGAACACCACCGGCAGGGTCTTGCCGTCTTTCGGCCGGTACACGTCGAGCACCTGCCGCTCGTGCCCCTTCTCCACGTAGGGGATGTCTCGTGTCACCTCTTGGGCCGAAGCAGTGGACGCGAGGGCGAGGGTGAGCAGGGGGAGGAAACGTGTCATGATCGTCGCTCGTGCGAGGAAGGGGAGGCCGCCGTTCCTGTTGTAGTCGCGGGGCGGATCGCAAGCGGCGGCCGGCCGACTCCGCTACCATGACCTCATGAAACACCTGCTCGACCTGTTCCCGCTCGTCGAACGCCATGTGGCGCCGCCGGTGCTGATCGCCCTCGGCCCGGTGTGGCCGGTCACGCAACTGGTGGCCGCCCTCAAGGGCGTTGAGACGACGTGCTTCCAGTTCGACGTGTACCAGGCGGCGCGGCTCCGCGAGAAGCTGACGCAGGAAAACCTGACCGCCGAGGTGGTCACGGCCGCCGACCTGTGGGACCTGCCGCCGCGGTTCCAGACCGTCCTCTTCCCGGCCACCGCCCACTCGGACCGCGAGCTGAAGCTGGACATCGTGGAGCAGGGGTATCACGTCGTCGCCCCCGGCGGGCGGTTCGTCACCCTCTCGGAGTACGAGCGGGACACCACCTTCGCCCCGGCGCACAAGAAGGTGTTCGGCAAGTGCAGCGAGGCGCCGCGGAACAAGGCCGGGTCGGTGTTCTGGAGCGTCCGCGAGCCGGGCGACCGCCCGCGGCGGCGGCACCGCATGACGTACCACGCGAAGATCGGCGACCGGCCGAGCCTGAGCTTCGAGACGTGGCCGGGCACGTTCAGCTACGGGCGGATGGACGACGGCAGCCGGGCGATGCTGGAGGTGGCGGACGTGCGGGCCGGGGACAAGGTGCTGGACCTGGGGTGCGGGGCCGGGGCGGTCGGGTGCCTGGTCAGCCAGCAGTGCGGGCCGACCGGCCGGGTGACGTTCGTGGATAGCAGCGTGCGGGCGGTGAAGCTGGCCGAGTTGAACGCGGCGGCGAACGGGGTGACGAACGCCAAGTTCATCACGAGTGGGACACTGACCGACCTGCCGCCGGGCGAGTTCGATGTGGTGCTGGCGAACCCGCCGTACTTCGCCGACAGCGAGGTCGGGCGGTTGTTCATCGCCACCGCCCGCGAGGTGCTGCGGCCGAACGGCCGGTTCTACTTCGTGACCAAGATGCCGGTCGTCACCATCCCGGAAATCGTGGAGACGTTCGGGTCGGTGGAGAGCGTGGAGAACCGCGGGTACACGGTGGTGATCGCCCGGGCGTGAGGTCGGGAGTGTGGTCCGCACACGCCGTGTGCGGGTGATTCCGGGCGAACCGGCGGCGTCAGCCGCCTGGGTGGTGAACCGCGGGCGTCAGCCCACGGGTACCCGACGGGCTGACGCCCGCGGTTCACCAGCCGCTCAGAGCAGTGCCTCCATTCTTCGCCCCGGAGGGGCGGGTGCCCGTAGCCAGGGGTTTCGCTCGCTTCGCTCGCTCCACCCCTGGACAGGTCAACCAAAGGCACAAGCCCCGGAGGGGCGCCTGACATCAGGCGCCCCTCCGGGGCTTGTTGCATTCCCCGGTGTTCCAGGGGTTCCGTCGCTCACTCCGTTCGCTCCGTCACCCCATGCTACGGG
>JALHQU010000072.1:0-21369 GCA_022841795.1 Fimbriiglobus sp.
GCGAGGCGTTCGGCCGCAAGGAACAGGCGGAGCGTCGGGAACTGGTCCTCGCACTGGCCAAGCTGGTGTGGTCGCCAGACCGACTTCAGGCGTTCTTGGCGTGACCAGCACGCCGAACCTGAGAAGTGGTGAGTTGCGGATTATGAGTCTCGCGTTACTCAATGGCATCCGGTGCTGAGCACGTCGGCCGGATGCTGTTTGATGTCGAACGCCTTCACCACGACCGACCTGCCGCCCGGCAGCGGGATGACGCACGGGTCGGTCAGGGCGGGCCAGTTCCAGACCGCGTTCGCCGTGTCGGCCACGCCCGCATGTGCGTCGCCAGCACTTACCGCCACCACGATCAGCAGGGCCGCCGACTTCTTCCACCCGAGTCGCTTCAATCGGTCCGTCGCGGCTTCGGCCCGCTTCACCCACTCTCGGTCGGCATTTTCACCACCACCAGCCAGTACGAGCTCGGCGAACAGCCAGCAGTGGTCGGCCCCGTCGTTCGGCCCGCCCACCCGCAGGTCGCCGCAGTTGCGGTCCGCTTCGCCGGCCTCGGTCGCCACCCCTTCGCTGGCGTAGGTCGGCTTGGCCGCGACCTCGCAGAACGGGTAGCCCTCCTGCCGGAGCTTGCAGGCCAAGTACGCTTCCCAGTTGAGCCACTCCTCGAACGAGGAGCCGCCCTCGACCAGCAGCCGCAGGTCGGCGGCCTTCGCCCGGAAGCGGTCGCAGACGGTGCGGAACACGTCGACCGCGAAGGTGAGGGAATCGGGCACGCCAAGGTCTCCTCTCGGAACTCGTCGCGGGTCAGTGTAGCCCTAACAACTGCGGTCGCACGCCGAGCATCCGAGACTATTTCAAAAACCACTTTTTGAACTGCTGTCGATTCGGGAGCGTGTTCTCCCGCCGCACCGGCGAGCGGTGCCCTGGCCGGCTCCGCCACGACCGCGTACCACGACTTCGGCCCGGCGTGTAAACTCACGCGGGCCGACGCGGAACGCGAACCGCCCTCGGTGGGAATAGGAATGAACGTCAAAACCGTGGCGATTGTCGCCCTGTTCGTACCCGTCGGGCCTCTTGTGGCCGCGGACCCGCTGCGGCCCGAGCCGAACGCCCCCAAGGCGGTGGACGTGTACCTGCTCGGCGGGCAATCGAACATGCAGGGTTCGGGCAAGGTCGCGGACCTCCCGGCCGACCTGAAAAAGGAAATCCCACACACGTTCTTCTGGAACGGCAAGACGTTCGAGCCGCTCGTGCCCGGCAAGACGAACACCGCCGGCCGCGTCACCACCTTCGGCCCGGAGGTCGGCTTCGCCCTCGACATCGCCACCGCCGACCGACCGGTCTACCTCATCAAGTATCACGCCAGCGGCATGCCGTTGCACCACGGGTTCAACGCGGGCGAGTGGGTGGGCGGAGCCCCCGCTCCCGGCCGCCGTACCTTCTACCCCGGCGAGAAGACCGACGACGCCAACACCGGCACCCTGTACGCCGCGATGGTGAAGCAGTTCCAGGTCGGGGTGAAGCACCTGACCGAACAAGGGCACACGCCGACCGTTCGGGGCTTCGTCTGGATGCAGGGGGAGGCCGATGCCAAGCAGAAGGAGTCGGCGACAACCTACGCGGTCAGCCTGAACCGACTGCGGAGGCGACTCGCCGATGACATGAAGTGCGAGGCCGACATGCCCTTCGTGTTCGGACAGGTGCTCCCCCACGAGCCGCCCGCCGCCCGCTTCACCCACCGCAAGGAGGTCCGCGAGCAGATGGCGGCGAGTGATTCAGCCTCCAAGAAGCCCGAGGCGATGAAGAACGCCACGATGGTTTCCACCGACGGCTTCAGCCTGCTGCCGGACACGGTCCACTACGACGCCGCCGGGCAACTGAAGCTCGGCAAGGCGTTCGCGGAGGCGATGAAGAAGCTCCAGCCGGCCACGCCCAGGAAATGATGCCCTCACCAGCCGGGGAGCGAACGGCGAGACGAGGAACATCGAGCTCGGCCCGCGTTCGGTGGCCGGGCGTTCCACGCCGCGGTGGCCCTTACTCGTCGTCGGGCTCGATCTCGGTGCAGGCGATGACCCTGGCGTCGTCGTTGAAGTAGACAAGCACCTCGGTCCCGTCGCCGTCACGCCCGACGTACAGGCCGCCTTTGTCCTTCTTAAAGTCGATCCGTGCCGCACGCTCGAACGCCTTGCCCCGCCGGACCGACGGGCTCAACTCCGCCTTCGGGTGCTCGGCCCACAACGCCGCCACCGCCTCTGTGAACGTCATCGCCGCAAACCTCCGCTCTGGTGAAGAAAACCAAATGTTAGTAGCGGGGACGGGGGCCGCCAACCGGGCCGGCCGCGACCCCGTCAGGGGCGGCCGAGAGCCGTATCGATGACCCAGCAGCCGCGAGTGGGCCGGGCCAACCTACCGTATTCAATCGACCGGCGACTCGCCCCGCTGCCCGAACTGGAACATCGGGGCTTCCCGGTGCTCGGCGTAGTAGCCGGCAATCAGGTCGTTCTCGACCTCAATGAGTTGAGACCCGAGCGGGAGTTCGCTGACCGAGTACCGCACGGCCATCCCCCACTGGTACCTGGAGTGCGAGCGGAGCCTTGGTCACTGGACGGTTTCTGTCGGCGATCACGGATCAAACGGGCTGGAGCACGCGGACCAAGTCCTGCTTCGCGTCCTTCCCGACGATCCGCAGGTCGAACTTGTCCTGCAAGATCTTGAACACGTTCGGCGTGACGAACGCCGGCGGGTTCGGCCCCAGGTTGATCCCCTTGACGCCGAGGGACAGAAGGGTAAGCAGCACGGCCACCGCCTTCTGCTCGAACCACGAGATGACCATCGTCAGTGGCAGGTCGTTGACGCCGCAGTTGAACGCCTTGGCCAGGGCGACGGCCACGGCGATGGCCCCGTAGGCGTCGTTACACTGGCCCATGTCCATCAGCCGCGGCAGGCCGAGGTGCTTGCCGTACTCGTGACTGTTGATGCGGAACTTGCCGCACCCGAGGGTGAGGATGAACGAGTCCGGCGGGGTGGCCTCGGCGTAGTCGCTGAAGTAGTTGCGGCCGGGCTCGTACCCGTCGCACCCGCCGATGACGAAGAAGCGGCTGATCTGCCCGGCCTTCACCGCGTCCACGATGGTGCCGGCGGCGTTCAGCAAGACCTGCCGGTGGTAGCCCACCTCGAAGGAGCCGGCGGTGTGCTTGACCAGCGGCGGGCACTGCTTGGCCTTGGCGATGACCGGGGCGAAGTCGTTGCCGGGGATGCGGGTGCCGCCGGGCACGGCCGTGAACCGGGTGGTGAAGATGCGATCGGCATAGTACGCGTGCGGGATGAGGATGCAGTTGGTGGTGGCGACGACCGGCCCGCCGAACGCGGGAAACTCGCCCCGCTGCTTCTGCCACGGCCCGCCGTAGTGCCCGGCGAGGTTCGGGTGCTCCCGCAACTTCGGGTACATGTGGGCGGGCAGCATCTCGCCGTGCGTGTACACGTTCACGTCGGTGCCTTCGCACTGCTTTAGCAGGTCCCACAGGTCCACGAGGTCGTGCCCGGTGACAAGGATGCCGGGGCCGGGCTTCGTGCCCACAGTGACCATCGCGGGCGACGGGTCGCCGAACGCCTCCACGTGCCCGGAGTCGAGCAGTTCCATGACGCGGAAGTTCTTCCGTCCGAGTTCCATGGCGATCTCGAACAGCGTCGGGATGTCGAAGTTCACGTTGGTCATGGTGCTGAACAGGGCCTCTTCGATGAAGGCCGACACGCTCTCGTCGTGCTTGCCCAACCGGCGGGCGTGGTTGGCGTACGCGGCCATACCCTTGAGGCCGTACAGGATGGTCTCTTGGAGGCTCTGCACGTCGGCGTCTTTCCCGCAGATGCCGGGGCTGTGGGTGCAGCCGGTGCCGCCCATCGTCTGCTCGCACTGGTCACAGAACATCGGGAGCGTGGAGGTCATGGCCGTCCTCGGAGAGTAGGGAGCCAAATCGGAATTCTGGACATATTTATCTTTTATTGTGCCGTGATGTCAACCGATTTCGGCAAATTCCCACGGGTGGGGCGTGATGGCGGTCCGGTCGAGGAACGCGGCTCAAGCAAACGGGCGTGTGCGGACGACACGGGATGTATGCACTCCGATACCGCACCGTACTCGCCCGGTCCGCTCCCGAACACGGTTCGCACGCCGGACGGTCGCACGCTCACCGTGCCCGAGGGGTGGGAACGGGTGCCGCCCGGCGACGCGGCCCTGACCCGCCGCATCAAGGCCGCGGGCGAGGCGTGGGCGGTGGCTCAGAAGAAGGGGCGGAAGGTGTTTTCCGTCGGCGTGTGGGCACCCGCCGCGACGGCCGCCCGCGTGCGAGCCGAACTGGCCGCCGAACGTGCCACCGAGGGGTTCGCCAAGAAGCGGCAGGCCGACGCCCGGCGGCGGGAATCGGCACAGTCGGCGTACGTGGACGAGTTCCGCGACGCGGTGGTGTCGTTCCTCCGGTTCCACCCGACACACGCCGAACTCGCTACCCGGTTGGCCGCCGCCGTTTCCGCACACGCGACGCCCGTTGGCAGCGGTACCGTTGCCCGCACGCAGCGAATCCCCATCGAGCGGCGGGCCGAGGCCGCGGTGATCGCGTGGATGCGGCACCAAACGACGGGTTACGACGGCATGGCGATCCCGCGGATAAAGGGCGAACGCCGGGCGGTTCGGCGGATGCTCGCCGAGCGGTCGAACCGCTTGTTGGAGCGGTACCGCCGGGGCGAGCCCGTCGGCGACGACTGCCCACTCAAAGTGGCTCTGCACGCTCAGTCTGCGTTGGCTTCGGTCGCTTGAGTGCGGCAGGCCAAGCGTCGGGAGGGACGGTTGGCCGGGACCGATGGGTGTCTGATAGCCCGAAGTGTGCCCGTTCCGATCGCCGACCCACTCCCCGCTCGCGGAGTCGAGCCGCGGGTGGTCAAAAGGCACCAAGTTGTTCGTCGCGGCCGTCCTTGCGGTATCCACCAGACAACGTTTCCGACGCCCCAAGTGCGGTGTCGGCCAGTTTGTGTACCGTCCCGCAGAACGAAAAGACTCTAACGCCGGTCCGAACTGCGGGCGATTTCTTGGCACCTAACTGGCACCTAAGTGCCCGGAAAGAGCGGAAAAGGCGGACTTGGCGGAAGGACAGGAAACGAAAAAACCCTTGGTTTCCCAAGGGTTTTCGAGTTGCGGCGGTAGGATTTGAACCTACGACCTCCAGGTTATGAGCCTGGCGAGCTGACCGGGCTGCTCCACACCGCACCCTAATCTTACGGCCCTTGGCGGCGAAAGGGAAGGGGTGCGGCGGGCAGTTTTTTCCCCCGGTTGGGTCACTTCCCGCCGCCGCGGGCGGTGATGTCGGCCAGCCGCTTCTCGGCCAGCTTGATCCGCTCCACGTCGGTGTCGTGGGCGATGTGGTCGCGGTACAGCTCGATCGCCTTCGTCCGCTCGTTCAGGTTGCGGTCGTAGATCTGCGCCGCCCGCAGGCGGGCGTCGGTGCGGGTGCCCTTCCGCCACTGGTACGCCCGCTCGAAGTACGCCGCCGCCCGGTCGTACTGCTTGAACGCCCGCCCCTCGTACAGCTCGCCGAGCTGGTACGCCACGTCCGCGATCTTGTCGCTCGTCGGGTGCTTGTCCAGCACCTCGCGGAGGAGCAGCTCGGCCCGCTTCTGGTTCAGCTGGTAGTCGGTGCCACTGCCCTTGTCCTTGTACTTCATCGCCTCGATGAACAGCTCGTTCGCCTCCTTGATGTTCGCCTTCGCCTCCAGGCTGGGCGGGGGCACGTCGGCGATGTCCAGCCGGTACGACGGCTTGGTCATCAGGTGGAAGCTCCGCAGTTCGTCCTCCACCCACTTCGCCCGCTCGCGGTCGCCGGTCTTCTCGTAGTGCTGGTACAGGGTGGCGAGCGACTGCTGGTACTCCTTACGGGCGGCGATCACCCGCTGCACCTGGTCGGCGTCGGTCGGGCTGGCGGGGGCGGGCGGGGCCGGCTTCGGCGGGTCGGCGGCCAGGGCGAGGGTGCCCAGGGAGATGAGGCAGGCGGCGGCGGTGCGGAACACGGTGCGGTCCTCCGGGTGCGGCCCGGAAGACCGTCGCCTTCCGGGGTTAACTCTTCGGCGGTGCGGGCGGCGGGTTGCCGCCCTGGTTGTTGGCTTCGTCCGGCTTGACCGGCTGGTGCGAGCCGCTCGACCCGACCGGGGCGAACCCGCCGGACAGCCGCTGCTCCGGGCGGCCGAAGATCATCCGCCCGGCCGGCGTCTGGAGCACGCTGGTGACCACGATCGACACCTCCTGCCCGATGTGGTTGCGGCCGTGCTCGATCACCACCATGGTGCCGTCGTCCAGGTACCCCACCCCCTGGCCGATCTGGTCGCCCGCCTTCACCACCTTCAGGGTGAGGTACTCGCCGGGCAGGGAGACGGTCTTGAGCGAGTTCGCCACCTCGTTCAGGTTGATGACCTCCACCCCCTGGAGCTGGGCCATCTTGTTCAGGTTGAAGTCGTTCGTCACCACCCGCCCGCCCATGATCTTGGTGAACGCCACCAGCCGCTCGTCCACCCGCATCTTCTCCCCCGGTTTCAGCTCGCCGGCGTTCCCCTCGTGGATGACCAGGTCGATCTTCGGGGTGGTCTGCAGCTTCTTCAGGATGTCCAGCCCGCGGCGGCCGCGGTTCCGCTTCATCTTGTCCGAGCTGTCGGCGATGCCCTGCAGCTCCTGCAGGATGAACCGGGGCACGATGAGGCGTGTGTCAATTATGCGGGTGTCGCACAGGTCCGCAATGCGGCCGTCGATGATCACGCTGGTGTCCAGCACCAGCGGCCTCCCCCCTTTGATCTGTTTGGAAAACTCGACGTAAGGGATAATGAACCGAAAATCGTCACGCGTCTGCACCAGCAGCGACACGGACACGTAGCAGGCGACGACGGTGATGAACACGCGGATGAGGGCGGACAGGCGGGTGGCCAGCGCCCGCCCCTCCTCGGCCTCGGACGAGAACGCCCCCGGCATGGACTGGCAGATGGCGTCCGCGCCCAGCCCGAACAGCCAGCCGATGACCAGCCCGAACAGCAGCCCGAAGTACACCGACGACACGGTGGAGATCTGCTTGTTCTTCTCCCGCATGTCGGTGAACAGCACCAGCCCGCCGACGGCCAGCAGCCCGAGGACGGCGAACACCCCGCCGACCACGTTCTTCAGGTCGGCGAAGTAGAAGGTGAACGTGAACACGGCGACGGCGAGCATGAGCGCGACGTAACACCCGCGGAGCAGCCACAGCAGCATACACGCACCTCGGGAGAGAACGCGGGGCGGGGCGAGCGGACCCCGGCACGCGGCTAGTTCAGGCTACAACCCGCCGTCCACTGAGAACAGAGAGGCGAACGGGAGAGCGTGGGCGAGACCGCCTACCAGTGCGGAGAAACAGCGCAACCCGGACGACGGGAATTCTGGGGAACGCGCTGGCATTTCGGGTCCGATTTTCACCCGCCGACGGCGCCGGATTTGCACAGTCGTGAAACTATTCCAGGGGACCGCCCCGGATTCCTGACCCGAACCTGACCCGAAAGGGAACCATGCCCCGCTACACGCTCGAAACCATCCTCGTCATCGTCCTCATCCTGTGGCTGCTCGGGGCGTTCATCATCCCGTTCGCCGGCAACCTGATCCACCTGCTGCTCGTGATCCTGCTGGTCGTCGTCGTCCTGCGGGTGCTGCAAGGCCGACGCCCGCTGCCGTGACTCTGTTAGCCCGACGCGCGAGCGAGGGAAAGCACGCACCCCTCGCTGGCGCGTCGGGCTAACAAGAGCGTCGGGCAAACTATCCCAAATCCGTGTTCGGCTGGAACAGCCGGCGGTACTCTTGCTGGGCGAAGCGGTCGGTCATGCCCGCGAGGTAATCCCCCACCACCACCTCCAGCCGGGCTTCCGGCGTGCGGCCGGACAGTGGCACCTGCATCGGCGGGCCGCTCACACTCCCCGCCCCGGCCCACCGCCGCAGGTGCCGCTCGGGCAGCAGTTCTGGCGCCTTCACATACTCGGCGAACAGAGCGGTCAGAATCCGCTTGCCGTTGGCCGTCATCCGCAGCACCCGGTGGTGCCGGTACACCCGGTCGCGGAGGAACCGCTGCAACTCGTCCCGCATCCGCCGCACGTCCGGCCCGAACCCGACCAGCGGCTCTGCCGCCCGCACGTCGGACACCGTGCGGATTTCCCCCTCGTTCAGCCGGCCGGCGGTGTGGTCGAGCAGGTCGTTCACCTGCCACGCCAGCAGTTCGCGGACGACGGCCGTGCGGAACGCCGCCGGCGGCAGGGCGGCGTACTGCTGCCGCACCCGGTCCACGCACCGCCGCCAGAACTCCACCTCGCCGAGTTCGTCCGCGGTGATGAACCCCAGCCCGAGCGCGTCGTCGGTGTCGTGCGTCAGGTACGCGATGCCGTCCACCACGTCCACCACCTGGGCTTCGAGCGGTGGCGAGCGGGACGGGGCGAACCCGGGCACCGGCGGGTGGTCGCCGTGGCGGACGAACGCCTCCCGCACCTCGCACGTCAGGTTCAGGCCGGGGAACTCCGGGTACCGCTCCTCCAGTTCGTCCACCCGCCGCAGCCCGTAACTGTTGTGGTTGAACCCGCCGAACCCGGCCAGGCAGGCGTCCAGCGCCTCCTCCCCGGCGTGGCCGAACGGCGGGTGGCCGATGTCGTGGGCGAGGGCGATGGCCTCGGTCAGGTCCTCGTTCAGCCGCAGCCGGCGGGCGGCGGTGCGGGCCACCTGGGTGACTTCCAGGGTGTGCGTCAGCCGGGTGCGGTGGTGGTCGTTGACGGACGCGACCAGCACCTGCGTCTTGCCGGTCATGCGGCGGAAGGCGGAGCTGTGGACCACCCGCTCGCGGTCTCGCTGGAAGGCCGTGCGGTACGGGTGCGGCGGTTCCGGGTGCCGCCGGCCGGCGGTGTCCCGCGACCGTACCGCGTACCCGGCCAGCCACCCGTCCTCGTGGTCGAACCAGGGGTTCCGCGGGATGATGGTCATGGGTCGCGAAAGCAAGCCCACGGACGGCCGTCCGTGGGCGTTCCGGTTACTGATGTTGACGCTTCACCAGGGTGATCTCGTTCCCGGTCGGGTTGTGTCGCACCTCGTCGAAGAACGTGCGGATGAGCAGCATCCCCCGCCCGCTGCCGCGGGCCAGCGCGTCGGCGTCGGTCGGGTCGGGCAGCCGGGTCGGGTCGAACCCCGGCCCCTGGTCGCGGACGCACAGGGCCAGTTCCCGCTTCCGCTCCGCCCGCACCACCACCGTCACCCGCCGGTCGCGGTACGGCGGCTGCTTCGCCCGCTCGCCGATCGCCCGGTGGTACGCCGCCCAGTCGCCCGCCTTCAGGTCCGACCCCACTTCCAGGTTGCCGTGGACCATGGCGTTCACCACCGCCTCGTGGATGCCCACCCCCACCCGCATGCGGTCGGCGTCGTCGAACAGGCCCATCTGCTCCATCACCAGCTCCACCTGCGACACCACCCCGCCGATCAGGTCCGGGTCGTTCTCCAGCTCGAACCTGTACTCCACCCCGGTCATCCGCTTCAGGAACACCGCCCGCTTCACCTGCGAGTGGAACACCACCATCAGCTCGTTCAGCATGGGCAGCAGGTCGTGCGGCAGGGTGCGGCGGGACACGTAGTTGGCCGCCCCGGCCCGCAGCGCGTCCACCGCCCGCTCCTCCTCGCCCGGCTCGGCCACCACCAGCACCGGGATGGACGGGTGCCGCTTCCGCACCGCCTTCACCAGGTCCAGCCCGTCGGCGGACAGGTCGGTGAGGACGACTTCCGGGCTGTGGGTGCGGATGGCCGCGGGGGCATCGGCCACGCCGGCGGTGCGGGCGGTGTGCCCGGCGGCGGTCAGCAGGTCGCACAGGTCCTTCGCCCGGCCGGGGGCGGATTCGACCACGAGGACGGCGGGCATGACAGTCTCCGGGTCAGCCGATCTGCACCTCGGCCGGCTGAAGCACGAACGGGTCTTGCCCGTCGGCCACGGTCGGCAGCTTCACTTCCTTCACCCGCCAGCCGGGGTGCTGCAACTCGCCGGTGTACGGCGGCTCGCCGGTCACGTTCCCGACCACCCGCACGGCCGACGGGTCGAACCCGCGTTGCACCGTCACCCGCTCGCCCTCCGTCCCGCCCAGCACCGGCTCCAGGTTCAGGTACTTCTTCAGCACCGCCGCCGCCTTCTTGTGAACCTCCCGCACCCCCTGGCCGATCTGCGCGTCGCTCGCCCCGCTCACGTCCTCCATCAGGAAGTCTAGCAGACGGGATTCGGCCTGCAGCATGGCGAGCAGCCGTAGCGGCTCGCCGGTCGGCTTCGGCGGGGCCGGCGGCGGCGGAACGGTCGGCTTGGGGGCGGATGTTGTGGGTGGCGGTGGGGGAGGGGACACCGGCACCGGGGTGGACGGGTCGCCGAGCAGGGCGTTGACCTTCGCCTCCAGCGCCGGGTCGTGCTGGCACCGGCCGGCGACGTTCAACCCCCACTTCGCCCGCTGGAAGTTGCCGGCCCGCGCGTACGCCAGGGCGAACACGAACAGCCCGCTGGTGACGAACCCGATGGCGATGCCCAGCCAGATTTCCATTGCGTGTGCCCGTCGGTGGGGAGGGTGCCTCGTACCGTTATACGGCCGGCCCGCCCTTCCGGGACGGGGCGACCGGCCGTAAGCTAATTCGCAGGTGGTGTCTCAGGTTGCTGGTTTTGTTAGCCCGACGCGCGAGCGAGGGGCAAACCAGTTGTCCCTCGCTCGCGCGTCGGGCTAACAAAGACACTCTCGACTTCGGCCCCGTATTCACAACGGTACCCCGATCCATGATGAAGCGCGTCTACATCGACACCGTCGGGTGTCAGATGAACGTCCTGGACAGCGAACTGGTGATCGCCGCCCTGAAAAAGGACGGGTACACCCTCACCGACAGCCCGGCCGAGGCGGATGTCATCCTGTTCAACACCTGCTCGGTGCGTGAACTCGCGGAGGAGAAGACGTACTCGGCGGTAGGCCGGGTGATGCAACACAAGCGCCGCGACCCGGCGAAGGTGGTCGGGGTCATCGGGTGCATGGCCCAGAAAGAGCAGGAGAAGGTGCGGCACCGCCAACCGCTCGTCGATCTGGTGGTGGGCACCGGGCAGTTGGCGAAGATCCCCGAACTGGTGCGGGCGGTGCGAGACACCCGCCAGCCGCAGTACGCCCTCAGCCTCGGCCGCACGGACGCCGGCCGGCACGAGGTGGAGGCCAGCTTCGAGAGCTACGACCCGGCCCGCGACCCGCAGATGCGGCCGACCCCGTTCCAGGCGTTCGTGCGGGTGCAGATCGGGTGCGACAAGTTCTGCACCTACTGCGTGGTGCCGAGCACCCGCGGTCCGGAGCAGAGCCGCCCCCCGGACCACATCGTGCAAGAGGTCCGCACCCTGGTCGATCAGGGGTGCAAGGAGGTGACGCTCATCGGGCAGACGGTGAACAGCTATGTGTTCGACCACGGCGACGGCCGGCGGACGCGGCTGAGCGACCTCATTTCCAGGATGCACGACATGCCGGGGCTGGAGCGGATCAAGTTCGTCACCAACTTCCCGAAGGACATGACGAACGACCTGCTCGACGCGGTGCGGGAGCTGCCGAAGGTGGTGAAGTACCTGCACGTGCCGGTGCAGAGCGGGTGCGATGAGGTGTTGAAGCGGATGAAGCGGCTGTACACGGTCGGCGAGTACCGCGAGATGCTGCACCGCTGCCGCGAGCGGGTGCCGGGGGTGGCGGTGAGCAGCGACTTCATCGTCGGCTTCTGCGGCGAGACGGACGCGAGTTTCGACAAGACGATGAAGCTGGTGGAGGAGGCGAGGTTCAAGAACAGCTTCATCTTCAAGTACAGCGAGCGATCGGGCACCAAGGCGGCCGAGCGGTACCCGGACGACATCCCCGAGGAGACGAAGAAGCGGCGGAACAACGAGCTGCTGGCGGTGCAGAACGCGAACAGCCTGGCCGACCACCGCCAGTGGATCGGGAAGAGCGTGAGCGTGCTGGTGGAAGGACGGAGCAAGCGGGATCAACGGTTGCACCACGACGCCGAAGTACCGCAGCTCACCGGCCGCACCATGACCGACCACATCGTCGTGTTCGACGCCCCGGACCGGCTGACCGGCCGCACGGTGACGGTGGACATCGCCGACGCCAGCGGGTTCACCCTGTTCGGCCGCGTGCGGACGGAGGAACTTGTTGGCGAACCGGCGGTGTCAGCCGCCGGGTCTGGCCCGCCGCCCCGCCAGCGGCGGATCGGGCTGAACGTGGTGTGAACCCTGGAGGCCGACACATGCGGTTCATCATGTCCCTGTCCCTGTTCCTGTTCGCCGGTTCGCTCCCCGCCGTCGCCGCCGACAAGTTGCCGCCGGGGGCGGTGGCGAAGGTGGACACGTCCGAGGTGGTCAAGGGGTGGCGGTCGCAGCCGGTGGTATCGCCCGACGGCAAGGTGCTGGCCGTCCGCGTGCCGGGCGGGTTCGACCTGATCGACCTGAACACCGGCAAGGCGGTGCCGGTGCGGGACGACACCGGCAAGCGGGTGCTGCCGCCGAAGTCCACCCGCGACAGCGGCGACACGGTGCTGGCGTTCGCCCTGGACGGCAAGACGGTGGTGACGGCGAACCAGGACAAGTGCGTGAGCGTGTGGGACGCGGCCGCCGGCCAACACCTACGCGACGTG
Organism: Fimbriiglobus sp.; assembly: GCA_022841795.1. GTDB lineage: Bacteria > Planctomycetota > Planctomycetia > Gemmatales > Gemmataceae > JALHQU01. The sequence continues at coordinate 12,692 of JALHQU010000072.1, forward strand.
TCCATGCCGAAGCGGAAGGACAACGGGTCGGGGCTACCGCCCGACCCGCGGCACCCCGCCGATCGGGTGTTCGCCAGTTCCCACATGAAAGCTCTGGTGGTGATCGGGGCCGGCAGCCTGTTCACCCTGAACGCGAAGGACGAGTTCGCGGCGCTGGACAACTACATCGGCGGGTGGGTCAAGCACGCCACCGGCAACGGGCGGTGGATCGCCTCGACCGAGCAGGCGGCGACCATCGAGGACGAGTTCTGGGTCACGGACGTGAGCAAGCGGAAGGCGTTCAACGACACCGCCGCCCACTACGGCGGCAGCGTCGGCACCAACCGCTACGCCGGCCGGGTGTGTACGTCCGACGACGGCAAGTTGGTGGCGGTGAACTACTGGAGCGGGGCGAAGGAGAAGGACCACGGCGTGCAACTGTACCGCTACGACGGCACGGGCGAGGTGAAGCTGGCGGACGCCACCGGGGGCGAGTTCGTCGGCTGGCCGGCGCTCGGGTTCAGTGGCGACGCCGAGACGCTGTACGCCGCCGCGGACGGCAAGCTGTCCTCGTGGGACACCGCCACCGGCAAGCGGGCGAAGGACCGCGACCTGCCGATCAAAGACGGTGCGGTGACGTTCGACCCGCCACGGGACCGGGCGCTCGTGTGCGGCGGCGGGCACGTGTACATCGTCGAGCTGAAGAAGTGAGTGACTGTACGGCGACGGCGGAGCCTGGATGTGGTGTGACGTGTTACAATACGGTATGCTCTGCCGATCCGATTCGGGGAGCGTAAGCCGTGAAACTGTACCGTGCGATGAAGATGGCAGCAGACGGGCTGCCCGAGGTCGGTCGGTCGAAACGAATGTTGGGCGTTCGAACCGGAACGATGAAGCCGAACAACGACGTGCACGCCGTCTCGGACAGCGACCTCGTGATACCCGGAATCGGCGGGATGTCGGCGGCTCCGAACGACCCGATGAACCTGCCGGTTTTCTTGCGGCCGAGCGAGTTCGGTGGAAGCGGGAAGGATCCGGTGTGGGAGTTGGACGAGGCGGACTTGTCGGTCGGACTGGTGTACCGCCGGGACAAACCGACACACGGAATGATCGAACCGGCACCCGGAGCGACTACGACACTGGCGGAATACGAAGCCGCTATACACGCCACCCGCGGCAACTGGCGGTTGGTGAACCCGAGCGGGAGAGACTCACCATGAACACGCCGGACGAAGACATCCGAATCGCCTGGGCGAACGGAACACCCGAGGCATTGCACCACGCGGCCGAGCGGTTGGCGGCGGCGGGGTGTGAGGAGGCGTCAATTCTGAACGCCCTGGAGAAACTGCTCCTCGAAATCCGGGTCGCCGGTGCGGACGATGCGACCGAGGATCGCATTACGGACGTGATGGAGCGGTTCACCGACTGGTGCCGCGAGGAGAACCGCATCCGCGTCAACCGCACACGGCCGCCCGTGCAGCCGGCCCCGAACGTCGATCAGCCGGCGCCCTCGATCCGTTAACCGACTGGTCACCTCTCCCCGCCGCTAGAAGTACCGGCAGTCGCGGTCGGCACCTTCTCGGCCCGCTTCGCCATGTCCGATTGCAGCCGGTCGAAGTCGCTGGCGCTGGCCTTGGCCCAGCAGCGGCGGGCCACCTTCAGGTAGCGGGCGGCCTCGTCCGGGCGGCCGAGCCGGTCGCACACCGCCCACAGGCCGAGCGCCCCGCGGACGCTGCCGGCGTCGTGCGCCAGCGCCTCCTGGAACGCCTCCTCTGCCTCGGCCGCGATCCCCGCTTCCAGCGCCGCGATCCCCCATTGCTCCATGTAGTACGCCCCCCCGCCCCAGGCGTGGTGGCCGAAGTCGTCCTTCGTCTTCTCGACGATCCGCTTGAACAGCTTCACCCCGGCCTCGCCCTGCCCGGTCTGGCACAACAGCCGCCCCTGCACCTCGTTCAGCCGGTGCGGGTTCCCGCCCTTCTTCACCGCCGACGCCGCCCGCAGCACGTCCACCTCCGCCTCGGCCCGGCGGGTGTCGCCCTGCTCCAGCGCCACGATGGCCGCGTGGTACGCCGCCCCGGCCCGGTCGGCCTTCCGCAGCGGCTCGATGATCTTGTTCGCCTCGTCCCAGTCGTGCCGGGCCACCGCCATCTGGAACCACTGTGGGGTGTATTTGTACCCGTATCCCTTCGCCTCCTGCTTCGCCGCCTCGGCCTCGCCGAACCGCCCGTCGTGGACGAGCGCCCGCGTCAGCGTCTCCAGGTGGTGGCTGAACTGGTGGTCGTCGGCCGGCTTCACCCCCTGCGCCCGGTGGTACTCCTTCTCCATCTCGTAGGCGCGGCGGCTCCAGTCGGTGGTGTTCGCCCACTTGCCCACCCGCATGGCCAGGTGCGCCTGCATGTGGAAGGCGTGCGGCAGCCCCGGCGAGCTCGCCATGTACCCCTCGGCGAACGCCCAGCCGAGCGCCGGCCGGCGGATGTTCTCGAAGTGGTGGACCAGCTCGTGGTTCGACCCGGGGTGGTACGGGTTGATCCGCAGCAGCGCCTTGTGGAACGGCACCGCCGCGTTCGGCCCCTCGGCGATCAGCGCGCGGGCGTACCACCCCTCCTGGTCGTCGTCGTACAGGGTGATGAGTTCGTTCAGCGTGTCCGTCGCCTTCTTCTTGCGGTCCTCCGGCTTCACGTCCGGCCACATGCCCCGCTCCTGCAGCTTGGCGGTGACCAGCAGTTGCTCGCGGTGGCCGGCCTTCGGCAGCAGCGCTTTCGCCCGTTCCAGGGCGTAGTCCTTCGGCGGCTTGGCGAAGCGGTCGGGCAGCTTGTGCTGGGCGGGCGCGCCGACGATTGCCAGCAGCGGGGCCGGCGGCGGGGTCTTGCTCTTGCCCCACTTGTCCAGCCCGTTGTGCAGCCCAAGCCAGGCGACGGCGCACTCCGGGTCGTGCCGCAGGGCGGTCTCGAACGACCGGGCGGCTTCCATCCACACGTAGCTGTAGTAGTACCCGAACCCCTGGTCGCAGTACCGCTGGCACAGCTCGGCCGACGTGGTGACGCGGTAGTGGTACCGGCACAGGTCGGGCACCAACTTGCTGGGCGTCAGGCCGGTGATCGGCAGCACGTCTTTCGGCGGGGTCGGGTCGGCGACGACCAGACACAGCCCGACGGCCAGCGGGGTGAGCAGCGGCATGGCGGGTCCGAGGTGCGGCGGGGGCGGGATGGGTGAAGTGTAGCCCGCCGACCGGGTCGTGTGAAGGAACAAAACACGTCAGACGGCCGCCGGCTGGGTTTCCGTCTCCTTCTTCTCCGCCGGCAGTTCGGCTTTCATGAACAAGTAGGCGGCGTAGCACACCCCGCCGATCACCCACTCGACCACCCGCAGGGCCAGCCGGCCGGTCAGCCCGACCGCCCGTCCGCCGTCCGGCCGGAGGAACTCGTACAGCCCGCCGAAGGTGAGTTCGCTCACCCCCAGCCCGCCGGGCAGCGGGATGATCGCCTGCACGATGAACCCGATCGGGGCGATGACCAGGTGTTCCGACAGGGAGCCGATGAGGGCGAGGTTTTCGGGCGGGAACACCCGAACGGCGAAGTGGAAGGTGAACAGCATGAGGGTGTGCGCCACCGCCGACAGCCCGACGCCGACCAGGATGGCTTTCGGCCGCGCCCGGTACTGGCGGGCGGTGAACCACAGCTCGGCCAGCGTCGGCCCGGCCTTACGGATGCGGTGCAGCCGGCCGGCGATCTGGTCGGCGGTCTTGTGCGTCAGGAACCCGATGCCGACGAACCCGATCGCCCCGATCGCCACCAGCACGAAACAGACGACGACCAGGATCTGGAGTTTCGGGTTGCCGGTGATGTTCGGGTCGCCGGCCGCCCACATCACCCCGGCGATCACCCCGCCGAACACCAGCAGGCCGAACAGCCCGAGCAGCCGGTCAGCCACCACCGTGGCCACCGCCGCCGGCTTGCGGGCCGGGTGCCCCTGGGCGATGAAGTACGCCTTCACGAAGTCCCCGCCGATCGCCCCCGGCAGGAACGTGTTGTAGAACGTGCCGACCATGCCCAGGCGGAACGCGTTCCGCAGGGTGAACGGCAGGTCGAGCGCCCGCACCAGCCCGTACCAGCGGACGTACTGCACCGCCAGCACCCCCACCCACAGGGCGGCGACCAGGGCGAACAGCCCGAAGTCGGGCCTCTGATTGAGCAGGCTTTTCAGCCCTTTGGCCGTCTGCTTGCCGGTCTCGTCAAACTTGTCGTTCCAGTTCAGCCAGATGACGAGCGCGAGCAGGGCGAACGCGACCAGGTACTTGGCGACCCCGATCCACGACCGGGACTTGGCGGGCTGAGCGTCGGCGGTCACGCGGCGATCCTGAGCGGGGGGAATGCGGGTATTGTCCCGGCCGGCGGGCGACCGGCAACCGTAGCACGCGGGCCGCAGCTGGTGAACCCCGACCGCCAGGTCGGTGGGTGCGTGCCAGTGGGGCAAGATTGCATCTTGCCGCGGCAAGATGCAATCTTGCCCCACGCAGCCCGTCAAATCAGCGCGAACGACTCGGCGATGATTTTCAGCACCTCGTCGGCCGGGAACCCCTTCCGCTGGCTGACGTGGATGATGAACACCTGCTTGCCGGTGTGGGTGACGTAGAACACGTGGTGCTCGCCGTCCTTCGCCACCCGCTCCGTCTCCTCCTGGTCCCGCCTGGCGAAGAACCCGTTGTCCCCCGGCTGGCCCATCAGGTTCGGCTTCTCCTTCAGCTTCACCCCCGGCTTGCCGCCGAGCGTCACCGCCCGCTGGCTCACCGTTTCGTAGCTGCGGTTCGCCGACGCGACGTGGTGTTCGTACACCGCCAGCAGTTTCACCAACCCCTCCGGGTCGGTGCCGGGGTTGAGCCCGGGCGGGATCGGCCGGGACCACACCCACACCTGCTGGTCGTTCGCCCCGACGATGCCCGCCCATCCGTGGTGCCCGAGTTTCGCCCCGTCCACGTTGTTGATCTTCACGTCCACCTTGTTCGTCACACCCGGCAGGAACACGGCGAACCCGCCGGCCGGCTCACGCACCGCCGTGTACCCGGCCGGGGCGGACGGGCCGAACACCCCGCCGGGGCCGGTCGGCTTGCCGCCGAACAGGTACAGGATGAGCGCCGTTGCAATCCCTAGCACGAGAAGCAGCCCGCCGCCCAGCGCGACGAACAGGACGACCGGCGGCCCGCCCTTCTTCTTCCCCGCCGCCTTCTTCCGCCGCGGGCGGTCGTCGTCCTCATCATCATCATCCCGACGACGAGACTTCACCGGGCGGTCGTCCTCGTCATCCGGCACGGCGATGCCGGTGCCGCACTTCGGGCACTTCCACCGCTTGCCGACGGCCGAGTGCGGGGCGGTCACGCGGGTGTCACACGACGGGCACAGGACGGCGATGGCCACGGCCGGACCTCTCGGGGGAGCGAGGTGCGCATCTTATCCGCCGCCGACGGCGGCGGGAGCGCCGGTTGTCGTGGGGCAAGTTTCCAACTTGCCATCCAACCGTGGCAAGATGGAATCTTGCCCCACTGAACCGGCAAGATGGAATCTTGCCCCACGGTGGGTGGCTGTTGCCCGCCGGCCCCGCCCGCGGTTTGTAATTTAACCCGGATTCGTTCCCGCCGAGATGCCTGCCCATGACGGCCGACCTGCTGAACCCGATCCGCGACAAGGTGTACGCCGGCCAGCGGCTGTCGTTCGACGACGGCATGACCCTGGAACTGCACGCCGACCTGCACACGCTCGGCGAGCTGGCCAACCTTGTCCGCGAGCGGAAAAACGGCAACGTCGCCTATTACAACGTGAACACGCACCTGAACCCGACCAACGTGTGCGTGTACCGCTGCCAGTTCTGCTCGTTCCGCGCCGACCTGAAGTCCCCGAAGGGGTACGTCATGTCGGACGAGCAGATGCTGGAGCGGGCGCGGGGGGCGGTCGGCCGCGGGGCGACCGAGCTGCACGTGGTCGGCGGGCTGCACCACCTGAAGCCGTTCGAGTGGTACAAGCACATCCTCGAAATCATCCACGCCGAGTGCCCGACCCTGCACCTGAAGGCGTGGACGGCGGTGGAGTGGGACTGGTTCCAGCGGCTGACTAACCGCCCGCTCCGCGACCTGATGCAGGAGATGATTGACGCCGGGCTGGGCAGCCTGCCGGGGGGCGGGGCGGAGATCTTCCACCCGGACGTGCGGGGGGTGCTGTGCGAACACAAGGCGGACGCCGGCGAGTGGCTGAAGGTCCACCGCACCGCCCACGAACTCGGCCTGCGGTCGAACGCCACCATGCTGTACGGGTCGATCGAGAAGCCGGAACACCGCATCGACCACCTGCTCAAGCTGCGGGAGTTGCAGGACGAGACCGGCGGGTTCCAGACGTTCATCCCGCTGGCGTTCCACCCGGAGAACAACCGGCTCAGCCACCTCCCCAAGCCGAGCGGGTTGACCGACCTGCGGACGATGGCCATCAGCCGGCTGATGCTGGACAACTTCCCGCACGTGAAGGCGTACTGGGTGATGCTCGGGGTGAAGACGGCGCAGGTGGCGCTCAGCTACGGGGCGGACGACATCGACGGCACGGTGGTGGTCGAACTCATCTACCACGACGCCGGGTCGGACTCGCCGCAGGAGATGACGGTGGCCGAGCTGCGGCGGCTGATCGCCGAGGCCGGCCGGGTGCCGGTGGAGCGGGACACGCTGTACCGCGAGGTGGTGCGGGACGTGCCCACCGAGAAGAAGTGGGCGGCCGGGCGGAAGCTGAGTTTGGTTTGAGGCGAACCGGCGGCGTCAGCCGCCTGGGTGTGGTGGACCCAGGCGGCTGACGCCGCCGGTTCACTGAGCATTTTCCCGCTTGCGATTCCGCACGTCGTTGGTACACTCTTCACGCTCTCCGTTCCCCATTCACCCGACGTGAGGAGAGGTCATGTCCGACGACGACAACGGACCGAGCAAAGGGTTCATCGGCGTGCTGATCTTCATCGCCATTTTCGTGGTCATCAACATCGTCCTGTACTTCACGACGGGCTGGGTCATCATCCCGATCAAGAAGTGACCGCGGGCGCAGTCCGCCCCCGCTGGGTGTGGCCGTGGCGACCGCCCCGGCGGGTGGCTGAAGCGGCGTGGACAGTCGCGGGCGCGGCCGACGGCGGGGTGACCGGCCGGCGGTGGCTGCCTGTGGCTGTTGCCGTCGGCACGCTGCCGGTGCTGCTCGGGTTCGCGGTCGGCACGTCGTCCCACCAACTCGCCACCGCCGTGTGTACCGGGTTCCTCGTCCTCGCCTGCGTCCGCCGGGACGACCTGTTCCGGGCCGTGGGCGTGGTGGCTGTCGTGTTCGCCACGCACTCGGCGGCGGTCATCGCGCTGACGGTCCACGACCCGGAGCGGGCGGCCCTCATCCTGCCCGGCGCCGACGCCTACTGGCAGCGGATCCGGCAGTGGGTGACGGCCGGCATCGACGACGAGTACCGCTGGACGCAGTGGGTGCCGGAACACCTGCTGCTGCTGTTCGGCGTGCCGTTGCTCGGGTACATGTCGCTCGGCGTGCTGCCGTACCTGTACGGGTTCGAGCAACTGGACCTGATGAACTACTACGTCGGCCGGCTGATCCCGCTGAGCGAGTCGCCGGGGCGGGCGGTGCTGTTCGGCTGGCACCCGTGGTCGGTGCTGCGGGGGCTGGCGTACACCGTACTGACGTTCGAGGCGGCGTCGTGGTCGCTGGAGCGGCTGACCGGGCGGGGGCTGTCCACCCGCCGCCGGCGGGCGTGGCGGTGGGCGGCCGGCGTCGGCCTGGCCGTTGCTGACGCGGTCACGAAGTTCTGCCTGTCGCCGGTCGTGCAGCAGCAGTTGCATGACAACCTGTTACCCGACGCCCTGTAGCCGCGACCCGGTGAGGTGCCGATGTCATCCTACCTGACCATCGTGTTCGTATACGCCGCCGTCGCCGCCGCCCTGGTGCCGCTGTTCCGGTTCGGCTCGCTACGGGTACGGAACGAGGCGCTGCCGCCGGCCGCCCGCGACCCGCAGCTCGGCCGCAAGTTCGTGCTGTGCCTGTTCACCCACGTCTGCCTGATGATGATCCTGGTCGGGCTGACGGTGTCGGCGGACGACGCCATCTGGTACGCCGTCGAGCCGATGCAACTGGCCCAGGACGCGCGGGCGGACGACGCCTGGGTGCCGCCGCCCCGCCCGGACCTACCGCCGCTGCCGGACCTGCCACCGCTCCCCGAACCACCGCCGGAAGTCGGGAACCCGCTGCCGCCCACGCCGCTGGCCGTCGCCCGCCCGCCGAAGAAGTGGTGGAACGAACAGCAGCGGATGGCGGCCGCGCTGGTGCTGAGCGGGCTGATCCACGGCGGGCTGGCGTGGGCGTCGCTGTTCTTCTTGACCAACCAGCGGCGGCAGCCGGGGGTGGCCCGGTCGTTCGTGGTGCTGCGGTTCGGACTGTGCGGGCTGCTGCTGCTGATCGGCAACACGCTCGCCCTCATCATGCTGCTCAGCGAAGGGAAGACCGACTACCGCGTGTTGTCGGTGTACTTCGCGGTGATCGGCGTGTGGGGGCCGGCGATGCTCGCGCACCTGGGGTGGGTGGTGCTGGCGTACCGCCGGCGGGAGGAATCGGGCGTGGAACCGAGTGGGTGAACCGGCGAGCCGGGAGCGTGAGCGACCGGAGGATTTCGAAGCTCCGGTCGCTCACGCT
>JALHQU010000072.1:21379-30309 GCA_022841795.1 Fimbriiglobus sp.
CCCCCGGTCTTATTCCCACGCTCGGCCCGCACCCGCTCCCGGCTCGCCAAAAACGCTCCCGGCTCGCCAAGTCCGTCACTTCGCCGCCCGCACCTCCCACTTGTGGGGCTTCGGCTGGGCCAGCTCGAACACCTTCTTCTGCTCCAGGTGAATCTTCGCCAGCCGTTTTTCCAGTTCCGTCGTCCGCTGAGCCTCGAAGTCCGGCACCTTCAACCAGCCCGGCGGGTTGAAGCGGTGGACGTCGAAGAACCGGCTCCGCACCAGGTTGTTCTTGTTGTTGATCGCCTCGAACACCTTCTGCGCCTGGTCGAAGATCGGCCCGGCGGTGACGTTCCCCAGGAACACACCGTCGGTCAGTTCCTTCGCCGAGTGCGTCGCCACCTTCACCCCGTCGATGGTCACGTCGTACTTACCGTCCTTCAGCCCGGCGACCACCAGCCGGTAGGCGTTCAGGTCGAGCAACTGGTTCGTGTACGGCAGCATCGGCAGCCAGTCCTTCTGGATGGGCATGGGCAGGGCGTCGTCGGCGCGGGTGAACGTCGCCCACGTCGGGTCGTTCACGTCGTGCTTCAGGTCGGTGACCTTGCACCCGCGGTCCCGCGGCCACTTCTCGGAGTCGGCGAGGCCCAGATTGATGAACGCGGCGCTCACCTCCGGCGGGGCGTTCAGTTGCGTCAGGATGGCGTGCGCCATCAGCAGCCCGCCGGGCGGCGAGGTGTGGAACCCGTCGTAGTACGGTTTCGCCTTGTCCGCATTCGGGTCGTCCTTCTCCATCGCCTTGAGTGCCGCCAGGGTGACGGCGTACTGGTCGGCGAACGCCGCCCCGCCCTTCTCGGCGATCTCCTTCAGCGGGGCGTAGAACTCTTTCTGCGTCTGCTGGTAACGGCCGAAGTCCGACCAGCCGGGGCTGACCCGCTTGTCCACCGCGTTCGGGCTGCACAGGGCCACCCGCACGCCGGCGTCCTTCGCCCGCTTCAGCATGTCCGCCGTCTTCTCCCGGTACACCTTGTTCTTGGCCTCGTCGAACGCCTGGTACCCGGCGTCGTTCATGCCGAAGTTGATGGTGAGGGCGGTCGGCTTCTCGTCTAGCACGTGCCGCTGGAACCGGGCCGCCCCGCCGTGCGCCGTGTCCCCGCCGATGCCGGCGTTCAGGAACACGAAGTTGCCCTTCGGGAACCGGGTGGTCAGGTACAGCTCCATGTACGTGCTGTACTGGTACTGCTCGGTGATGCTGTCGCCGAGGAACACCACCCGGTCGCCGGGCTGGAAGAAGAACGCCGGCTTGTCGTCGGCGACGACCGCCGGCACGCAGCAGGCGACGAGGAGGAGGGAGAGCAGACGGGGCATGACGTGCGGCCTCGGGGGTGGGGACGAGGCCGATTTTACAGAGAGCGGCCGGGTTCACCCCGGCTGTTGTTACGATCACGGGACAGCGTGGCTCGGATGTGGTGGGTGGATCGAGACCTCACCCCCCGGCCTCCTCTCCCTGTGTTCCGGAGCTTCCGCTCCGGCGGGAGAGGGGGAGAAAAACACGGCCGCTCTTCCACCCCCTCTCCCGCCTCGCCGTCGGCGAGGGAGGAAGGGAGAGGGGGCCGGGGGGTGAGGTCGTCGAAACGAACACCCCCTCCCTTGCGGTCGGGGTTCGCCAACACACTCCTCCCCGCGGGTGGGCGGCGGGCGGAATCTGCTTGCCGGGGTGGTGGGGGGCAACTATCTTCAGGCCACTTCCCCACGCCCCGGTGGCGTGACCTCTCACCGAAAGTGCGTCATGAGCCGTTGGACGACCGCCTGCGTGCTGGCCCTGGGCTTGGCCCTGCCGACCGTGTCCGCCCAGGAGAAGCCGGCAGGCAACCCCGCCGTCAACAAGCTGAACCGCGACAACCAGCGGCACAAGGAGTTCCTCACCCGCATCGAGCAGAGCAAGGGGGCGGGCGACGTCGTCTTCCTGGGCGACTCCATCACCCACGGGTGGGAGAGCCAGCCGAAGGCCTGGGAGGAGCATTTCGGCGCGTTCAAACCCGTGAACCTGGGCATCGGCGGGGACCAGACCGGGCACGTCCTGTGGCGGATCACCGACGGTAAGGAATTGGATAACCTGAAGCCGAAAGCGGCGGTCATCATGATCGGCACCAACAACACCGGCGGGCACTCCGCCGAGCAGATCGCCGGCGGCATCAAGGCGATCGTGGAGGAACTCCAGCGTCAGAAGCCCGGGATCAAGATCCTGGTGCTGGGCGTGTTCCCCCGCGGGAACGGGGCGGACGCCGAACGGACCGTCGAGCAGATCGCCGAGGGGGTCAAGCCGATCAACGAGGAGTTGAAGAAGGACAAGCCGGACGCGAAGCGGATGAACGCGGCGCTACGGGCGATGCAGCAGCTACGGGGGACGATCCCGGCGGACAAGCTGAACAAGAAGATCGGCGAGATCAACGCCATCATCGCCAAGCTGGACGACGGCAAGGCGGTGTTCTTCAAGGACATCGGCAAGGAGTTCCTGACCCCGGACGGCGGCCTGTCGGGCGACATCATGCCGGACTACCTGCACCTGAGCGCGAAGGGGTACGAGCTGTGGGGCAAGGCGATCAAGCGCGACATCGAGAAGTTGGTCAAGTAGGCCGGGGTCTGCTCGGTCGAAATGCTGGTCTGGCGTTGCCAGACCAGTGGGCCGCCACAGAGGGCGGCCCCTACAGACCAGCCCGCATCGTAGGGGCCGCCCTCTGTGGCGGCCCGCCGACCGCCTGCAGCGGGCGGCTTTTGGAACCGCCTCTCACACCTTCTTGAACTCGGTGACGATCTCGAACGTGCCGTCGGGCAGTGGCACCTTCTTGTAGTCGCCGAAGAGGTTGGGGGCGTCCTTCTGCACGATGTCGAGCATCACGTTCGTCAGCTTGCGGATCTCCGGCTCGGCGAACACGCTCCCCCGCTGCTCGAAGAAGTGCCGCAGGGCGCGGGCGTTCACCGTCACCGTGATCTTCGTCTCGGTGGCGTTCGGCAGCACGCTCCGCGCAGCTTGCCGGGCGGTCTTGCGGCGGGTGGTGCGGTCGGCGTCCGGCGGCAGCATGGCGGCGGCCGCCGCCTGCGGGTCGGCCAGCTTGGCGTTCAGCTTCTCGGCCAGCTTGACGTAGGCGTCGTGCGCGTGCGTCACCGCGTCCAGCCACAGGGCGTGCAACTCCGGGTCGTTGGCGATGATGTCCGGCTCGACGTACTCGGCCACCGACTCATCGACGTACCGCTGACTTAGCTGGGAAAATGCCCATCCTGCACGATGTCGCACCAACTCGTGTGTCAGGCTGCGGCTGACCCCGGTGATGAGGAACGACCACACGGCGTGCTCCAGCACCGACCCGTGGCCCACCTCCTTGATGTGGTGCAGGTACGCGCTGTTCCCGCCGGGGCGTGGCTTGGCGAAGCTCATGTAGCACACCCGCCCGGCCGTCTCCGTCACCACCTCGGCGGCCACCTCCGAGTCCGTCTGCCAGCTCACCCCGTGGTCGGCCAGAAAGCGGTCCAGTTCGGCCGGCTGGAGGGTCTGTTTGCTCAGCAGGTACACGGTCGGGTCGGCGATCACGCGGACGCTGGTCATCGGTTCGGCTTCGAGGGTGGTCATGGCGGGCTCTCTGCGCGTGGTATCCCTGCAGAAGGTGATCGGCAAGCCGGGCCGGGATACTCCAGTCGCGGGCGGCGGGGGCTGGCAAAGCCGGCACATCTGTTCCGATCCGGAAAGCCGCGCCGGAACTGCCGGCGGTCCGGGGTTTAGCGGTCGGCCGGGGGCGGGCGGCGGGTTATACTGGGCGGGATGGATTTCGCTTCAAGTCAGTGCGTGTCTTGGCACCCTCTCCCCGTTGGGGAGAGGGCAAGCTCGGCGCAGCCGAGCGCGGGTGAGGGGTTCAAAAAACCTACCCCCTCCCGGCTCGCCTCGCTCCGCTCGGCGATCCACCCTCCCCCTGGCAGGGGGAGGGGTTCAATATCCCCCTCTCTATTCGGGTCGGTGTTCATGTCGTGCGTCCGGCGGTGGGTGTCGTTGGCGGTGCTGCTGGCGTGCGGGGCGGCGGTCGCCCAGCCTAAGCCGGCCGACGGCGTTCGTTCGTCGGCGGTGAAGATGCCTGACGGCACGGTCGTGTTCATCACCAAGAACCCCGGCGACGCCGACCCGAAGATCGACGGCGTTCTCCTGAGCGCGGCCGAGTACCAGGCGCTGGTCGAGCAGGCGGAGAAGTTGAAGAAGGCGAAGGACGGGGCGAAGCCGCAGCCGCCGGGCAAGGTGGAACTGCGGGCGCGGGTCGAACCGCGGGGGGACCGCACCATCGCCGCGGTCACGGCCGTGTTCACCTTCCGCACCGTGTCGCCGAAGACGGTGGTGACACTGGGGTGTCAGCGGGCCACCGCCACCGGGGCGAAGGCGTCCGACGGCAAGACGCCGGTGCTCACCGCCGGCGACGACGGGTTCGCCGTGCTGGTCGAAACCGCCGGCGACCACACCCTCACGCTGGACCTCGAAGTGGCCGTCACCGCCCGCGGGCCGAAGGGCGAGTTCGGGTTCGAGTTCGGCCTACCGCGGGCGGCCATCACCACCTTCGCGCTCGACAAGCCGCCAGCGGACGTGAAGGCCGTGTCCGTCGGCACCCGCTCGTCCGAGCCGTTCACCGCGGTGAAACACACGTCCGCCGCCATCACGTCCTTCACCTCCGCGTTCCCCCTCGGGCCGACCGACACGCTGGAGGTGCTGTGGGAACCGCGGGCCGCCGCCGCCGCCGCCGAGTTGACCGCCGACGGGGACGTGACCATCCGCGTGGACGACACGCAGGTGGAGACGGTGGCGAAGCTGAAGCTCCGCGGGCCGGCGAAGGAGTGGCCGCTCACCTTGCCGTCGACCGCCGAAGTCGTCGTCGAACGCATCGGCAAATCGTCCTCGCCGCTCACCACCCCGGCCACCGCGGTGAAGCCGGCCGACCCGAACAAGCCGTGGGTGATCCGCACCCCGGCCGACGGCGGCGACGGCTGGCTGGTGACGGTCACCGTCCGCACCCCGCGGCCGGCCGCGGCCGACCCGAAGTCCCGCGGGCCGTACCTCATCGGCCCGTTTCACCTGCCGACCGCGCGGCACACCGGCCGAGTACGGGTGTTCGCCCCGCCGTCCGTCCGCGTCGTGTTCCGCCCGTCGGCGGATCTGCGGCGGCAGGACCTGCCGCAGCCCGCGGACGACGACCTGGTGGCGGTGTTCGGCTACTCGTCGTCGGCGGTCGGGCGGGGGTGGGGCGAGTTCGACGTCCGCCCGTTGGCGAACGTGCCGCGGGTCCGCCCGCACCACAAACTAACGCTCACCCCGACCGCCTGGCGGCTGGAATCCACCGTCCGCGTCACCCCGCCGCCCCGCGGCGAGGTCGAGCAGATGGCCGTCCTGCTGCCCGCCGGCTGGCAGGGGTGGGAGTTCGGGCCGGACGACCAGGTGGAATCCGACGAGGGGGTCGCGGACCCGTCCGGCCGGCGGACCATCACCCTGCGGTTCGTCACCCCGCAGAAAGCGGCGGTGGACCTGCGGGTGTTCGCCACCCACCCGCTGCCGGCGGCCGGCCGACAACTCACCCTGCTGTTGCCCCGGTTCCTCCAGGCGGACGAGCGGGACACGCTGGTCGAGGTGGCCGGCGGCGACGGGTGGACGGTGTCGGCCGCCGGACATGCGTGGGACCGCGGCGGATCGTCGGCAGATACCGCGGTGCAGTTGCGGGGCATCGGGCGGGAGGCGACGGGCGAGTTCGAGCGGGGCGCGGCGAAGGTGGAGGTGAACTGGCGGCCGTTCCGCCCGGAGCTGGCGTGCGACGTGCGGGCCGACGTGACCGTGCAGGACCGACAACTGGCGGTGCAGCAGTCGTTCCGCTTCCGCCTCACCGACGGCGACACCCGACCGTTCCGGCTGACCGTTCCCGGTGACCCGATCGGTCTGCGGTGGACCCCGCGGCTCGAACCGGCCGGGGCGAACGAGTGGGTGTACCGGCCGCCGGCGGACGCGGGGAAGGAAGTCACGCTCGTCGCCCAGTACGCGGTGCGGGTGCCGCCGCGCGCGGACGACGCCGACCCCGTGGCCGTACCGCTGATTCACCCGATGACCGTCAGCAGTGCCGACACCGTGGTGCGGGTGTGGGGCGGCGGCGGGCGGCGGGCCGCCGGGTTCGCCGGCGACTGGCGGGAACTCGCGCCGGAACTCGCCGCCGACGCCGACTCCCTGCCGTGGTTCACCCTCGGGTCGTCGGAACTCGTCCCCCCGGCGCTCGCCCTCACCGACTGGTCCGCTGCCGCCCCCGTGGTCGTCGAGCGGGGTCTGGTGCAGGCGACCCTCGGCGAGGACGGCGGCAGCCGCGTCCGCGGGCGGTTCCTGCTGCGGCGGTGGGAGGGCGGCCATGTGGATTTCGACCTGCCGCCGGCGATCGGCGTCGAGGCGAGCGTGGACGGCAAGCGGGTGGATCCGGTGCTGCTGCCCGGCGGCGCGCGGGTGGTGGTGCCGGAACTCAAACCCGGGCGGGGGATGGTGACGGTCGAGGTGCGGGTGCAGTTGCCGGCGACGAACACCCGGTTCGCCGGCCGGGTGCTCACCCCTCCCGCCCCGCGGCAGGCGAGCTACCGCACGCCGGTGCGGTGGCAGGTGTTCGGCGGTCCGGCCGACGTGCTGGCGGCGGTGGGCGGGGTGAATGCCGAGTGGCGGTGGGGGTGGAAGGGGTACGGGTTCGGCCCGGTGCCGGCGGAATCATCGGCGGACGTGGAGAACTGGTTCCGCTCCGAAGTGAGCGAGCCGGCGCGACCCGCGGCCGACGGGGACACCATCCTGTTGCGTCAACCCGCGCCGTGGCCGCTGCGGGCAGCCGTAGTGCCCCGCCCGGTGGCGGTGCTGGCCACCTCCGCCCTGGCATTCGCCATCGTGTACGGGTTCGTGCGGCTGGCCGGAAAGTGGACCGGGCTGGTGTTCGTGCTGCTGTCGGCGGGGGTGGCCGCGGCCGTCGTCTGGCTGCCGCACCCGACGGCGGCGGTGGCCGCGGCCGGTCAGCCCGGCGTCGTTCTCGCGGCGGTGGTGCTGGCGGTGCGGGCGGGTTGGCTGAGATTACGCCGCCGATCCGCCCGCCCGGCCACGTTCAGCGCGGCCCCGCAGCCGCCGTCCGGAACGGCGTCCGGGAATGGGGTGCCGCGGCCGAACGGGACGCCGGGTAGTTCGCCGTCCGACGCCGTCCGGCTGATCGGGAGCTAGCGGCTCATGCGTCGTTCCCCCACCACCTGGGCGGTCATCGCGGTCACGGCCGTGGCGGTGGCCGCGGCGCTCCGCGGTGAGCGACCGCTCGCGCACTTCGCCGTCGGCGGGGCGGCGGGCGGCATGGTGGTGACTGAAACGCCGACCGACCCGTTCCCCATCCGCCGCGTGTGGGTGACGCCCGGTCAGGTTCCCGTTCCGACGGACGACCAGCCCGGGGCGTGGCGGAAGCTGCCGCGGGACGAGTTCGCGCGCCGCGTCCGGTCCGCCGCCGACGCCCAAGCCGCGGCGCTCACCCCGCCCGTCTTGGTCCGCGCAGAGTACAAGGCGGCCTACGAACCCGGCCGGCTGTTCGGGTCCGTGGTGTGGGCGGTCGCCAACCCCGGCCGGCGGCCGGGAGCGGTGCCGTTCGACCCGCTCAAGATCGCCGTCGAGAGCCTGAAGTGGGCGAGCGGAGACGACGCCCTACTGTTCCACGGCAAACTGGCCCGGAGTGAACGGCCGGGAACTTACCTGTGGGTGGACGCGGCGGACGGCGGCACCGTCTCCGCCAGCTGGTCGGTGCGGGGGGGCCACGACGCGGACGCGGAGACGTTCACCCTGTCCGCCCCGGTCGCCGCCATCACCACGGCCGAGATCACCCTGCCGGCCGACCTGCGGCTGACGACCGGCACGCCGGGGGTGGTCCTGTCCGGGCCGACGGCGGAACAACGCTGGCGGGTGTCGTTCGGCGGGCGAACGGAAGTGCTGCTCACCGTCCGCAGGGCGAAGACGGATCGCCCGTCGCCGCCGGTGGACCGTGCGGCGAAGTACGAGGTGGCCGACGGCGCGATCAAGGCCACGTTCACATTCCCCCACGCTCCGCACGCCGACCCGCGGGACTGGGTGTTCGACGTGGACCCCGGCCTGGTCGTGGACCGGGTGAGCGGCGAGGGGTGCGGCGGCTGGTCCGCCGAGCCGGGCGGCAAACTGCGGGTTCGACTCCTGCCCGTGTCAGCTGCCGCCAAGCTGACGATTTCCGCGACCGCCCGCCTCGGACCGGATGCCGCCCACACGCTGCCCGGCATCCGGCCGGCAGATGGGATCGCCGCCGACCTGCTCGACCTCACCCTGCCGCCGGACTGGAAACTCGACGGGTGGGAGGCGCCGGACTACCGGGTGAGCGTGCCCGGCGAACAGGCCGACCGCACGTTCCGCGTTCAGTTCGCCGGCGGGATCGTTGTCACCGGCGAGCCGACCCGCCGCCGCCCGGTTATCCGCTTTCGCCGCACGGACGTGGAGTACGCCACCGACGAGGCGGTGAGCTGGACCGTGTCGCCTGGGGTCACCCGACTGGCGGCCCGGGTGAAGGTGAAGGTGGCCCGCGGGCCGCTGGCCGCGCTCACCGTCGTGACCGAGCCGGGGTATGTGCTGGAAAAAGTCACGCTCGTGCCGGACGACCCGACGGTCGAGTTCCGGCGGCGGACCAGCGTGCCCGGCGGCTGGCTGATCGAACCGACGCGGGCTGTCGGCGGCGGGCAGGCCGCCGAGTTCCGGCTGGAGTTCCGGGCGGACAACCGGGTGCGGGCGGGCGACCCGGCGGACGCCGCCCCGGCCCCGACGGTCGAACCGCTGCCGCGGTTCGGCGTGTCGGGGGCCGCGGACCGGACGGGCACGCTCACCGTCCTCGCCGGCGGCGGGCTGAAGGCGGCGGTCC
>JALHQU010000073.1 GCA_022841795.1 Fimbriiglobus sp.
TCCAGCCGGCCGACGGCGTTGTGCCGGATGTGGGTGTGGGTGTAGTCGTCCGGGTAGCAGAAGTAGTAGTGCTCGCGGCCGGCGCGGGTGAGGTGCTCGACCGTCACCCGCTGCCCCCGCCCTGCTCCGCCCGCAGGTAGTCGCCGACCGCCCGTTCCAACCGCAGGCAGGCGTCGCGGGAGTGATCGGGCGGGACGGCGGGCTGGCCGGGGGTGTGGTGCCAGTGCCGCCGCGGCAGGCTGTCGGCGGCGTCCAGTTGCAGCACGTGGTGGAACACCGGCGGGCAGTGGATCAGGCACCACAGGGCGGTGGCCGGGTGCCCGTACTCGTCCGGCAGGCCGGCGAACCCCTCCCCGCGGAACAGCGCCTCCACAGCCAGCGCGCGGACGCCCTGGGGGGTGCCGAGTTGGTGGACCCACTGGAGCATCTGCTCGAACCGCCGCTGCGGGTCGAGGCGGCCGGTGTGCGGGTGAGCATGGACGGGCGGGGTCGGTGCCTGGACAACGTGTTCGTCGAGCGGCTGTGGCGGACGGTGAAGTACGAGGACGTGTTCCTGCGGGGGTACGAGTCGGTGCCCGAGTTGGAGCGGGGGCGGCGGGCGTACTTCACCTTCTACAACGAGGCCCGGTTGCACCAGTCGCTGGGGTACAAGACCCCGGCTGAGGTGTACCGGGCAAGACGGTCGGAAGGGCCGGCGAAACAGTAGCGAAGAGTCGCCGGTTTTTGGTCCCGACAATGGGGTCCACTACACCCATCCTCGCCGGCTTCTTCGCCCGGCTGGTGGACGCCGGTAAGCCGACGACGGGTACAATGGCCCCGCCGCTTCGCCTCGGCGGTCTTTCGCCCCGCTTCGTCGGACCCTACCTACTCGATCGGCGGACATGCACGACAGTGTCATTCGGCTAGGGGTCGTCGGCTGTGGCGGGTTCGGACTGTTCGCCGTCCAGCAGTTCACCCAGGTGCCGGGCGTCCGGCTGGTGGGCATGGCCGGCACGCACCGGCCGGCGTCGCTGGCCGCCGCCGCCCGGTTCGGCGTCGAGAACGTCGAGGATCTCGGCGACATGCTGCGGCGGGACGACGTGGACCTGGTGTACGTCGCCACCCCGCCGTTCCTCCACCACCCGCAGGCGCTGGCCGCGTTGGACGCGGGCAAGCATGTGATCGTGGAGAAGCCGCTCGCCCTGACCGTCGGTCAGGCCGACGAACTGATCGCCGTCGCTCGAACCCGAGACCGCCTGATCGTCGCCAACCTGATGCAGCGGTACAACCCGCTGTTCGCCGCCGTCCGCCGGCTGGTCGAGACGCGGGTGCTGGGCGAGGTGCTGCACGGGTATTTCGAGAACTACGCGTCGGACGAGAACCTGCCCGCGGGCCACTGGTTCTGGGACCGCGGCGCGAGCGGCGGCATCTTCGTCGAACACGGGGTCCACTTCTTCGACCTGTTCGCCGGCTGGCTCGGGCCGGGGCGGGTGGAGGCGGCCCAGATCGGCATCCGGCCCGGGACCGGGATCGAGGAACACGTCCACGCCACCGTCCGGTACGGCGACGCGCTGGTCAACTTCTACCACGGCTTCCACCAGGCCGGGCGGATGGACCGGCAGGAGTTGCGGCTGGTGTTCGAACGGGGGGACGTGACGCTGTCCGACTGGGTGCCCACCCGGGCGCGGGTGCGGGCGCTGGCGGACGAACGGCAGACCCGCGAGTTGTGCGACCTGTTCCCCGGCGGCCGGCTCGACGTGGCCGCCACCTACGGCGGAGCCGACCGCGCCTGTCGCGGGCGGGGCCAGTCGATCGACGTCTACCAGCTCATCGACCTGTCGTTCGGCGACGGGCAGGCGAAGTCGCCGCTGTACTCGCAGCTCCTGCGGTCCGTGATGGCCGACCAGGTCGCGTGGGTTCGCGACCGCACTCACCAGCGGGTCGTGACCGAGGCGAACGGCCGCGACTCCCTGGCGACGGCGTGCGAGGCCGACGCGCTGGCCCGCCGGGCGGGGGGCGATCGATGACCGTCCGCCGGCTCTCGACCCGGCTCCTGCTCCGGCCCGAAGACGTGCCCCCGTCGCGGGATGACTTCCGTGTGGTCGGCGTGTTCAACCCGGCAGCCGTGCGGGTGGACGGCGAGGTGGTGCTGTTGGTGCGGGTGGCCGAGCGGCCCGCGGAGACCCGGCCGGGGTACACCGCCCTACCGCGGTGGGCGGGCGGCGAGATCGTCATCGACTGGGTGCCCGACGCGGAACTGGAGCCGATCGACCCGCGGGTGGTCCGCCGCACGGCCGACGGGCTGGTCCGACTCACCTTCACCTCGCACCTGCGGGTGGTCCGCTGCGGCGACGGGACGGCCGTGGGGGAAGTGACCGACACCGTGTTCCGCCCGCAGTGCGAGTCGGAAGAGTACGGCGTCGAAGACCCGCGGGTCACGCCGCTGAACGGCCGGTTCTACTTCACCTATGTGGCCGTGTCGCGGCACGGCCCGGCGACTGCCCTGGCCAGCACGTCCGACTTCCGCACGTTCGACCGGCACGGGGTGATCTTCTGCCCCGAGAACAAGGACGTGGTCCTGTTCCCGGAGCGGGTCGGCGACTCTTACGTCGCCCTGCACCGCCCGGTGTGTGGGACGCCGTTCACCCGGCCGGAGATGTGGGTCGCGCGGTCGCTCGACCTGATCCACTGGGGGTCTCACGCCCCATTGATGCTGGCCGACAGCGAGTGGCAGTCCGGGCGGGTGGGGGCGGGTTGCCCGCCGGTCCGCGTGCCCGGCGGCTGGCTGGCGATCTACCACGGCAACCGCCGGCCGACCCGACCGGGCGAGGTGGGCGAATACTTCGGCGGGGCACTGCTGCTCGACGCGGCCGACCCGACACGGGTGCTGAAGTGGACCGCGGAACCGTTCCTGCGGCCCGAGGCCGACTTCGAGGTGAACGGGTTCGTGCCGAACGTGGTGTTCCCGACCGGCGTGGTCCCGGCCGATGAGACGCTGCTCGTTTACTACGGCGCCGCCGACACGGTCACGGCGGTCGCCGAGTTCTCGCTGCGAGACCTGCTGGCGGGGAAGGTCGATACACGCTGACTCGTCACACCCGCGTCATGGCGTTCAGCACGTCGGCGAGCGGCACGGTGGCGAAGCTGCTGGCGTAGTCGGACATGGCGTACGGGATGATCAGATCGTTCCCGTGGACGACCGCCCCGCAACTGTACACCACGTTCGGCACGTACCCCTCCCGCTCGTTCGTGTTCGGCTCCAGCAGCGGGGTGGCCAGCCGGCCGATCAGCCGGGCCGGGTCGTCGCGGTCGAGCAGGAACGCCCCCATGGCGTACTTCCGCATCGGCCCGACCCCGTGCGTCAGCACCAGCCACCCGGCGTCCGTCTCGATCGGCGACCCGCAGTTGCCCAGCTGCACGAACTCCCACGGGTACGTCGGCTTGGCCACCAGCGTCTTGGTGTACCAGAAGTGCGGCATGTCCGAGTACATCAGGTACACGTTCTCGTTGTCCTGGCGGCTGAGCATGGCGTACTGCCCGTTCACCGTCCGCGGGAACAGGGCGAACCCCTTGTTCTTCACCTCCGGCCCGTTCAGGGTGCTCACCTTGAAGTGCAGGAAGTCTTCCGTCTCGAGCATCTGCGGCAGGGTCACCCGCCCGTCGTAGGCGGTGTACGTGGCGTAGTACGTCACCCGCCCGTCGTCGTGGGTGAACCGGACGAACCGCGCGTCCTCGATGCCGTTCGTCTCGGTCGGCGAGGACGGGAAGATGACCCGCTCGGACACGTTCAGCGCCGGGTCGAACCGGATCTCGTAGTTCGCCTTCGCCAGCACCAGCATGGTGGCGGCGATCGGCTCGTACTCGTGCTGGCGGGCGCGGTTGTGCCGCACCGCGTTCCGCAGGGTGCGGCCCAGGTCGTCCAGGGTGAACTGGTCGCCCAGGGCGGCCATCACCAGCTCGGTGAACGGCCCGTTGATGCCCAGCTCGGTCAGCTTGCGGTAGAACAGCGCCTTCTCGTACAGGGAGTTCGGCACCAGGTCCGGGGCGACCACCAGCCGGGTCGGGTCGTCCACCCGGATGCCGGCGGCGGCGTCGATCACCCCGGACCGGAAGGTGATGGACGAGATGTGCCCCTCGCCGGTGGCCCGCAGGCTGAGCACGAACCGGCGGCAGCCGGCGGGCAGGCCGGACTGGTCCGGGTGCCACACCATCGACGGGTTGAACAGGGCGGCCGACTCGAGGGCGTACTCGGAGGTGAAGTACGAGCCGATGAGCAGCCGCCGGCTCTCGCCCAGCGGCTGGTCGGTGAGCCGGTGCTTGCGGACCTGCTCGAACCTGTGGTGGAAGAACTCGCGGGTCCGCTGGTGCCGCCCGCGGAACTCCAGCATCACCTTGTCCAGCAGGCTCTCGACTTCGGGTTCTGACAGGGCGGACACGCGGGCGATGATCCGCTCCACGCGGGCCTCGCTCGGGATCTCGAACGGGCGGATGACGACGCGGGAGTTGGTCGGCCTGAGGACGATCCCGGTGCGGTAGACGTCCATGTGCGGCTGAGCCGCCCTCGTGTGGGGAACGCGACCCGGCCGTGGGAGCGTAGGATGCTCGGTCGAAATCCTACCCCGGCGCCGACCGCGGTCGGCGGGCCGCCACAGAGGGCGGCCCCTACAGAACAACACCTGTAGGGGCCGCCCTCTGTGGCGGCCCGCTGGTCCGGCTGGGCCGGACCAGCATTTCGCCCGAGCAAGTGTAGGACACTACCGCGCCTGGCGGAACGCCGCCAGGGAGGTTTCCAGCCGGCTCATCTCGGCCAGGGCGAGCAGGAACGCCAGAGTGGACTCGGCCCCCTGGTTGCGGTTCACCCGGTCCTCCTGCAGGCCGTCGAAGCAGCCGCCGGTGCCGGGGTCGTACAGGTCCAGGCCCAGGTCGTTCCGCCCGAGGAACCACTCGAACGCGGACCGGGCTTCGACCAGCCAGCGGCCGTCGTGCGTGGCCCGGTACGCCTCCAGGCAGGCGGACACCGTCGCCCCGGCCTCGATCGGCTGCTGGTCGAACCGGGCCGGCTGGCCCCCCCGCCGGTAGAACCCGTTGCTGCCGATCGCCCGGAAGTGCTGTTGGGGGGCCGTCTGCACCGCCACCAGCCAGCCCAGGGCGCGCAGGCCGATGTCGAGGGCGCGGGCGTTCCCGGCCGCGGCGCCGGTGGCGATCAGCGCCTGCGGCAGGCGGGCGCTGTCGTAGCTGGCGATGTCCTCGAACCAATCCCAGTCGGGCGTTCGGGTGCGGTCGTAGATGTCGATCAGCTTGGCCGCCAGGGCGTCGCGGGCCTGGGTGGCCAGCCGGTCGCCGCCGAACCGCCGCAGGTACTCGCGGACACCGAGCAGGCCGAACGCCCACGTCCGCGGCGAGGTCGTCTCCTGCACGGCCGGGAGCGCCCGCTCGAAGTGGGCGGCGGCCCACACCGGCAGGTCGTGGCGGAGGGACCGGCCGACGCAGGTGCCGAGCGCCCACACCGCCCGCCCGTGCGAGTCGTCCGACCCGACCTTCTCCAGCCAGCGGCGGTCGAACGCCAGGAAGTTGCGGAACCGCAGGGTGTCGGGGTTGAACGCCGCCTGGAGGAACGCCGCGTACCGGGTGGCCAGCCGCTCCACGTCCGGCCCGGCCCGGCCCAGCTCCTCCAGGTAGACGGTGAGCAGCAGGCCGCGGGCGTTGTCGTCCGTGCAGTACCCCTCCGCGAAGTTCGGCACGGTGTGGGTGGCGTGCTGGAGCAGGCCGGTCTCGTCGGTCAGCCGGGCCAGGTGGTCGAGCCGCCAGTCGGGCAACTCGGCCTGCTGCTCGGCCAGGGTCCGCACCGCCAGCGGCTTGAGCGGCTGGTCCTGACGCCCCAGGCGGATCCGCTGGAACACCTCCATGTAGTGGGCGGCCGACCGCTCCCAGGTGGTGTCGCGGCCGAGCCGGTAAGCCTCGGCGCACATCGCCGCCCGCCGCGGCTCGTCGCCCAGCAGCCCGGCGACCGCCCCCGCCAGCGCGCCCGGGTCGGCGAACGGCACCAGCACCCCGCGGCCGTCCGCCAGCAGCTCTTCGGCGTGCCAGTACGGCGTCGACACGACCGCCTTGCCGCACCCGAACGCGTACGCCAGGGTGCCCGAGGTGATCTGCGCCGGGTTCAGGTACGGGGTGACGTACACGTCCGCCGCCCGGATGAACTGGGTCAACTCGTCGAGTTCGACGAACCTGTTGTAGAAGATGACGTGTTCGCTGATGCCCAGGCTGCGGGCGAGGCGGTCCAGGCTGAGCCGGTACCGCTCGCCGTGGTCGCGGACCAGGTCCGGGTGGGTCGCCCCGAGGACGATGTACACGAACTTCGGGAACGCCCGCAGGACCGCCGGCACGGCCCGGAGCATGTGCTCGATGCCCTTGTTCGGCGACAGCAGCCCGAACGTCAGCGCCACCGCCCGGCCGGCGACGTCGAACTGCTCCTTGTACTCGGCCGGGTCGGTGAACGGCACGTCCGGGATGCCGTGGGCGATGACATCGATCTTCTCCTCCGGAACGTCGTACACGGTCCGGAGGAACACCCTCGCCCGCTCGGTCATGGCCACCACGCGGGCGGACAGGGCGGCCAGTTCCACCAGCACCCGCCGCTGGTCGTCGTTCGGCTCCCGCAGCACGGTGTGCAGGGTGGTGACGACCGGCATCCGCAGGTCCCGCACCAGGCCGAGGACGTGCCCGCCGGCCGTCCCGCCGTAAATCCCGTACTCGTGCTGCAGGCAGACGACGTCGGTGTCCGCGAAGTTCAGGAAGTCGGCCGCCCGGCGGTAGCTCTCCAGGTCCGGCTCGTCGATCTCGAACCGCACCTCCGGCGGGTAGTCGTACCCGCTGCGGCGGTCGTTCACCGGCACGACGAAGCACTCGGCGTGCGGGAACCGGCCGGCCACCGACGCCCGCATGTCGTGGGTGAAGGTGGCGATGCCGCACTTCCGCGGCAGGTAGTCGCCGACGAACGCGATCTTCTGGATGTCGGACCGTCGCACGGTAGTGTCCCCCGGTCGCGGACGCCCCGGCCCGCGGCGGGCGGGTCGAGGGGTGATCCAGTCCGCTCACCCCTCGCCGCCGACGTCCCGCTCGCGGCCGGCAATCAGTTCGAGGATGGCCACCTTGTCGGACAGGTGGGTGGCGAGCACCTCGGCCCCGGCTCGGGTGGCGTCCGCCCGGATCACGACGGCCGATTCCGCGACCCGGTGGACGACGAACCGCAGACCCCCGCGGTGGGACAGGACGGCGACCCGGTCGTCGGGGCCGAGGTCGTTCAGAACGTGGTTGGGAATCATCGCCCCCTCCGATGCCGAACGCCGGCCGGGCGGGTGTCAGGTGTACAGTTTGGTGATCCGCGGGGTGGACGAGTGGATGCGGCCGGTGGCGTCGGTTTCCACGAAGAAGCTGTGGGCGATGCGGGCGGACGTGTAGTCCGGGCCGACCAGCACGTTCACCCGGAAGCGGTTCTCCCACAGCGGCCGCACGGCCACCCGGTACAATCCCGGCGGGCGGCCCAGCGCGGTCAGCACGCCGGACTGGACCGCCTGATCCGGCAGAGTCGCGGCGGTCTCCTCCGCGGGACGCTCCGCCCGCGGCGGGGTCGTCGGCACCTTGGCCATCGTCGGTCTCCCGTTCGTGTTCCGAACACTCAGGCCGTCGGCTCGGGATCGTGACCGCCGGGGCGAACCGTGGCGAGCGACGCCACGCCGGCCGGCGGCTGATGTCCGCCGGTTCCGAAGAACTGCTCTCGGGAAGGGGTAGGCACCAGGGAGCGGGCGCTCCGTTGCACTCATCATAACGCCGCCGCCGCACGCCGGCGGGCGTTCCAGGCGGAATCGTGTCCGCCTTCACTTCTCGGACCCGTCGGGGTGCTGCCGCGACGCGACCGCCCGACCGGACTTCCGAAAGGTATTCCCCGACACCAGTTCCCGTCATTCCCGACGATACCAGTCGCGGACGGGCGCCTATGCTGTGCGGGTGGTCGGCCGTGAGCGTCGGGTTAGGGGTAGCGCGGCGAACGCGGTCGGCCACACCTTGGCACACACCGGCTCCAACCCATGTCCGCCGTGCGTGACTACATCCTCGTTGCTGTTCAAATGCCGCAGCCCGGTCGGGCGGTGGACTGGATGACACGGGGCGGCGAGGAAGTGGGCGGCGTGTACTCCGGGTTCGACTGGTGGCAGAAGGGTCCGAACACGGTCCACACGACGGAATGGGTGACCGCGTGGCGGCCGGCCGCCGAAGTCGTGTCGGACCTCGCCCGTGGGCCGCACCCCACGGCCGAAGCGACGGGGTGAGCGGGTGCGCCGCCCGATCATCCGCGAAACCCGTCCCGTTCCGTCACCGTGCGGGGTTCCCCGAACCTCGCATCCCCATCCCACACCGCCCCGCCCGTACCTGGATCAATCCGGTAATAGATGTCGCTGAGGTATGGTTTGGCGTAGAACCCCGGAGCGGTGCCGACCGCGGGCGTCAGGTACGCTCCGGACCGGGGCAGGCCGGCCGTGGTCAGCCAGCCCCGCACGCCGGCCGGGTCCGACCGGAGGGTGCCGAGGACGACCACCTGGGACCCTTGTAAGCGGTAGGCCGCGGCGTACCACTCCCCGCCGAATTCCGACACGTTTGTTGGCACGGGCCGACCCTCGTCGAGTTTTCGCAAACCGGGGGTCTGGGGCTACCGGTCGCCATCACGAATGCGAACGTCGGGTTCGTGACCAACCGCCCGCATCAAGCGAGCGGAGTCGGCGCCGCGCGTGCGACGAGCAGGTTGCCTGCCGCGGCCGGGTCGCCCGTCTGTGTCAGAAAGCGGCGAACGGTGAGCAGGTCTTCGCCCGTCACGAAATCCTTGTACTGCGGGACGTGCAACACCAGCTCTTGCCCACCCTTCATCGCCCGGAACGAGTCGTGATCGCTCTCGGTCACGTCCGCCAGGTTGTCGAGCAACGACCGCACGTCGTGCCACGCCAGGTTGTGAGCCGGCGGGAGGCGGAAGATCGCTTCGTAGGTGCGGTGGTGTCGCCCGTTCAGGCGGGGCGGGACGTCGAGCAGTTGCTGAGTCGTCATGTTCCGGCCCTCGAGACAGGGGAGCAACCGGCCGGCGGCGGGTTGCCGGGATCGTTACGCCATCTTGACCGACATCCGGATATGCTGACCCGAATCCACCGCGGTCGCGACCTTCGCGTTGTCCCGATGCGTGGTCACCTGGACGGGGGTGCCGGTCTTCAGGTCGGCCGCCTTGCAGGCTTTCCCGTCGCACGTCACGACAACGTCTTCGGACATCGTGTGGGTGTGCTGTTCACCCTCACGGCACGTCGTCGTCAACTTGTCACCGGCGACGCCGACGACGGTACCGGTGTGCCAGCTTCCGGGGAGCTTTGTCACGAGAGCCACCTCACGCTGTGGGGTCGAACACGGTCGATCTGGGGGTACATCCGACCCGCGACTGTGCCAGTATCCCCGCCCGTTCGGTTCGGGGTGGCCAGGAGATCGGGTAACAGGGAGAGGGGGAATCAGCCGCCGGCGTCAGGAGAGTCGTGGGGTGCCGGGCGTCGGGTGGTCGTCGACTCGACCCGCAACAGCGCGTCAGGGAAACACTGACGCCGGATGGCGGTTCTTCCGGACGTGCCCCCCGCCCTTCCCCCGTCCGCCCGGCGGCCACGAGCGGTGAGAATGGGATGACTTGTGCCCACGAACGATCGGGCGCCCCCGTGCCCGGCCACCGGACCGGACCCGGACATCATCCCACTGGTATCGCGGACCCCACTTGACAAGTTCAACACCTGCACACTCGCCGGCCCCGCCGCCTGCCCACCCGGCCGCGGACACCGTCCCCCTGGCCGTCCGCATCGGCACCTTCACGGCCGTGTTCGTCCCGCCGGCCGGGGTGGTCATTGCGGTCGTCCTGCTCTGGGGCTGGGGGTTCAGTTGGGTGCCGCTCGGCCTGCTGCTCGGCATGGGTGTGCTGACCGGGCTGGGCATCACCGTCGGGTACCACCGCCTGTTCACCCACCGCAGCTTCGAGACCTACGGGTGGGTGAAGTTCGTCCTGGCCGCCGTGGGGTCGATGGCCGTGCAGGGGTCGGTCCTGCGGTGGGTGGCGTACCACCGCCGGCACCACCAGCACAGCGACACCCCGGACGACCCGCACACCCCGCACCACGCCGGGCGGGGCGTGCTCGGCCTCGTCCGCGGGTTCTGGTACGCCCACGTCGGGTGGGTGTTCACCCCCGACCCGGCCGGGCTGGACGGGTACGTGCGGGACCTCCAACAGTCCCGCACGGTGCGGGCGGCGGACGCCTTGTTCCCGCTCTGGGTGGTCCTCGGGCTGGTCATCCCGGCCGCCCTCGGCGGGGTGCTGATGGGCAGTTGGGCCGGCGCCGCCCTCGGCCTGGTGTGGGGCGGGCTGGTGCGGGTGTTCGCCGTCCACCACGTCACCTGGAGCGTGAACTCCGTCTGCCACCTGTGGGGCGCCCGCCCGTACCGGGGCGGCGATCAGAGCCGCAACAACCTCTTGTTCGGCGTGCTGGCCCTGGGCGAGGGGTGGCACAACAACCACCACGCCTTCCCCACCTCCGCCCGCCACGGGCTGCGGTGGTGGCAGATCGACATCAGCTACTACGTGATCCGGCTGTTCGCGCTGACCGGGCTGGCGTGGAAGGTCCGCCTGCCGACGGTCGGCCGGTCGCCGGCGGTACAATGACTTCGTCACCTGCGCCCGCGGTCCGGCCACCCCGCCCGACCGCGGCGACCACTCGGCAGGAGACGACGCGATGACCCCAGGACAGCCCCGGCAGCCGCCGCTCGCCGAATGGACGCTCGGCGCGTTCGCCGACATCGGGCTGGCCACCGTCGTCACCGACGCCGGCGGTCGCGTCCTGACCGTCAACCCGGCCGCCGAGGCCCTGACCGGGTGGTCGCAGGCGGACGCGGCCGGCCGGCCCCTCGCGGACATCTTCCGGATCGAGAACGAGGCGACCCGCCAGCCGATGACGGACCCGGTCACCGAGGTACTCGCCGCCGGAACGGCCGTCAGCCTGTCCGACCACACCGTCCTGATCGCCCGCGGCGGCCGGGAGTGCCGCATCGACCACGGGGCCGCCCCGGTCCGCGACCCGGCCGGCCCCGTCGTCGGGGCGGTGCTCGTGTTCTGCGACGTGAGCGAGCGGCAGCGGCTGGTGCAGGGGGTGGAGGACGCGCGGGCGTTCGCCGAGGGGATCGTGCAGACGGTCCGCGAGCCGCTCGTGGTGCTCGACGGCGGGCTGACGGTGCGGACGGCGAACCGGGCGTTCTACCAGACGTTCGGCACCACCCCGGCCGAGACCGAGGGGCTGTCGCTGTTCGCCCTCGCCGGCCGCCAGTGGGACAAACCGCGGTTGCGCGAGCTGCTGGAACAGATCCTGCCGCGGGACAGCCACTTCGACGGGTTCGTGGTGGACGACGAGTTCGCCGGCCTCGGCCGCCGGTCGATGGTGCTCAACGCCCGCCGCCTGCCGCCGGTCGGCCGGCGGCCGGCCCTCATCCTGCTGGCCGTCGAAGACCTGACCGAGCGGCGGCGGGCGGACGAGCAGTACCGCGACCTGTTCAACTCGATCGACGAGGGGTTCTGCCTGATCGAGGTGTTACTCGACCCCGGCGGGCGGCCCGCCGACTTCCGCTACCTGGAGGTCAACCCGGCGTTCGAGAAGCAGTGCGGGCTGCGGGACGTGACCGGCAAGCGCGTACGCGAACTGCTGCCGGATATCGAACCGCAGTCGATCGATCTGTACGGCCGGGTGGCCGCGACCGGCGAACCCGTTCGCGCTTCGGTTCACGTCAAGTCGCTGACCGACAACTGGTTCGACATCTACGCCTTCCGCCGGGGGGGGGAGGGGAGTCGGACGGTCGCGGTCCTCTTCACCAACACCACCGAGCGGCAGCGGTCGGCCGCGGCGGTGGCGCTGTCCGAGGTGCGTTACCGCCGCCTGTTCGAGACGGCCCAGGACGGCATCCTGCTGGTCGATCCGGGCACCCGGCGGATCTTCGACGCGAACCCGTTCCTGTGCCACCTGCTCGGGTACGCCCACGACGACCTGGTGGGCAAGGAGTTGTGGCAGATCGGCCTGTTCCGCGACATCGAGTCGAACAAGGCGGCGTTCCGGGTGCTCCAGGAGAAGGGGTACATCCGGTACGACGACCTGCCGCTGCGGACGCACGACGACCGGGGCATCGAGGTCGAGTTCGTAAGCAACGTGTACGACGTGGTCGGCACCCCGGTCATCCAGTGCAACATCCGGGACGTGACCGACCGCAAGCGGGCCGAGGACGCCATCCGGGTGGCGCACGACCAGTTGGAAGTGCGGGTGCGGGACCGGACGGCCGAACTGGCCCACTCGAACGGCACGCTGCAGAAGGAGATCGTCCGGCGGGAGAAGGCGGAGGCGGACCGCCGCGACCTGCAACAGCGGCTGACCACCGTCCAGGAGGCCGAGCGGCAGCGGATCGCCCGCGAGCTGCACGACCAGTTGGGCCAGCACCTGACCGCCCTCGGGCTGGGGCTGAAGGTGGTCAAGGACGCGCTCGCCGACCCGTCCCCGGAGCGGGACCGGCTGCAGGGCCTGCAATCGCTGACCGACGCGATGGGCCGGGAGATCCACAACCTGGCGCTCGAACTCCGGCCGACCGCGCTCGACGACCTGGGGCTTGACGCGGCCCTGGCGAACTACACTGAAGGGTGGTCCGAGCGGTCGGGCGTGGAGGTCGATTTCCACACCTCCCGGCGGGACGGCGACCGGCTGCCGCCGCCGATCGAGACGGCCCTGTACCGGGTGGTGCAGGAGGCGCTCACCAACGTGCTCAAGCACGCCGCCGCGAACAAGGTGAGCGTCGTCTTGCGGCGGTCGCCGGAGCTGGTGTCGGTGGTGGTCGAGGACGACGGGCGGGGGTTCGACGTGGACGCCACGACCGGGCAGCGGCTCGGCGTCCTGGGCATGCGGGAGCGGGCGGCTCTGGTCGGCGGCACGCTGGTGGTCGAATCCACCCCCGGCCGGGGGACGACGGTGATCGCCCGCATCCCGCTCACCGGCGACGGGGGGGACGCATGACCCCGCTGCGGATCTTCCTGGCCGACGACCACGCCGTCGTCCGCGAGGGGCTGAAAGCCCTGATCAACGCCCAGTCCGACATGGCCGTGGTGGGCGAGGCGGCCGACGGGCTGGCCGCGTGCGAGCAGGCGCCGCCGCTCCGCCCGGACGTGGTGGTGATGGACGTGTCCATGCCGAAGCTGACCGGCTCGCAGGCGACCGCCCGCCTGCGGCAGGAGTGCCCGACCCTCCGCGTGCTGGCCCTGACCGTCCACGAGGACAAAGGGTACATCCGCCAGCTGCTGACCGCCGGGGCGGCCGGGTACGTGCTCAAGCGGGCGGCCCCGGAGGAACTGATTCACGCCATCCGGGCGGTGGCGGCGGGCGGCGTGTACCTGGACCCGAGCATGGCCGGCAAGGTGGTGGGCGGGTACGTGCGGAAGCCGACGGACCTCGGGGTGACGAGCGGCGAGCTGAGCGACCGGGAGTCGGACGTGGCCCGGCAGACGGCCGCCGGGCACAGCAACAAGGAGATCGCCGCCCGCCTGGAACTGAGCGTGAAGACGGTGGAGACGTACCGCGCGCGGGCGATGGAGAAGCTCGGCCTGAGCAGCCGGGCCGATCTGGTCCGGTACGCCGTCCAGCAGGGCTGGCTCCAGGACGGGTGAGGCCGCCGGCCCCGCCGCCGCGGTTGCGGGTTTCCCCGACACGCCACCTCTCATTTCCCCGAACCCGTTTGCCACTTTACCTGTCCGGCCGCCCCGGCCCCGCGTCGCATACTGACGGTCTTCGGCGAACCGCATCCGGAAGACGTCGCCCGCCAAGGCGTGGGGTGTTTCACATGACCGGATCCCGGCCGTATGTGCTGGTGGTCGATGACGAGCACGACGGCGCCGACAGCATGACCATGCTGCTCGCCCTGTGGGGGTACGACGGCGAACCACGGTACTGCGGCATGACCGCACTCGCGGCCGCTCTCACCCGCCGGCCGGCGGCCGTGCTGCTGGACATCGGCATGCCCCGCATGACCGGGTTCGAGTTCGTCGCCCGGTTCCGCGAACTGCCCGGGTGCGGGCACACGCCGGTCGTCGTGGTGAGCGGGCACACGGACGTGGTGCACCGGGCCCGCGCCCGGG
Source organism: Fimbriiglobus sp. (assembly GCA_022841795.1). Lineage (GTDB taxonomy): Bacteria > Planctomycetota > Planctomycetia > Gemmatales > Gemmataceae > JALHQU01. The sequence goes on from JALHQU010000073.1 coordinate 14,204, forward strand.
AACTGGGGATCGACCACTACCTGTTCAAGCCCGCCGACCCGAGCCTGGTGCGGGCGGTGCTGGAACAGCTGATCTCGGCCCGCCAACCGGAGCGGCGCCCGAGCACGGCGAGCGAGACGACGAACGACACGCCTGTCGGGGAATTTCCGACACACCGGGTCCGCGGATCCCGACGGGCGTCGCGGTGCCACCATTTACCCTGAGTGAAACCCGTCAACCGCCGGCCGAACCCCTCAGGGCCACCGCCCATGAACCCGCAGGACCGAGCCACCGCCGCAGACCCGGAACACTCCCGGGGCCGTCCCGAACGGACGGTCCCGGCGATCCGGCCGGCCGGCGGGGTTCTGATCGTCGATGACGACGCCGGCGTCCGCACGGTCCTCACCGCCGGGCTGAGGCGTCTGGGGTTCGCCGTCTGGTCGGCGGCCGACGGGCGGGAAGCGGTCGAGACGTACCGATCGTGCCACGTGTCCATCGGCATGGTGTTACTGGACGTGCGGATGCCCGACATGGACGGCCCCGAAACGCTGGCCGCGCTGCGGCGGTTCGACCCGCACGTCCGCGCGTGTTTCGTGACCGGGGACGCCGGGCGGTATTCCGAACAGGGTCTCCTCGCCCTGGGCGCCCTGGTGGTGTTTCAGAAGCCGCCCCGCCTGGCCGATCTGGGCGAGCGCCTCGCCGTGCTGATGAGCCCGATGAAACGAGAAGCCCCGCCGATTTGAGTCGGCGGGGCTTCCGGCTTCGACCCTGTCAGGCCGGTCACTCTTTCGGCATCAGCACGGTGTCGATCACGTGGATGATCCCGTTGGTCGCCTTGCAGTCCGCCTTCGTCACCTTGGCGTCGCCGACGCTCACCTTGTCCCCGTCCACCCGCACGGCGAACCCGTTCACCTCTTTGCCGTCCATCTTCATCACCTCCGCGGCCGTGATCGTCTTGCCGACGACGACGTGCGCCAGCAGCACCTTCTTCAACTTCTCCTTGTCGGCCAGCAGGGCGTCCAGCTTCTCCTTGCCGATCTTCTCGAACGCGGCGTTGGTGGGGGCGAACACGGTGAACGGCCCCTTCTCCTTCAGGGTGTCCACCAGCCCGGCCTCTTTCACCGCCCGCACCAGGGTGCTGTACTCGGTGTCCGCGGCCGCGGTGTCGACCAGGTCCTTCAACTCCTTCACCTCCCGCACCGCCTTGTCGTCCGCCCGGACGGCCGGGTGAGACGCCGACAGGGCGAGGGCGAGGGCGAAGGCGGTGAACAGCAGAACTCGCATCGTGTGATCCTTACATCGGGAAACCGAACCGCCCGGAACGTGTTCCCGAGCAGCCCTTGCAGGGTATGCCCGTGCGGCCTCGACCGGGGCGGCCAAACGGCCGGTCCGGTCCGAATGGCAGTTCCCCCCACACCCGACCGACGATCCGCCTCGCACACGGGTGTACACTGCGACCAGCCGCACTTCGATCGCCACATGTCCCGACACGCTTGGGGGAGGTGTCCGACATCCGAAACCCACCGGCCGTGTGCGCTGGACCGTGGCCCCGCGGGGTTACCGGAAGCGGATCGGGCGGCGTGGAAGTTGCACCGCTCGTCGCTCCCGCGTCCTACATGGCGCATCTCGACCTCTCACCGGACGACCACCATGCTCTACCTCCTCAGTTGGATCGTCACCGGCCTGATCGTCGGCCTCCTCGCCCGCGCCCTCCTGCCCGGCCGGCAGAACCTGGGCATCGTGCTGACCATCGTGCTGGGCGTCGTCGGCGCGTGCGTCGGCGGGCTAATCTCGTCCGCCTTCTGGCCGACGTGGGGGAGTGACCCGGACGTGAACCGCATGTGGCCGGGCTGGCTGATGGCCGTTCTCGGCGGGGTGCTGGTGCTGTGGCTGTACACCGCGTTCGTCGCCCGCCGCAACCCCTCCCTATCGGGCCGTTGACCGGGACGGGCGTGGTGTCACTTCGCCCGCCGGCGGGGAAGACGGCGGGCAACCACACCGACTCCGACCACACGATCGCCTCGATATCCGTCTCCACCTCCACCTGCTCAGCCAGTTCGGCCGCGGCGTGCAGGTTGAATTGGACACATTCAGATTGCCCGCCTTCAAGGTTCGTCAGCTTCGGCGTCACCGTCGCAGCGCCACGAAGCGCCGGCAGCGGCTGCTGTCATCGGCGCTCCGACGCGTGAGGGGATTCCGCGAAAAGGTCGGTCGCGGGGGGTGGAAGGTACAGATTCTGCAACCCACCTGGCCGCCCTGGTCGCTCACGGTCCGGGCCTCGATACGCACCGACCGCCGCACCAGGAGCTGACACATGGACGGATGGGAACGACTGGCAGTCCTCGCGCTCACTCTCAGTCTATCAGCCGTCATTTACACATACGCTGTGTATCCCGGTCTCATTTGGGTATTGGCTCGTTTGTTCGGTCGACAACCGGCCCGGCCCCCCGCCACGGACGCCACGCTCCCGTTCGTGTCGCTCGTGATCGCCGCTCACAACGAGGAAGTCGAGATCGGGCCACGGGTTGCGAACGCGCTGGCGAGCGACTACCCGGCGGACAAGTTCGAGGTGATCGTCGCGTCCGACGGGTCCACCGACCGGACGGCGGCGGTCGCCCGCCGGTTCGACGACCCGCGGGTGCGGGTACTCGCGTTCGAGAAACGGCGGGGCAAAGCGGCGGTGCTGAACGCGGCCATCCCGGAGGCGAGCGGTGAGGTGGTCATGCTGTCGGACGCGAACACCCACACCGCCCCGGACGCGGCCCGGAAACTGGCCGCCTGGTTTCTGGACGCGACGGTGTGCGCGGTGAGCGGCAAGCTGGTGCTCACCGACCCGGACGGGGGGACGAACGCCGACGGGCTGTACTGGAAGTACGAGACGTTCATGAAACTGGCCGAGAGCCGGCTTGGCGCCCTGCTCGGGTCGAACGGGGCCATCTACGCCGTCCGCCGGTCGGCGTTCGTCCCCCTCCCACCCGGCACCCTGGTGGACGACTTCGTGCTGCCGATGCTGGCCAAGATCCGCAGCGGCGGGCGGATCGTGTACGACCGCGCGGCGGTGGCGGTGGAGGAGACGCCGGCGGACCTGGCGGCCGAGTTCCGCCGCCGGGTGCGGATCGGGGCGGGCGGGTTCCAGAGCATCGGCCTGCTGCACCGCCTGCTGCACCCGGCCCACGGGTGGGTCGCGCTCACGTTCGCCTCGCACAAGGTGCTCCGCTGGGTGTGCCCGTTCTTCCTCCTGCTGGCCCTGGCGGCGAACGCCGCCCTGGCGCACCACCCGGAGTTCGCCGAACTGCTCATCGCCCAGCTCGGGTTCTACGCGGTGGCCGTCGCGGCCCACCGGCTGCCGCTCCCGGCGAGGCCGCGGGCGCTGAAGGTGCTCCGCCTGCCGTCCATGTTCGTGCTGATGAACGCCGCCCTGTTCGTCGGGTTCTTCCGCTGGGCGTTCACCTCGCAAACCGGCACCTGGCGGCGGACCGAGCGGCGGCTACCCGAGTCCGCGTCGGTCACCGCTCACTGACCTACCACCCCCCGCAGTGGTCAGCGGTTGCCCCCACCGCTGCGGCCCTTGTTCCGCTGATGCCGGACGGGTTGCGACCGACAATTGATCACCGCCGCGGCCCGTGAGCTGCACGGGCCGGAGCCTGCGGGTGAGGCCAGTCCGGGAAGGGCAAGACCGGCGGGCCTGGAATCGCCCCTTTATCCCTTGTCCGATATTTCAGGAGGAGTATCTGATGCGACGATTCTTGTGTGGGCTGGCGGTCGCCGTGTGCGCGGCCGTCACCCCGGGGGGGGCGGACGCCGCCTTCACCCTCACCATCCTGTCGGCGCCGGCCGGGTACAACGGGCCGACCAGCGCGGGCCCCAGTCCGGGCACCCCGGACTCGCTCATGTTCGGGTTCGGGGTTCTGGCGAGTGACCGCGGGCGAATCACGGTCAGCTCCAGCCGCGAGCAGTTCTCGACGTTCGCGTCCATCGGCACGACGTTCCAGTTCAAGGCGGCGACCAACGGGCCGGCCGGCGCGTCCCCGTTCGTCCCGGCCGGGACGTACACCATCCGCCTCCGCAACGACGAGTTCACCCTGCCGCCGGGGCTGACCGGGCTGCTCGGGGTGATCCACACCTCGATCGTCCCGTTCGCCAGCCCGCCCGGTCAGCCGCTGGTGTCCACCACGGCCACCAGCACCCTCGTCGGCGGGAGCTCGGTGTCGGTGAACGGCAGTCCGGACATGACCCGGATGGACGAGGAGTTCACCACGAAGCCGAACGGGACGTACACCCTCGACCAGCTCCTTACCGTGGTCGTTCCGGAGGGCGGCAACGGACAGTTCTCCGTCACCTCCTATGTGGGGTTCCTGGAGGTCGTGCCGGCCCCACCGGCGCTGCTACTCGGGGTGCTCGGCCTGCCGCTGTTCGGTGCGGTGCTGCGGAGGTTTGGGCGGAAGGAGGGGCCGGCCGCAGACGCGGCGGTGGCGGCGTAAGAGTCGGTGCGGCAGTTGAGCCGCACCGGGTTGAGCGGCGGGGGGGGGGGGTAGAGACCCGCCCCCCCCCCCGCCCGTGAACGATCTCTCCCGAACACCCGCTTTTCGATTCCGCTTGCCGCGGTCGGGGCCGCACGATCCGGCCCCGGAGTCCTCGCTCTCCCCGCCCTCGACCGCGTACCGGCCGCCTGACCCGCCGCCCCCCGACCGTGGGGCACCCACCGCTTCACAGGATGCGAGGTTTCGATCGATGACTGCTCTATTGGACGCGTTGCCGCAACAGACGACGCCCGTTCATCACCCGCCGGTCGCCGCCGAGCCGGCGGTGCGGTCGCGGCCCGACGGGTCGCTGGCGTGGTGGAAGTCCGCCTTCGACCTGACCGCCGCCGGCCTCCTCCTGGTGCTGGCCGGGCCGGTCCTCCTGCTGGCCGCGGCGGCGGTGCGGCTGACCTCGGCCGGGCCGGCGTTCTACTCGCAGGTGCGGGTGGGGGCGAACGGCCGGCGGTTCGTGCTGTGGAAGGTCCGCAGCATGTACCACAACTGCGAGGCCGCCTCCGGCGTCCGCTGGGCGGTGCGGGGCGACTCCCGCGTCACCCCGGTCGGCCGGTTCCTGCGGGCCACCCACATTGATGAGCTGCCGCAGCTGCTCAACGTGCTGCGGGGGGAGATGAGCCTGGTCGGCCCGCGGCCGGAGCGGCCGGAGATCATCGCCGGTCTGGTCCTCGTGGTCCCGCGGTACGACGACCGGCACCGGGTGAAACCGGGGGTGACCGGGCTGGCCCAAATCCTGCTGCCGCCGGACACCGACCTGACCAGCGTGCGGCGGAAGGTGGCCACCGACCTGCGGTACGCGAGCGAGTTCGGCCCGTGGCTGGAGGTGCGGGTGCTGGTCGGTACGGTGCTGCACCTGGCCAAGGTGCCGGGACCGGCGGTCGCCCGCCTGTTGCGGCTCCCGCCCCCGCCAGGGACGGCGTGAGCGATGCGGCTCGGCCGGCACGGACCACACCTTCCCGCTCACCCAAGCGGCCGCCTCGTCGAACGCCACGTCGATCGCCCGTCGGCAGGCGGCCAACTGTCCCGAGCGGGCGCCGCTCGGGCGGGGTGAGGCGTCGTCCCCCCACACCGGGTACGCCCAGCGGGCGGGGTGCACGCGGCGGCCTCCGGCGGAATGCTACTCAAACACATCATGCACTCTGGCACCTTGTTCGGCCACGATGAACAAGGACGACCGGCGGTTTTTGGAGCGGGTGGGGTTTCGCGTCCGCGAACTGCGGCAGGCGGCCGGGCTGACCCGCCCCACCCGCTGGTTGATCACCCCGCGGCTCACCCCACGTCGACGAGCGACAGACGGACCGCTTTCAGTTTGAGCGGCGAGAACTCGGTCGCGGCCAGTTTGCCGAACAGACGGCGGAGCGGTCGGAGCGAGTGTTTGTAGTTCTCCTGCTCGCTCGTCGGCGTTCCGTCGGGGTGGCGGTAGTGGACGACGACGTGCCGGATCCAGAACTGGAGGATGAGGTCGGCGACGGTGATCGGCGGGGCAGTGCGGGAGATGGGCCGTCGCCCGTTGGCCAGCCACTCGGCGACGAGGGCGTCGTACGCGTCACGGACTTCGGCGGGTGGCTTCTTCGTCCCCGCGGGCCAGTGACCGAGGTAGTGGTCGTGGCCGTTGAGGGTGACCACACCCTGCTAACTCGGCTTGTGCCGGCGGAGGGCGGGAGGGGATTTGCGTGGCATGGTGCGGAACCGGAGAGCGGAAACCCGGTAGAGTACCGGGTTCGGGCTTCTGCCGGCCGCTCCTCCCAACCACCGGGAGGGTACGCGAAGTGCTGTTCGGCCTAGATCTTACGTCAGCGAGGGCGACGGGACTCGAACCCGCAACCTCCGGATCGACAGTCCGGTGCTCTAACCAATTGAGCTACGCCCCCAGTCCGTGAGTGTGAATTTATAGGGCCGGGGGCCGCAGTCGGGAAGGGCGGATTTTAGCCTTTTCCCCACCCTCGGCCGACGGGCGGGCGGATTCGGCCCCGCACCGTGGGCGCCGGCGGCATAATCGAACGGCGGACGGCGGGCGGATCCGGAATCCCGGTCCGGTTTTGCTGGTTCGCCCGCTCAAGTTGGGTAAAATAGGCTCTATCGCACGCCACCCCTGCACTCGTCGGGTGATCCACAATGGCACAGACATACACCCTCGAAGAAGCCGCCGGCCGGCTCGGGATCGCCCCGGACGAGTTCAAGCGGCGGCTCCGCGACGACTGGAAGCAGGTGCGGTCGTTCCGCGACGGGGCGACCCTGCGGTTCCGGGCGGCGGACATCGACGAACTGGCCCGCGCCACCGGCCAGGCCAGCGACCCCGGTCTGCCGCTCGGCTCGGCCCCTCCGCTGGGCGACGACTCGGACGAGTTGCTGGTGCAGCCGCCGAGTTCCGCCAAGAAGAGAAAACCGGCCGAGCAGCCGCTGCTGTTGGGCGACGACAGCGACGACATCCTGGCGCTGACCGACGACAAGAAGAAGGGGAAGAAGGGGGACAGCGACGTCCGGCTGGACATCAGCCCGAAGAAGACAGGGGCCGGGGACAACGTGCTGACGGAGGAGCTGAGCCTGGATGTGGGCGGGCCGACCAGTGGGGTCGGGCTGAACAAGAAGTCGAGCGCCAAGCTGACCAACCCGAAGTCGTCCGGCCGGCTGAGCGGCACCGGCAAGTCGAAGATCCCCACCCCGGACTCACCGGCGGCGGACGACGGCAGCAGCGAGTTCGAGCTGTCCCTGGACTCGGACAGCGACTCGTTCGAGTTGCAACTGACGAACGACAGCAGCGAGGAGGTGCCGCTCGGCGAGCCGGCGACAGGGGCGGGGAACAGCGGCATCAACCTGGGCCGGCCGGCGGACAGCGGGGTGTCCATCGAGAAGAACCGGAAGAAGAAGCCGCCGGCGGACGAGTCGGACATCGACTTCGAGCTGTCGGTGGACGGGCCGAACTCCGCCGCCCGGTCGCTCGCCGCCAAGCCGGAGGAGGGGAGCAGCGAGTTCGAGCTGTCGCTGGACGACAGCTCGGGCAGCGAGTCGATGAACGCCCTGGCGTCGTCGGTGCAGGGGTCGGGCGACATCTTCGAGACCGACTTCGAACTGCCGGCGGTGGAGGACGAGTCCGGGTCCGAGGTGGTGGCGGTGGAGTCGGACACCGACCTGGAGAACTCGGACTTCGAGGTGGCGGTGACGGACGACGACGTGATGGCGGACGACGGCAGCGCGAGCGAGGTGGTGCTCATGTCGGAGGACGAGGAAGCGGCGACCCCGTCCGGCCGGAGCGGGCGGTCGGCCCTGGCCGACATGGCGGACGACGACGTGCGGCCGCGGGGGCGGACGGAGACGGTGGTTCGCACGGTCGTCGCCCCGCCGCCGAAGTGGGGGCCGCTGCCGGCGGTCGTCCTCGGCCTCACCCTGCCGATCGTGTTCATCGGCGCGATCATGTCGTTCGAACTGGTGCGGAGCATGGCCGGGTACCAGCAGGCGTCGCCGCTCGCCTCGTGGGTGGCCACGCTGTTCGGCATGAAGACCGGGGCGTGAGGTGAACTACCCGGCGGCTCACTCGGACCACCCGCTGCTACGGCGGGTGGTCTTTTTCGTCGCGTTCAGCTTCTTGTCCGTCAGCCGCCGCTGCTTCGACGCCTTCGTCGGCTTGGTCTTCTTCCGCGGCTTCGGCGGGTGCAGGGCGGCCCGCACCATCTCGGCCAGCTTGTCCGCGCACCGCTCCCGGTTCCGCTCCTGGTCGCGGTACTCCTGCGAGGTGACGAGGAACTCGCCGGTGGCCGTCAGCCGGCTGGGGTGGGCGGCCCGCAGCCGCTGCTTCACCGCCTCCGACACCGCCTCGCTCGCGGCCAGCGCCCACCGCAGGGTGGCCTTCGACGCCACCTTGTTCACGTTCTGCCCGCCCGGCCCGCCAGACCGGGCGTACTCCCAGGTCAGCTCGTGCGCGGGGATGACGATCGAATCGGACACGTGGACCACGGCCCACCTCCCAGGCTGTATTGACGCCTCTCCGCCACTTCACCTACCATCACCACTTTAACCCGGTCCGGACGGCCGCGCCAGGAAGGGTATGTCAATAACGCCCCCGAACTCGCGGGAAGCCGACGGTCAGTCGCTCGCCTGCCGCGGGGCGTGGCCGGTGCTGCTCGGGCTGGTGGTGGTATCGGCCGGCGTTCACGCCTGGGTGATCGGGAACACGGCGGTGACGGCGCGGGACAGCGTCGGGCTGGCGCGGTACGCGCTCAACCTGGAGAACCCGACCGCCGGCTACCCGGACCGGCCGGACCGCACCCGGCTGGACGTGCTGCGGGACGAGAAGCACCCGCCGGCGTACCCGGCCCTCGTCCTGCTCGCGTCGTGGGCGGTCCGCCCGCTGACGCACACCCCGCTGCCCGAGCAGATGCTGCTGAGCGCGCAGGTGGCCAGCTCGGCCGCGGCCGTGCTGCTCGTGTTCCCGACCGTGTTCCTGGGCTGTGCCCTGTTCGGCCGGTCCGCCGGGTATCTGGCTGCGTTCCTGCTGCAACTGCTGCCGGTGGTGGCCCGTGACACCAGCGACGGGCTGACCGACGGGCTGTTCCTGCTGGCCGCCGCCCTCGCCCTCGCCGCCGGCGTGTGGGGGTTCCGGTCCGGCCGGTGGACCGCATACCTGTGGTCCGGGGCGTTCGCCGGCCTCGCCTATCTGGTTCGCCCGGAGGGGGTGGTGGCGGCGCTGGCGGTGCTGGCCGTGTGCGGGTTGTGCATAGTCACCAAGCGGCTGGGGTGGAAGGCGACGACGGGGCGGGCGGCGGCGGTGGCGACCGGCTTCCTGGCCGTCGGCGGGCCGTACATGCTGGTCATCCGCGGGTTCACGAACAAGCCGGCGATGACCCAGACGGCCGGCGTCGAGGCGGACGCCCGGCGGGTGGTCGCCGGCCCGCCGTTCGCCGAGGCCATCCCGGTCCACCTCGCGGGAAAGGATCGCGTCGGCGAGGTGGCACTCACGGCGGGCAAGGAGTGGCTGAAGGCGACGCACTACGGGGTGGCGATCTACGCGGTCATCGGCCTGCTCACCGCCTGGCCGCTGTGGGCACGCCGGCCGGAGGGGTGGCTGCCGGCGGTGTTCGCCGCCGGGCAGTTCGGGGTGGTGTTCATCCTCGGGTACAAGGCCGGGTACATTTCCGAACGGCACCTGCTGCCGGTGGTGCTGGTGGGCACGCTGTTCGCTGTCGGCGGGCTGCCCGGCTGGTTCCGCCTGTGGTCATACCTGCCGGTTGTCGGCTGGTTGTTCCGCCACCCGGTGTGGCCGTACCTGACGGTGGCCGCGCTCGCCGCCACCTGCCTGCCGCCGCTCGCCCGCCCGCTGCACGACAACCGCACCGGGCACAAGCTGGCCGGTCAGCGGCTGGCGGTGGAACTCGGCAAGCTGGCCAGCTACGAACAGGGCGGGGTGGTGGTCATCGACCACTACGAGTGGGCGCAGTTCTTCGCCGGCCGGTCGGTGTACCGCATCCCGCCGGACCCGCCGGCCGACCGGCAGACGGTCATCTTCGCCGTGCTTGAGTTGAAGGACGGCACGCCGGAGGAGGCCGGGTTCGACAGCGAGCGGCACAAGGCGGCGGTGAACCTGTTCCAGGACAAACTCAACCCGCCGGAGTGGGTGGCGACCTGGCCGCCGAACGTCGGCCGCGAGAACGCCCGCGTGGTGCTGCTGCGTCAGAAGCGGTGAGGAGCGCGCATCCGGCACGACCCGACCACTTTCGCCGACCTCCGCGACCCGTGCCACCGGCGCCGGCCGATCGAATCCGCATCCGAATGCGGGTAATTTCTTCAAGTCCCATTCCGACTTCGCACCGCGGGTGTGAATAAAGAGGGTAGGGGTTGCGGGACGTTTCCGTTCTGCGGCACCCCGCCACGACTCACCCGGCCGGCGTCATGCCCCGATCCGCCCCCACCGCCACTCGTTCGGCCGCACTCCGGCCGCGGTGGGGCGTTTTCCTTCAAGTCGCCGGGCCGCTGTTATTGCTCGCCGTCGTGTGGCTGCCGAACACCCCGCCCCCGCCGCCGCTTCAACTGCCGACCACGCCGTCCGCCCCGCCGCCGGTGAAGCACGCCGAAGACGATCTAGCCCTCCGCGTGCAGTCGGCCATTACGAACGACACCGAACTCGGGCGGCACCAACTGAAGCTTCTGGTGAACGTGCTCGACGGGGTGGCGGTGATCGGCGGGCCGGTGCCGTCGCTCGACGTTCGCCCGCGACTGGAAGCGGTGGTATCGACGATCGAGGGGATTCGTCGAGTGAAGCTGACGGTGTGGGTGCCCGCGCCGGCGAACGTGGACCCGCTGGTCACCCGCGTCGGCGAACAGATGGCCCCGCCACGCCGCACGGAAGCGAAACCGGCTTCGCCCCCGCCGGTGTTACTGAGTGTGCCGACAGAAGGCGGGCGGACCGCGGACACGGCGGCGCGGGTGAAAGATGCGGAGCGACTACCCGGCCTGAGCGACCCGGTGGTGTCGGTGACGACCTCAGACCGCCGACCTGCCGCCGGCGTGCCGGGCAGCCAGCCCCCGCCGTACCCGCCCATCCCGGCGACCAACCTGCCGACCGAGCCGGTCCCCGAGGGCGGGTGGCAGAGCGTGCCGGCCCGGACCGATCCGTATGACAAGGTGAGTGCGGAGTTGAAGCGGAACGCAAAGTTCGCCGGGCTGCGGGTGGAGGTGGCGAACGGCGTGGCAACGGTGACGGGCACGGCCGCCCGGCACGCCGACGCTTGGGACTTCGCCGCCGAGGTGCGGAACCTGCCGGGCGTGCAGCGGGTGGTGGTGGGGGAAGTGCGGTTGAAGTAGTTGGCGAACGGCCGGCGTCAGCCGGCCGGTGGTTCAATCACCGGCCGGCTGACGCTGGCCGTTCGCCTCAAATCATCTCCTCGATGCCCCACACCAGCCGGTCGATCACCGCCTCGTCCGTCATCGGGTGGAAGAACACCGCCTTCCAACCCGGGATCAGGTGCCCGTGCGGGCGGTAGCCGATGTCGGTGGTGTAGCTGAGCCGCGCGTCCACCGCCGGGTCCAGGCTGTACTCCCGCTTGTTGAACAGCCGTCGCACCTCGGCCGTGTACCGCTGGATGTCCTCCGGCGGCAACTCGCCCGCCTCCAGCTTGGCGAAGATGTCCTTCGCGTTCCGCCCCTTCGGCAGCACCCACCACAGCACGCTCATGCCCGGCGTGTCGGCGTTCAGCACCCGGCAGTAGTCCAGCTTGGCCAGCTTCGCCTTCAGGTACTGGGCGAGTTCGAGCGCCCGGCCGATGAGCATCTGCCAGCCGTGCAGCCCGATGCCGTTGAGCGACGCCATCACCGTGTACGGGCCGATGCCGGGGCGGGACGTTTCCAGGGTGAACAGGGCCGGGTCGCGGCGGTCGATGGCGTCGCAGAAGTACGGCATGCTGGTGGTGGTGCGGGCCAGGTGCCGCAGGTCGTCGCGGCGGTTGACGATGAACGCCGAACTCGGGTAGTGCCCGCGGCCGGTCTTGTGGAAGTCGATGGTCACGCTGTCCGCCACCCGCAGCCCTTTCGCCAGGTGCTTCGCCCGGTCGATGACCGGCAGAGTGTCGGCGGCAATCTTGAACGGGTTGGCGGCGGTGTCGTACTCGTTCAGGAAGCACAGCGCCCAGCCGACGGCGGCGTCGGCGTGCAGCTGCGGGGGCGGCTGGCCGTGCCGCTTCGCCGCCTCGTCGATCACCGTTCGGATGCCGGCCACGTCGTCCACCCCGAAGGCGTCCGTGCTGCCGAACGTGGCGATGACGAACGCCACCTTGTCCCCGCGGCGGTACAACTCGTCCAGTTTGTCGGCCAGCGCGTCCAGCCGCATCGCCATGTTCCGGTCGGTCGGGATGTGGTGCAGGTTGTCGGTGCCCAGCCCGAGCCAACCGGCGACGGTGGCGGCGCAGTAGTGGGCGGCGTCCGAACAGACGCCGGCCACCCGCACCCCGCCCAGCCCGTTCCGCATCGCCCCCGGCACCACCTTCTCCACCCCGATCCGCGCCCCGTACAGGTTGGAGATGGTCCCGCCGATGGTGAACACCCCCCACGGGTCGATGGTGTGGTAGAAGATCAGGTTCGCCAGCGCCGTGACGGCCTTCACCTCCAGCTCGTTCGACCGCTGGCTGTACGTGTCGGTGCACAGGTTCGGGTTCTTCAGCAGGCAGGCGATGGCCCCGATCAGGCTGGCGGCGTTGGCCGGCCCGCGGACGTTCTCCAGGTGCAGCGGGCTGGTCCACCCGTCGGTGCCCCAGAAGTACGGGAACACGGCGTCGCGGGCGTCCTTCAGGTTGCCCGGCAGCAGGTGGATTTCCGGGTTCGCCTGGGCGGTCTCGTAGTTCTGGCTGAGGTAGTGGCCGGGCGGCAGCGCCTGCTGCGCCTTCATCGAGTCCAGGAACTCCTGGAAGATGCCGGTGACGGCTTTCGGGTCGGCGTCGAAGAAGGTGGCGACGAACTGGTCGTACCGGGCGCGGTCCATGAACGGCGGCAACTCGCGGGGAGGGATGCGGATAGGCTACGGAATGAGTTGGGAGGCGAGGGGAGGGCGGCGAGGACGTGTAATCACGCTCAACGCTGGGTCTACACCTCTCTCAAAGTAATATCGACTGTGCAGTAATCGGGATCGCCGGGCGTGTCCGACGGCTGGAACGCCAACTGCACATCGACCACCTCGCCCGTGAACGGCTCCCGCGGACTTGGAGACCCCTCTGGAGCGAAGACCAACGTTATAGTGTCGCCTCTCCGCGGGACCATGTCGATCCAACGCTCCTCCTCGCCGAGCGGGATCTTGTCGTCAGCGTCGGTGTAGAAGAACGCCTTGAACAACGCTGCGCTCTCGTGTGGCCGTGCTAATTGTTCGTAGGGCCGGTTGTGTAGGGTGGGTCCGGTCGCGGGAGCGACCGAGACCCACGGGTGATCGGTACCCAGGCGGCTGACGCCGCTGGTTCACCCGAAAAAGTGCCCGACCTCAACCTGCCGACATTCCACCGCGATGGATTTTGAACAAAATATCACTCATGATGAAATGTTCCCATCGCGGGGGAAGCCATGTTCACGACAGTCAAACTACTGGTGGCGGTGGTCGCTTTGGTTGCCTCACCCCTTCGGGGCGAGCGGGCGGTCGGAGGCGCGGCTGAGGACGAACACCCGCCGCCGGCCGGGGCCGCCGAACGCCGCCTCGTAGGCGTTGCCGCCGGTCAGCCCGTCCACCGTCAGCCCAAACGTGACCCCCAGCGCCCGCACCCCGAGTTCGTTCGGCACGAAGATCGTGCTGTTCCCCGGCACGTCGATCATGGCCCGGTACTGTGGCACGGTGGTGGCGTACACGTCGGACGCCAGCTCGAACACCGGCTGGTTGCCGCCGCTGTTCGACACCTGAGTCTCCAGGTACACCCGCCCGCCGGGGGCCAGCAGCCGCTCCACCGCCCGCATCCCGGCCACCGGGTTCTCCAGGTGGTTGAGTACGCCGTACAGCAGGATCACGTCGTACTCCGCTCGCTCCGGCAGGTTCTGGAAATCGTCCACTGTGATGCGGATGTTCGCGTCCCACTCGTCGGCGGCGAAGCGGAGGTTGGCCGGGAAGGTGCCGTGCGCGAGCGTGGCCGGGTTGACCGCGTGGACCTCGTCGGCCCCGCACAGCGCTGCCGCGATGCTGAAGAAGCCGTCGTTCGCCCCCACGTCGAGGACCCGCTTGCCGGCCAGACAGTCGCGGTCGGTGCCGAAGCACGCCGTCCACAGCCGCTGCTCGCGATTCGGGTCGCCGCTCGCCCCGCGGATGCGGGTGCCGTCCCGCAGCGGCATGGTCTGGAACCAGAACCGGCCGTTCGGCGGGGACATGATCGGCACGTTGTCGATGGCCAGGAACTGGTCGGCGAGCGAGTGGCGTTCGGCCCGGTCGAGCGAGGGGGGCAGGGCGGCGACGCGGCGGAACGTGCGATCAAGGATCGAAGGCATGGCGGCACTCCGTTGCCGGTGGGGGCGAGGTTGGGTGGGTATCGTAAGTGGTCTCCCAACCAGATGAAAGTGAAAAATCGGCATAACCGGACCAGCCCGGTCAGTTGGGCTTGCGGTCCGCACTTCGCACGTTCCATAATCCCCGAACACCCGACCGCCACGGACGCGGCGGACCCACGACCGGAGCGCACGGATGCTGACGAAAACCATGCGGCGGGTGCGGAAGCTCGTCACCGGGATTCAGCTCGGCGGGCACGAGGCGGCCATGCTGGTGTGGGCCGGGTTCCGCTCGGCGCTCGGCCGCGGGCCGAACCCGGACGAGGAGCGGATGTACGGCTCGGCGCTCACCGCCGGCCGGCTCAGCCCGTCCGAGTTCCTGTCCGAACTGACCAAATCGAGCGAGTACAAATCGCAGACGGCGGCCAGCTTGCGGCACCCGCTGCACGCCCTGCACGCCGCGCGGGTGATGATGGTGAAGGGGCTGCCGCAGGCGGACACGATCGTGGACCTGGGCGGCGGGGCGGACGACACCCCGCTCGGGGCGATGGTGGTCATGGGCTACCCGTACAGGTTCGACACGCTCACCATCGTGGAGCCGCCGCGGACCGACCGGCACGACCTGTACAAGAACCTGGCCCCCGGCGACCCGATCGAGTACGACACCGGCCGCGGGGTGGTGCAGTACCTGTACACGTCGATGGCCGACTTGTCGGCGATCCCGTCCGGGTCGGTCGATCTGGTGTTCTCCGGCGAGTCGATCGAACACGTCAGCCGCGACGACTGCGAGCGGGTGCTGGCCGAGACCCGGCGGGTGTTGAAGCCGACCGGCCGGTTCTGCTTCGACACGCCGAACCGGGCGGTCACGCGGGTGCAGGTGGGCGACGACCTGTTCATCAACCCGGACCACAAGTACGAGTACACCCACGCCGAGATGCTTGGGTTGCTGGCCCGGCACGGGTTCGCGTTGGAGGAACAGAAGGGGATTTCGTGGTGCCCGTCCGCGGCCGAGGGGCGGTTCGACCTGGGCGAGATCGTCGCCAACGTCGGCGTGTACGACGACATCGAGAACTGCTACCTGCTGTACTACCGCTGCCGCCCAAGATGAACCACCGGCGGGCCGCCGGTGCCACGGAAGAAAGTTGGTTTCGTGGCACCG